>DATMNH010000130.1:0-17922 GCA_035568975.1 Casimicrobiaceae bacterium
CTCTCCGCCGGCGATGGAGACGACCGGCGCGCCGCACTCATCGACGGCATGCAAGCATTCGTCGACCGACAGGCGCTGGTTCAGGATCTCGTCGGGATAATCGATCTTGCCGCAGCCGGCGCACGCCAGATTGCAGCGGAACAGCGGCTCGAGCATGAGCACCAGCGGATATCGTTTGCGCCGAGTCAATTGCTGGCGGACGACATAGGCGCCGATGCGCGCTTTCTGAAAAAGAGGTATGGACATGATAGACGCGCGAGTGCAGCCGATCCGATCAGGATACGCTTGCCGGTGCTGAGCGCCCACCAAGCAATTCGGCGGGAAGCCGGAATTCCACCTTCTCCTCGATTCCGGGAAGCACCGATACCTCGATCGGACCAAGGCGACGCAGCGCCTCGAGCACGTCGTCGACCAATTCTTCGGGGGCAGAAGCGCCGGCGGTAATCCCGACCATGCCGGCACTATGGACCCATGCCGCGTCCAGCTCGCTTCCGTCGGCGATCAGGTAGCTCGGTACGCCTGCTTCTGCGCCTATCTCGCACAGGCGGTTCGAATTGGAGCTATTCTTGGCACCGACGACCAGGATCACGTCGGCGATTTTGGCCAGTTCGCGCACGGCCGATTGCCGGTTCTGGGTTGCATAGCAGATGTCATTGATGTCCGGACCCACGATATCGGTGAAGCGCCGTTCCAACGCTGCGATGATCGCGCGTGTATCGTCGACACTGAGCGTCGTCTGCGTGACGTATGCGACGGGCGTGTCGGCGGCGAGGTCGAGTGCATCGACGTCGCGCTCGGTTTGCACCAGCAGTACGGGTCCCGATATCCGGCCCATCGTTCCCTCGACCTCCGGATGGCCCGCATGACCGACCAGGATGACCTGACGACCCTGCGCCACGTAACGCTGGCCCTGGCCATGTACTTTTGCGACCAGCGGACAGGTAGCATCCAGGACTTGCAGACCACGCGCCTGTGCATCGAGCTCAACGACCCGTGCCACCCCATGCGCACTGAAAATGGTAATCGCACCGCCGGGAACTTCCGAGAGGTTTTCGACGAAGCGCGCGCCTTTTGCGCGCAAGCTTTCGACGACATGGCGGTTGTGAACGATTTCGTGTCGAACGTAGACGGGGGGACCAAATTTCGCGAGGGCCTGCTCGACGATGTCGATGGCCCGGATCACGCCGGCGCAAAAGCCTCGCGGCTGCGCGAGCATCACCTGCACCGCGGCGTCCTTTCCCGCGCGACGAAGAAAACGGTCGATTCCATCATTTTTCCTTCCATGAGCCTTGTCCAATCTGGGAGGGCCTGTCGTTCGTGAGCGCAATGATCCACTATTGCGCGCTGCCGGACAAGTCGATAAGAACCGGCTCGCGGTAACGGATACGCGCCTGTCGCGACAAGCATTCGATTCCTGACCGATTCCTGACAAAATTCGATTCCGTATAATGAAAGCGATGCTTGATTGATTCGAATGCGTCTGCGGCGCCGGAGTTCCCGGGGACGAGACAAGCGGTACTGGCTTTCGCGATCCTGCTGGGCGTGTCCGCGGCCGTCGTTGCGCTGGCGCCGGGCATCGCCAGCGCGCACGCAATCGTCGTGGCGGCACAGCCAGCGATGAACGCCACCGTTGCGCGAGGAGAGCTCGAGATCAGGCTTGCCTTCAACAGCCAGGTCGATCGCAAACGCTCGCGCCTGAGTCTGCAGCGGCCGGATGGATCTGAGATGATCATCGCGCTTGCGCCGGAAAGCCCGGCAGGCGTGCTCGCCGGGCGCGCGCAGGCGACGGTAAGCGGCCGCTGGAAGCTGCGCTGGCAGGTTCTTTCGCTTGACGGCCATATAACGCGAGGCGAGGTGAGGTTCTCCGTGCGCGAGCTTGACCCGGCGCGTTGAGCACGCTGTTCGACATCTTCGGTTTTCTCAGCGTGGTCCTGCGTGGCCTCGATCTCGTCGCGCAGTCGATCTTGCTCGGCAGCGTATCGTTCGCGCTGTTCGTCGCAGCTTCGCTCGCCCGCGATGCACCGCGAGAGGCGCGCCCCATTGCCGCAAGCGTACGGCATTGCATTCAGGGTGCGGCGCTGGCGGCGGTCATTAGCGTGACCGCGAACACCGCGCTAAGCGCAGCGGTCCTGGCGGCGTCGCTGGAGACTTCCTGGCGTGAGGTCGCGGGGGCCGGGTTCGTAATGGCCGGCAGCGTCAAGGCCGTGGCCGCAGCGGCGATTGGCCTGGTCGTGTCGCTGCGGCCCATAGCTGCCGCATCGACTCGCATCACCGTTGGCTTGGCCGCAGCGCTCGTTCTCTACGAAGCGTTGGCGAACAGTCATGCCACAGCCCGCTTGAGCGATTCCGCCCTGTTGATGTTTGCCACGGCAGCGCACGAGCTCGGCGCTGCGCTGTGGCTGGGCGGCCTGCCGTGCTTCTGGCTGGCGCTGCGGCGCGCCGAGACGCGCGAGACCGAGATCCTTATCGGACGGCGCTTTTCGGCGCTGGCGATCATCGGTGTCGCGATGATCCTTGTCGGTGCCCTTGTGTTCGCACTCATGTACATCGGCTCGCTCGATGCCGTGTATGGAACCGCCTATGGCGCGATGGCGGTGACCAAAAGCATCCTGTTCGGCATGCTCGTGCTGCTCGGCTTCGCTAACTTCCGTGCCGTACGCCGGTTCACCGCTGATGGTGCGGCGGTACGGCGGGTCAGGCGCTTCGTCGAAGTCGAAATGGGCATCGGGTTTGCATTGCTCATGGCGGCAGCATCCATTACGTCGATGCCTCCGGCAGTCGACCTCATCGCCGATCGCGTCACGTTCGCCGAGCTCGTGGAGCGCATGACGCCCACGCCGCCACGGTTTCAGAGCCCGGACCATGCGCTGCTGGCAATTCCTGCGCTGCAGGCGCGCCTCGATGAGGAGCAGGCGAGGCAAGCAGCGACACGGACGCCGGCTTTTGTGCCAGGCAGCGGCGCGCTGCCGACGCGAAATGCCTACGATCTCGCGTGGTCCGAGTACAACCATCATTGGGCCGGACTGTTGGTGTTGCTGATGGGACTCGCCGCGCTCGCGCAACGCAGCGGCCTTGCGCCTTGGGCGAAGCATTGGCCGCTGCTCTTCCTGTTACTTGCCGCGTTCCTGTTCCTGCGCGCGGATCCCGAGGTCTGGCCGATGGGTGAGAGCGGCCTCATCGAGAGCTTGAAAGACCCGGAAGTCGCGCAGCATCGGCTGTTCGTGGTGCTCATCGTCGCCTTCGCGCTTTTCGAATGGCGAGTTCGCACCGGCCGCATCGCGTCGCATCGAGCGATGCGTGTCTTTCCCTTGTTGACGGCCTTGGGTGGCACGCTCTTGCTGACGCATTCGCACGCACTCGGCAATGTCAAGGAAGAGCTGCTGGTCGAGATGACGCACCTGCCGATCGCCGTGCTGGGCATCGCCGCCGGCTGGGCGCGCTGGCTCGAGGTCGGAGCGCCGGAGAAAGAGTTGCGCTGGGCGGGATGGGTCTGGCCGTCGTGCTTTGTGCTGATCGGACTTCTGCTGCTTTCGTACCGGGAAGCGTGAGTCTTGACGAACCTTCCGGCGCGCTCATGAGCATCGCAAAGATGACCAAGCAGACCGTGGCGGCTTGCGCGCGCCATCCCTGGCTCGTGATCGTGGTCGCGGGCGCGCTTGGCGCAAGCGCGTTCACGTACGACGCAGGGCATATCGCGATCGACACCGACAGCGCGAAGCTGATCGCCGAAGATCTGCCCTGGCGCAAGCGCGAGCGGGCCTTCGACGCAGCCTTTCCGCAACGTGCAGACCTGATCGCCGTCGTCGTCGACGGCGCCACGCCGGAGCTCGCAGAAGAGGCGACAGCGACGCTGGCTCGGCGCTTGTCGAGCCAGCCCGGCATGTATCGCGCTGTATGGCGGCCTGACGGCGGACCGTTCTTCGAGCGTGCGGGCCTCCTTTTCGAATCGACTGCAGAAGTATCCCGTACGACCCAGCAGTTGATCGCGGCGCAACCCCTGCTGGGCACGCTGGCCGCCGACACGACGCTGCGCGGGCTGATGGACGCGCTATCGCTGATGCTGGAAGGGGTGGAACACGACCCGGCGAGGGTCGACGAGCTCGCGCGACCGCTGGCCGGCCTCGCCGATGCGCTCGAGGCCGTCGTTGCCGGGCAAATCCCGGCCTTTTCGTGGCATAGCTTGTTCACCGGTAGCGTCCCCGCTCCGCGCGAGCGGCGCCGCTTCATTCTCGTCCAGCCGGTATTGGACTACAGCGCGCTGCGTCCCGGTGAACGTGCCAGCGGTGCGATTCGTCAAGCCGCGCACGAGTTGGGATTCGATGCCGACCCGCGGATCCGGATACGGCTGACCGGTCCGGTGCCGCTCGCCGACGAAGAGTTCGGGACGCTGGCCGAAGGCGCTCTTCTCAATGCCGCGGTCATGATGCTGGCCATCGTGGTGCTATTGTGGATTGCGCTTCGCTCACTGCGTCTGGTCGCGGCGATCTTGTTGTGCCTCACAGTCGGTCTGATGGTCACGGCCGCGATCGGGCTCCTCGCCTTCGGCGCGTTCAACCTGATCTCGGTCGCCTTTGCCGTGCTCTTTGTCGGACTTGGCGTCGACTTCTGTATTCAATTCTGCGTTTGTTATCGCGCCAGACGCCACGCGACGGGCGACCTGTTTCTCGCGCTGCGCGACGCCGGCGGAGAGGTCGGCGGCGCATTGGCGCTTGCCGCTGCTTCGACCACTGCCGGCTTCTACGCCTTCCTTCCGACCGAGTACCGCGGCGTGTCCGAGCTGGGTGCGATCGCCGGCACCGGCATGATCATCGCGTTCGTTGCCAGCATCACCTTGCTGCCGGCGCTCATCGCGGTGTCGCGCCCCCCGGGCGAACGTGCCGCCGTGGGGTATGCCGCGCTCGCTCCGCTCGACCGCTTTCTCGTCCAGCATCGGCGCCCGGTACTCGTCTTTTCGGGGGCCATCGCGGCGGTCAGCCTGGCGCTGCTGCCGGGCCTCCGGTTCGACTTCAATCCGCTGCATCTGCGCAGCGTCAAGGTCGAGTCCGTGGCGACGCTGCTCGATCTGATGCAGGATCCCAATACGGCGCCCAACACCATCGACGTGCTGACGTCTTCGCTCGACGACGCGGTGCTCCTGGCACGGCGGCTGGAGCAATTGCCCGAGGTCGACCACGCGATCACGCTCGCGAGCTTCGTGCCCGAACAACAAGACGAGAAATTGGCGCTGATCGCGGACGCGGCGCTGTTGCTCGATCCGGTGCTCAATCCGGCATCTTCCAAGCCTCCGCCCACTGACGACGAAACAGCGCGCGCGATGACGCGCACGGCGCAGTCGCTCGAACAAGCTGCAGCGGCGCATCCCGGGCTTGGCGTTGCTGCGCCCGCGGCGCGTCTCGGGCGCGCCTTGAGGACCCTCGTGCAGGGAGAGCTTCAGCAGCGCGAGCGCGCACGGGCAGCGCTGATCCCCGGGCTGGCGGCGACGGTCCGCCAGCTACGCTCGGCCATGCAGGCGAGCCCCGTCACGCTCGCGACCTTGCCCGACGAGCTCAAGCGCGACTGGGTCGCATCCGATGGCCGCGCACGGATCGAGGTGTTTCCCAAGGGGAACGCGAACGACAACGAAACGCTGCGGCGCTTCGTCGCCGCGGTGACCGCACTTGCTCCGGAAGCAACGGGTGCTCCGGTCTCGATCCAGGAATCGAGCCGCACCATCGTGCGCGCTTTCTTGCAGGCGGGCTTGTGGGCGCTGCTTGCGATCATCCTGCTGCTCGCATTCGTCCTGCGCCGGGCGACCGATGTGGCGCTGACGCTCGCGCCGCTCGCGCTGTCGGGGCTCGTCACCCTCGGCATTTGCGTCGCCACCGGCCTGCCGCTCAACTTCGAGAACATCATCGCGCTGCCGCTTTTGCTCGGCATCGGGGTCGCGTTCAACATTTACTTCGTCACGGCGTGGCGGGCGAGGAGGGGTGAGCTGCGGCAATCGAGCCTGACACGCGCGGTGATCTTCAGCGCGCTCACCACCGGAACGGCATTTGGCAGCCTGTGGCTGTCGCATCACCCGGGCACGTCGAGCATGGGCAAGCTTCTGGCGTTGTCGCTGGCCTGCACGCTTGTATCGGCGTTGCTTTTCCTGCCGACCCTGCTGGGCGAGCCACGCACGCGTCGTTGATCGTGTCGGAGACATGCGCCACGCCGGGCGCTTGCATAGTGGCTACCGAGGTTCGGATGCGTTTTCCGGTTTCGGGCGCGCTCGCGTTTCCGCCCACTGCCAGGCGATAAGGCCGGGGAAGAAGACGATCACATCGCGCAAGCGCCGCGCCGCCGCGAGCGCCAGAGCGGTCGTGCCGTCGATGCCCAGTGCGGCGCCGATCAGCAAAAAGCCTCCCTCTTGCACGCCGAGCGCGCCGGGCACTACGAAGGCTGCGCTGCTGATGGCCTGGACCAGCGCTTCGACCGCGATGGCGTCGAGCATGCTGCGGGGCTGTCCGAGAAAGTACAGGGCGAGCCAGATCTCACCTGCGCCGAGTAGCCAACCGACGAGCTGCCAGGCGAAGCAGGCGCCGACGTCCCCGCGACGCTGGTACACCTCGGCAATGGCGTTCTCCAGATGCTCCGATCGAGTGATGGCGGACGCGAGCTTGCCCTTGAAAAGCCGATCCAGGATGCGAGTGACGGCGCTAAGCGCGCCACCGCGCTGCGCCAGCACGAATCCCGCACCGAGCGCAATCATGCCGGCAACGCCCAGCAGAAGCTGAGTGGTGGCAACCGACGTTTGCGTCACGGCGAACAACAAACCCAGGCCGAGCAACGCGAAGCCTGCCTGACTCAGGATCGACAACGCCATGTCCACCACCAGGCTGGCTGCCGCCTCGCTTTGGAGAGCGACGTGGCGCCGCAAGATCCGGTAGGCGACGATCTCGCCGCCGACGCGAGCGACCGGCAACAGACCATTAACCGATTCCCGTACCCAGATCGCCCACGTCAGAAGGCGCAGGCCCGGTCGCCGTGCCGCCGGCAGCAGCCGCTGCCAGGCACGGGCGTTGGCGATCATCGGCAAGAAATGAAAGAGGCCCGCGACCACCAGGCCGGGACCCGCCGCGATGACGAGGTCGACGATTCGACCGACATCCTCGCGCGCGAAGAGCACTACCGCCAGCACGAAACCCGCGATCGCCAGCATGCGAGCGAGGTATTTCATGTCGCCGCGCAATCGGAAAAGCCGCCGGTGCGGGCGCCTGTACCCCTCACCAGCTCCTTCATGCCGGGTGCGATCAGCGCCGCGAGCTCTTCGGTATAGCGATAGCCGCTCGCTGCGCCGTCGAAGGCATCTACGGTTGCCGGATGAAAATAAATCTCGGTGATCCCGTTTGGGAGGTTTTTCAATGCGCCTGCGGTTCGTTGCTCGGTCATGGCGCCGGACCACGCCATCCCGACCACCTGGTCGGGCGCCGAGAGACCATGCCGCCGGAGCCGCGTGCCAAGCAGCGCGGTCCACGGAGCAGCGATCCAATTGCGACCATGCTGACCCAAAGGCTCGATGCGATCCAACAGGCTCGCACGCTCCAACGGCACGCGCACCGCGGTCATGCCGTAGCGTTTTCCAATGTCGAGGATCTGTCCGGCGATGGTCGGATGCACATGGAAGTGATGGTGGGCATTGACGTGGTCGAGCAGCAGACCGGTTGCCCGAAAGGCCGCGAATTGCGCCTCGATTTCCGCCGCAAGCTGCGCTCGCACCTTGGGACGCAAGACGATGTCAAGCCCCAGCATGAACATGTCGGTGCGCAGGTAGCCGTGCGCATCGACAAGGTCCGGTATCCTCTCCCGCGGCAGCACCGGCGGGCCATCGATGAGCACGAGGTGCAGGCCGACACGGAGCGACGGCAAACGGCGCGCGCGTTCGACGGCGTCTTCGACCGCCGCACCGCCTACCATCAGGCTTGCCGCTGTCAGGATTCCGCGTGTATGCGCAAGCTCGACCGCTGCGTTGACCTCTGGCGCGACGCCGAAATCATCGGCCGTGACGATCAGCGACTTCAGTGCGCATTCTCCCTCCGCTCACGCAGGAACTGAAAGAACTCGATGCCCTCGCGCAGTCGGCGCTTCATCATCTCCGGGCTTCTGACCATCTCGCCGACGATAGACGCGATCTTTCCGCTGCGGAAATAGAATCGCTTGTAGAACGTCTCCACGCCGTCGAAGATTTCGGTATGGGAGAGATGCGGATAGGAAAGCGGAGCGATCTGCACACCGTGCGAGTCGACGAGGTCTCCGTTCACGCCGTCGAGCCAGCCGTTTTCCAATGCCTGGCGGTAGAGGTACGTTCCGGGATAGGGCGCCGCCAGCGATACCTGGATCGTATGCGGGTTGATCTCGGTGGCGAAGCGTATCGTCTCCTCGATCGTCTCCTTCGTTTCCCCAGGCAAGCCCAGGATGAATGTCCCGTGAATCGTGATTCCGAGGTCGTGGCAATCCTTGGTGAAGCGTCGGGCGAACTCGATGCGCATGCCCTTCTTGATGTTGTACAGAATCTGCTGGTTCCCCGATTCATAGCCGACCAGCAGCAGCCGCAGGCCGTTGTCGCGCATCGCTTTGAGGGTCTTGCGCGGGACGTTGGCCTTGGCATTGCACGACCAGGTCACGCCGAGCTTGCCCAGCTCGGTCGCGATGGCCTCGGTACGCGGCAGGTCGTCGGTAAAAGTGTCGTCGTCGAAAAAGAATTCCTTCACCTGCGGAAAGGCTTTCTGCGCCCATGCGATCTCTTCGACGACGTGTCCGACGCTGCGAGTGCGGTAGCGATGTCCACCGACGGTCTGCGGCCACAGGCAGAACGTGCACCGCGACTTGCAGCCGCGCCCGGTGTAGAGCGAGATATAGGGATGCTTGAGATAGCCGATGAAGTAGTTCTCGATCTTGAGGTCGCGCTTGTAGACCGGTGTCACGAAAGGCAGCGCATCCATGTTCTCCAGCGTGGCGCGCGCGTCGTTGTGCACGATGCGGGTTTCGGCGTTGCGATACGACAGCCCGGAAATCCTGCTCCACTCGCGGCCTTCGGCCACTTCCTTAATCGTGAAGTCGAACTCGTTGCCGGCGACGAAATCGACGGCCTTCGACGCGCTGAGACTGCCTGCGGGATCGACGGCCACTTTTGCCCCGATCAGGCCCGCCTTCAGGGCAGGGTTGGCGGACTTAAGCGCCTCGATGGTCTTGATGTCGGATGCAAAAGAAGGCGAAGAAGTGTGCAGAACGACGAGATCGAAGTCGCGCGCGGTTGCGACGACGTCGCCAAGCTTCAGGCCGTGCGGCGGGGCATCGACGAGCTTGCTGCCTTCGACGAGCGCCGCCGGCTGGGCAAGCCAGGTGGGATACCAGAACGAGCGGATTTCGCGTCGCGCCTGATAACGCGAACCCGCGCCACCATCGAATCCGTCGAACGAAGGCGCTTGCAGGAAAAGCGTGCGCATCATGGTTTTGGCTCTCCGACCGGCATCAAAGTTCCATCGGCACGCACCGTGTAACGGTCGCCGCGCCAAATGACGACACTGACAAAGAAACTTGCAACATAGACGATGAATGACAGCAGATCGCGAACGGGACCCAACCACCAGCGTTTCATGCTCACTCGCAGAGTATGATCAACTTGGACCTGCAGGACAAGCCGGCAGGCGATCGACGCCGCCACAACGCTCATCGCCAAGGCGCTGAAACCCGCCAGCCACGCGGCAAACAGGGCAAACGGCAGCGGGTGCGTGATGACCGACCCGGCGTAACCCAAGGGGCTCACCGCGCGCACGGTTCGCGCCCAGCGAAGCTCGTGGCGCAAGACCTCGCCGGCGCTCTGCTCCGAGCATGAATGAGCGACCACGAAAGGAGGTATCGCCACCCGCATGCCGGCGGCGCGCACCGCGTCACCCATCGCATAGTCGTCGGCGAGATAGCCGCGGAAGGCCTCGAACCCGCCAATCTTCCTGAGCGTCTCGCGGCGCAGCGCGATCGTCGACCCGAAACAGGGCCGCGCGAGGCCAAGAGCGAGCCCGACGAGGACGTCGGGAAGGAAATGGTAGTCGATCGCCATGCTCGCAAGGCGTGCCCACGTCCCGGCCCGGGCTGCGCCGCGATAGAGGCAGGTGACCAGGCCGACATTGGGCAGATACAGTGCTGCGACGGTTCTCGACAGGTAGTCTTGCGCGACTGCGATGTCGCTGTCGGAGATAATCACGACGTCGTTTCGAATGCGCCCCTGCATTTCGACGAGGTTGGCGACCTTGGGGTTCGGGCCGCACAAGTGCGAATGGATTACCAGTTCGAGGTCCCGGCCAGGCCAGTCAGCCATTAAGCGGTTGACGGGGGCGATCGCCGCATCGGATGGGTCCTGCACGCCGAAGAGTATTTGCACCGGGCCCGGATAGTTCTGATTGCAGAACGACGCCAGGTTATCGTACAGACCTGGCTCGGCACCGCGCAGTGGCTTGAGGATCGTGACACCGGGGAAGGAAGCGGCAAGCGGGGAACTCTTCGCGGCGAAGCGCCTTACCACCACCGCAGCGCCAAGCGCGTAGGCGCAACCGGCCATCGTCATCGCGAGACTGGCAATGACCAGCCATTCCGTTTGTGTCGCTATCGACATGGTGTACCAATCGAGGGCCACTTCCGCTGCAAGGGCGAGTGCATTACCCTACGTCCCAGCATGAAGGCGTCTCACCTGCGTCGTTTGCCGACCATCGCGGCGCTTCTCCTCTGCGTCACGCTTGCGGGTTGCGCCACGATCTCGCCTCCCACCAATCGCGAGCCGGACGACCCCCTCGAGTCGGCAAATCGCAGGGCGCTCGATTTCAACACGGCAGTGGATGACGCGCTCACCAAACCGATTGCCGAATCCTACCGCAAGATCGTTCCCGAATTCGTTCGCGACCGCATCCGGGCGGTAATCGATAACCTGGCGGAGCCAAGGATCTTCGCTAACGACCTGTTGCAGCGGCGCCCCGATGCGGCAGGCATCACCTCCGCCCGTTTCTTCATCAATACGATCGTCGGCCTTGCGGGCATGTTCGATCTGGCGACCAAGCAAGGCTTCCCGAAGCAATCGGGCGATTTCGGCCAGACCCTCTATACGTGGGGTGTCGACGGTGGCCCATACCTGGTATTGCTCTTTTTCGGGCCGTCCAACGTTCGCGACGCGTTTGGCTTGGGCGTCGATCTTTTCACCCCACCCTTTCTGGTCGTCACCGGTAACCCGGGGATAGTGACGAATCTTGCGGTCGGCGCGGTGGATGGGATCGATCTGAGAGCGCGGAACATCGAAACCCTCGATGAAATCAAGGCAAGCGCGCTGGACTATTACGCTCAATTGAAGAGTCTCACACAGCAGCGGCGTCAGGCGCAGCTCCGCGAGGCAAGCGGCTCGAAGGATAATCCTCCGGAGCTCCTCGATCCGGGGATGCCTGTGGACGAGGCGCCAAAGTAACGTCGGAGGCCGCGACCGTCCGTGACGCTCGTGATCGACGCGATTGTTTGTGGCAGCGCTTAGCGTGTGCCCCGTTGAGGACCCGCGGCGGAAGGGCGCATCAACTTCTCGGTCTGTTGCCGAAGACTTTCGATCAGGGCAGTCGGGCCGCCGGACCTGAGAATCGCGCCAAACTCGGACCGCCTCGTGGCAAGCTCGCTTATGGTGCCCGTAAGATAAACGTCGACGACGCTCCAGGCGTCACCAGAGCCGCGCATCAAATAATTCAGCGTTACCGGTTCTCCGCTCGATGGAATGAGCCTGGTGCGGACGATCCGCCCGGTATTGCGCGCTTCGGCGACGGGCTCGACCTCGAAACGTTCTCCGGAGTAAGCATCGAATCGATTGGCGTAGGTCGCAATCGTCATTTGGGAGAAATGCTCGATCAGCGCGGCCTGTTGCTCGGGAGGAATCGAATTCCATTCGGGCCCGACTGCGATGCGAGTCATCGCCGCCAGGTCGAAAGTCGAGCGAACTATCGGCGTCAGTTTCTCGTAGCGGCCGCGGATACCGAGCTTGTCGCCCTGCTTCATCACGCTTAGAAGCGCATCGTAAAATGCGCGGAGACGCGTGACGGCGGCGTCGGTCGCCTCGCTTTGCGCCCAGGCGGGCAATGCGGGCGCGCATAGCAACGCTGCGAATCTCAACAAAACCCGGCGCCGCAACATGTTCCTGACCATCCTCATTGATTTACCGCGGGCACCAACTAACGCCGGAACTTATCAGAACTTCGCGGTCAAGGGACGCCAAGGGGACACTATATAGGCTTGCGACGGTGGCCGTCTGCCCCGGCGCCAGCTATCATCTGCGGTCGGTCGCGGGAGCCAATTCATGTTGATCAATTGTGTCGCCTATCAGGATGGCAGCAAGCTCGCCGACATCGCGAAGGAGGAAATCGGCAAGTACGTCAAGCGTCCGGACTGTTTCGTCTGGGTGGCGTTGTACGAACCCTCGCCCGGCGAGCTTCAGGAAATGCAGCAGGAATTCGCCTTGCACCCCCTTGCCGTCGAGGACGCGAGCCACGGGCATCAACGGCCAAAGCTTGAAGAGTACGGCAACTCGCTGTTCGCGGTGCTGCAGACGGTCGAGGTGAAGGGGAACGAGCTGCAGGTCGGCGAGGTCGAGATCTTTGTCGGTCCTAACTATATCCTGTCGGTGCGAATGCACAGCGAGCGCGGCTTCCAGAGCGTGCGCGCGCGCTGCGAGAGCGAACCGCATCTGCTTAAGCACGGGGCCGCGTTCGTTCTCTACGCCCTTATGGACGCCGTGGTGGACCGATATTTTCCTGTGATGGACGACCTCGAGACCGAGCTCGAGAGAATCGAGGACCAGATCTTCAAGCGCAACACGGCGCGCTCTAACATCGAGGCGCTCTACGGCCTCAAGCAGAAGCTGATGACGCTCAAGCACGCGGTCGAGCCGCTGATGGAAGGGATCGGGAAACTTCGCGGCGGTCGGGTCCCGCACCTGTGCATGGGAATGCAGGAATACTTCCGCGACGTTTTCGACCATCTGCAACGTATCCAGGCCACCATCGACGGCATCCGTGAAATGCAGGCGACGGCGATCCAGGTCAACCTGGGAATGATCAACTTGAACGAGACCGAGGTCACCAAAAAGCTCGCGGGATGGGCGGCGATTATCGCGATCCCCACGCTGATTGCGGGCATCTACGGCATGAACTTCAAGGGCATGCCGGAGTACGACTTGCCGTACGGCTATCCGATATGCATCGCGGTGATGCTTGCGCTCGATGTCGGTCTTTATCTCTGGTTCAAGAAGATAAAGTGGCTATAGCGATCGCTGCGACCCGCTGCGGTGGTCGCATGGCGATAGTCGAACAGACCTTGGCTCGATTCGGTCATTCAGCGGAGGCGATGCTCCGAATTCTCTCAGCGTTCGGCCAGAAAACGCGCGACGCCGTCCCAGAATATTTCCGACGCGCCGAGCGTGTTGTGTCCCGCCCCTGGAACGGCCAGCCAAGTCTTCGGTCCTGCCCATGTGTCGAAGAGCGCGCGCGAACGCTCCGGTGGAATGATGGTGTCGGTCTCACCGACGATCGCGAGGAGCGGCATCCGATTCCGGTTCGCGTCCGCGAGGGCATCGAAGCGGTGGCGTAGCAGCAGCGACACCGGCAGCCACGGATAGTGCTCCCTGCCAACCGCTGTTAGGCTGTCGTAAGGCGACACCAGCACGGCTCCGGCAACCGGGCGAGCAGCGGCAAGGCGCACCGCAAGGGCGGTACCGAGGCTGCGTCCGAATACGACAATGCGACGCGGGTCGATGCCCTGCCGCAGCGTGACCGCGTCATAGATCGCTAATGCATCGGCGGTGAGCTCGGGTTCGCCGGGCGTGCCCTCGCTCGCTCCGTAGCCTCGGTAATTCACGCCCACGATCGTCCACTCGCGCGGCCAATGTGCGTCCGCCAGCGTCCAGGATACTTCTTCCGCATTGCCTCCGAAGTAGATGACCGTGGGCGCCGGCACCGTCGTGCCTTTGACGATCCAGCCGTGGAGACGCTTGCCGTCGGCGGCGACGACCTCCAGCGGTTCCGCGCGCGTCGGCAGGTGCGCTGTCGAGGTGACGGGTTGCGGAAAGAAGATAAGCCGCTCCTGCGTCAACCACGCTGTCGCGAAGATGCCGAGTGTGATAGCGGCAGCGAAAATGAGCCAATCCATCGTTCTACGATTGCGGTGTATCGTTTGCCATCGAATGAAGATTCACGTGCAATGCTACGCCGGGCATCGTGGCGAGGAGGAGCCGCGCTCCTTTGACCTTGGCGATCGCCGCATCGAGGTGATGGAAATCATCGACCGCTGGCTCTCACCCGGCGACCGCTACTTCAAGGTACGGGCCTACGACGGCGGCGTCTATATCTTGCGCCACGATGAAGGGGCCGACGAGTGGGAGATGAGTTTTTTCAGCCAGCGTCTTGCCTAATCCTTGGAGTGGGCCAGGCTGACCTGTGGAAAATAAAGCCCATCCAGTCGTCGCACCCACCATTGACCTGTCGCAGCGCGGGTACTCGAGTCGGCAAAGCGATAATCGTAGAGCTGCGCGCGCACGTATTTCGGTGGACGATCGGGAAACGGATCGGCCTCCAACAAAGCCAGCACAGGAGGACTTCCTTCGAGCAGACGCCGCATCAGGCTTACGAACCAGGGATTGTCCCTAAGGTCGCCGAGCGCGGCAAACCACATTTGCCAATCGAGCCGCGGCTGGTGCGGAATGCTCCACCGCGCACGCCGCGTGACCGGTCCGGGTTTAAACCGAAACACGTACTCGCGCCAGACCTGCCCGTCGGCGGAGCCCTCGATCACGATCTCGGGTCTGCTGGTGGTCATGACGGCGAACAATCCATAGGGATTGACGATCATCAGCGGCGAGACCAGGTGTTGCAACGCTCCGGCCACGGGCAGCCCGGTGCCGGTCAGCGATTGCCAGATCCGGTTCAGCCCCACCGGCACGACGACGAGAGCGAGCGCCGTCGCAATCACCGTTGCGGCGCGTCCCGGGTGTCGCGCGCGGTTTCGCACCCGCGTTACCAACCGCCGCGGGACGAACCTGCGCAAGGCCGCGTCATCCAGGAGGAAGAGGCACATGCCTATACTCAGCACATTGAAAAAGTTGTAGTTGCCGGTGAGCATGATGAGCACCTGGAAAAGCGCGATGCAGCATGCGGCGACGGCGCGTGGACGCCGCGGCAGGAAGATGAGAAAGACACTCCCGAGCTCCACGACCAGAGTCGCCGCTGTTGCGCCGATGAGGAGCCAGTCCGGCAGCTCCGCGGCATACCATGCGAGGGGGGTCGGCAGCGGTTGCGTCCAGAAGTGATACTGCAGTGCGGTGAAGTCGCGCCAGGTGGCATCGCCGGAGAGCAGCTTGACGGCGCCCGCCAGAAACAGGTAGCGGAAGACAAACCAGCGATAGAGCCAGATCACGATGCGCGATCCGCTGGTGAGAAATATCGCCAGAAACCCTGCTTCGAGCAGAAGCAGGTCCCACTGGAATCCCGTGAACTCCTGTCCGGCATAGAAGTAGGATAGATAGAGCACGAACAGGCCGATGAGCGCAGCCCGTGTCCACAGGTTCAGGACAACGAGCAATCCCAGCAGCGCGCCGACGACGCATCCCGCGAGCAGCGATGCATCGCTTGAATCGAGCCAGAATAGCGTCGGCAAGACCCGATAGGCCGAGTCGCCGAGCGCCCGTTGAGCCGCGCCTAGGTGATCGCCCAGCGGAAGAATTCCCGCATGTCCCACCAATCCCAGGATCTGCGCGCCCAACGACGCGAAGGCTGCGATATAGATCGCGCCGAGCAGCCTCAGAAACACCCAGCTCACCAGCTCGTAGCGCTCCGGCTCCAGCGCGGGGCCCCAGAGGAGTTTGCTGACGCGGTTGAGCAGGCCACGACGGCGCGCGATGAATGCGTAGGACCACTCGCTCGCCGCCGCGAAGCCCGGAAGGTGCGCATACGACCACCACCAGGTGGCGCGTCCCGGTGCGCGGCGCAGCACGCGATAGCTTGCGGCCGCGCCTGAATAGACCTTGCCGTCGGGCTCGATTAGCTGAATGGCCCGTTGAAACGCCTCGAGCGGAATAGTCGGGAAATCGACCGCCGCTTCCTGGTACGGGCGGTAAATGACGCGCTCGCCAGTCAGCCCCCGCCAATAATCGACCCAGTAGCGGCAGATGCCGCAGTCGCCGTCGTAAACCAGTGTGGGCCGCGCCTGGGACAAGTGCTTCGATCTACCGCAGGTGATGCATGTCCTGCCCAAGCATTTCGGGCGTGATCAGCGTCACGCCGCGGTCGGTGACGAAGAAACGCTTGCGGTCCTCCGCTGGATCGACACCGGCTTCGAACCCTGGCGCCAGCGTGCAATACCTGTCGACGACGCACTTCCTGAGGACGACGTCGCGATTCACCTCGACATCGGGCAGGACCACCGAGTCCTCGATGGTGCAATAGCTGTGCACGTGAACATTCGAGAACAACAGCGAACGTCGTATCGATGAGCCACTGACGATGCAGCCGCCGGACACGAGCGAATCGAACGCCGCACCGCACCGGCCCGACTCCTCGAACACGAACTTCGCCGGCGGCAGCTGCTCCTGATAGCTCCAGATGGGCCAGTGCTCGTCGTAGAGGTTGAGGTCCGGCGTGACGTGAGTGAGGTCGAGGTTCGCTTCCCAATACGCATCGATCGTGCCGACGTCCCGCCAGTACGGTCGGCCTTCGACCATGTTCACACACGAATCGGCGAAGCGATGCGCAAATACGCGCTGGCCATGCTTGATCAGGTACGGAATCACGTCCTTTCCGAAGTCGTGGCTCGACCGGGAATCGTCGGCGTCGCGAATCAGCTGTTCGTAGAGGAACGACGCGTTGAAAACGTAGATCCCCATGCTGGCCAGTGCGATGTCCTGGCGTCCCGGCACCGGCTTCGGCTGCAGCGGCTTTTCCTCGAAGTCGACGATGCGAAATTCGTGGTCGAGCGCCATCACGCCGTATTCCCTGGCTATGCCGATCGGCACTTCGACGCAGCCGATCGACACTTCGGCACCTCGGCCGACGTGCTCCGCGAGCAGCCGCGCGTAGTCCATCTTGTAGACGTGATCCCCCGCGAGGATCAGGACGTATTCGGGCGCGTGGCGGTGCAGGATATCGAGGTTCTGGTAGACCGCATCGGCGGTGCCTTTGTACCAGTCCACCGTGACGCGCTGTTGCGCCGGCAGCAACTCCACGAACTCGCGGAATCGACCGTCGAGAAAGCTCCAGCCGCGCTGGACGTGGCGGATCAGGCTCTGCGCCTTGTACTGAGTGCAGATGCCGATACGGCGCACGCCCGAGTTCACGCAGTTGGAGAGCGAAAAATCGATGATGCGAAACTTGCCGCCGAACGGCACGGCCGGCTTCGCGCGCCAGTCGGTCAGCGGTCCAAGACGGCTGCCGCGGCCGCCTGCCAGCACGATCGCGAGCGTGTCCCGCGCCAGTTGCGACATGAGCAGGCCTTGCGGGTCATGCTTGGCCGGACCATAGCCGAGTTGCGCGGATTCCTGATCGATGGTCATGGCTCATCCATGCTAGGCCTTCATCGCGCGCGACCCGATCATGATATTCCATTGCTCGAAGGCCGGCCGTTATCTCCTGCGCGCCGATGCGCGCACGACGTATAGCATGCGCTGGCTCCGGGTTGGTGATCTGCTATATTGGAACGGAGCCGGCGCCGGCGAAGACTATTCGACGCTTTCGTGCCACCCCGACGCCGCCAGCGACCGAACCGTTCGACGTTGTCCTTGCCCCCGCTTCGCATCCTCTACGTAACGCCGGAATGCGCGCCGCTCGTCAAGACCGGCGGTCTCGGCGACGTCGCAGGCGCGCTTCCGGTCGCGCTGCGTCAGATCGGGCTCGACGCGCG
>DATMNH010000131.1:0-6034 GCA_035568975.1 Casimicrobiaceae bacterium
CCTGGAGGCGCTGACGTTGGTCGAGCGCCTCCACCGGCGTCTGCTCGACGTCATCAAGGACGAGTTCGATCGCCGCGGGCGCGCCGACATCAATGCGGTGCAGGCGCTGCTCCTCTACAATATCGGCGACAAGGAGCTCACCGCCGGCGAACTGCGCACGCGCGGCTACTATCTCGGCTCCAATGTCTCCTACAATCTCAAGAAGCTGGTCGAGATGGGCTTCCTCGATCACCAGCGCTCGCGCGTCGACCGGCGCTCGGTCCGCATCAAGCTCACCGACAAGGGCCGCGAGGTGCGCGAAATCGGCGAGGCGCTCTACTACAAGCACGTGCGCACGGTGGAAAAGGTCGGCGGCATCAATGCCGACGAGTTAGGCGTGCTCAACATGGCGCTGCATCGGCTCGAGCGTTTCTGGACCGACCAGATTCTCTACCGACTTTGACGAGACGAGGCAACAACTGCTCCGGGGCTTTGTGAAAATGTCGCCCGCCAAGACGAGGACCGACGGGGAATCGTGATGGGGTGGGGTAGTCCAAATGCCGACGTCTTGAAATTTGAGCGCGCTCGGCGATGTTGGCGGCGATTCGCCCGGGACTGGTACCGCTCGCCCGGCGGACTCGATTTGCGCTAAGCTAAGGCTG
The DNA here is from genome assembly GCA_035568975.1 of Casimicrobiaceae bacterium. Classification (GTDB taxonomy): domain Bacteria; phylum Pseudomonadota; class Gammaproteobacteria; order Burkholderiales; family Casimicrobiaceae; genus PALSA-1003. The sequence goes on from DATMNH010000131.1 coordinate 642, forward strand.
TTTTGTGCAGTGAGGCTCGCTTTACTTCCACTGTCGGCAGGCTGTGGGAGGCCGCGAGGCGGCCATTGCCAAGGTTTTGCAAAATGCTGGCGGCGAGTTGCTGGCGTATTACCTCCCGTTCGGAGAAGACGACTTCCTTCTCATCGCCGATTGCCCCGGACAATCACGCCGCCATCGTCGGTGCCGCTGGCGGAAGCATCAGCACCTTGAAAACGACGGTCGCGGTGACCTCGAAGGAAGCCTTGGCTGCCTTCAAGACTGCGGGTGATATGGCAAAGGCATTCAAGAGCGCAGGGCGCTGACGCGATTCGCTACGGCGCTTTGGGCTGACGCCGCTCGCCCGACGCTCTGACTTGCGCTAAGCTACGCCGCTTTGTGTAGGGAATATCTAGGGCATCCTATTGCACAGAGCATCTCAATGGCCGACTAGGCCCCGCCCTCGCCGCGCGGGGCCTTTTTCGTGGCGACTATTCGCCGGTGCTGACGAATCAGATAACTTGAAGAGGTCCGCTGGTACCGGATCGCGCAACTCGCCCCCTCTGCCGCGCGACTTCGGGAACCGCACGTCATCCTCCTTGGCCCCGCGGTTCGGCGCGGGGCCTTTTTTTGTCGGGCGGCGCATCGTGGTACACTTTTGCTCGCAGCCGGCCCCGGGTGGTTCGAATCCGGTGGTGCTGGCCCCGGGTGGAACATGGTCGGGGCCTTTTTTCACGCTTGCACCTTCGCGTGTCGGACCGGAAAACGGCACGCAAGGGCGACCCCCAAGCGAGGACGCGGGGTCGTGAGCAGTAAAAGGGTGCAGCCCGCGAGCGAATGCCAAGCTTGCGGCGGGACAGGTTATGTCGCCGGCGCGCGGCCGATAAAGACCGGACCTTATGTCCTTGAACCCCCGCCCTGCCCGGTATGCGGAGGCACGGGTCGCGCGCCTCAACCGAAAGAGTGAGCTAAACCGACTACCGCCGACTCAGTTCTTAGCGTGTGGCACCTCGCTGGGCGAGGCGTTGGGCCTGCCGCGCGAGCGACTCATAACTCGTTGGCCAGTCGGAGCATTATCATCCTACTCTCGGGATCGCCTGTTTCACTTGCCAGCGAGCGCATTTCATCCGAACGAACCCGCCAGCGCGGCGAGTCGTTCAGGAAGTGGTGGGCGACATTCACGAGGCTTCCCGACTGCCCGATGCTTTAAGCGCGCTTCAAAGTATCACGGACGGGAACAGACCGAGACTCGTATTTGTCCGGGTTCCACAGTTTCTATCTGTTGAGGACCTTGCCTTGCATTTTTGCTTCGAATCGGTGCTCAAACGTTTACTTCCAAATGAAGCCCGGTTTGCGCGGCATGTGGCTCATTCCCTCTCTTATCCTGTTGCTTGGTGTAGTGGCCGCAGGCGCGCCGCACCCGCAAGCATCCGTCTTGGTTGCGTTCGCCCCGGACGAAAATCCGACCGCCGCTCGGCCGACCACAGAGAAGTCCACCGCCAGGGCAATGAAAAAGGCGGCCCTGAAGCACAAGACGCCGGTAGGTAGGCCCACCGCGTCCCCGCCGACAGACAAGCCCCCTGAGCTCCGCCCCTGGCCCGAATCGGCTCCGATGTGAAACGGCATCGTCGAGACCGACATTCCCAGACTTTCGAAGTCGAGTCAGCGCTTCGGTAGCTCCGGCAGCTTGGCGATCTTCGCGGCGATGCGCCGGGCCTCGTCGCGCGTGAGGAGGTACGCTGCCGCTCGCCGTCCCGGCTGGTCGGCCAAATAGACTGGGCGAAAGGCACGGATGCCATAGAACGGATGCCATGGAAGAGAACCCCGGGCCGTCTACGCACCCGGGGTCCGCTGAGTACTCACGCTTAGGCTTCTGCGCAGATCGGCAGGGCGTGTCGGGGGACGGGGCTTGCCGCTTTGTCCGGCCCAATGCAAACAGTAGGGTCCGGCTGCCCCTCGGACACAAGTTGCACCTTCGTTTATGCGGGCGATCTGAAAAGGCTAGCAGCTACGGCTTCCCGTCGGGACACAAGTTACACCTTGGTTCATGCGCACCATCTAAAGTGCTAAGACGCTGCGCGCGAACTTCTATGACCTAGATCGCGGCACCCGCCCTGCGGCTTGGGCAGCTTGGCGACGTTGGCAGCGATGCGCCGGGCCTCGTCGCGGGTCATCAGCTTGGTGGCCGATTCGGCGTCAGGCTCCGTCTCAAAATAGACGTAGGCGCACAAAAAAGACGCAGGTTTCCGAAAAGCCCCGCGTCGAGTTCTCGCGTGGTGTCGACGTTGCTTTGGGGGTCGCCCCCGGCGTGCGACCCGAGTCGCGGGATGGGTCGGCCGCGTCGTCTGGGGTGGTGTCGGGTGGCGGTTCCCATGATGACCAATGGGGCGCCGATTCGTTATTTGATGGCGGCCGCTGCTCGGCCGCGTGACCGCTACTCGCACCGGCTCGCGAAGAGTTTCTCAGCTAATACCCGGTCCACTTCCGAGAACGACAGAGCAAGCGGCACGCCTTTCGGCGACGTACCAGGGCGGCGGGAAGCGGTGTGCCGTCGTCACAGCATTTGCGGTGGCGCGGCACGCCGCTCAGGCTTCAGTGGCGCGGTCGATGAGATCGAGCACATCGAGCATGCGCTGGCGGCCTTCGACCTGCGCTACGATCGCTGCCACCGAAGCCACGAGGTCGCGAGCCGCTCGATGGAAGGCGGCATCGCCGCAATGCCGGCGAATCTCCTTGAGCACGCCGATCACGCTCTCACGCAATTCACGCGCTGCGCGGTCACAGCGGACGCGGGCCGGCAGTTCGAGCACCTTGGCAGACATCACACAACCCCCAATGACACCACTGGGTAGAAGCCTGACAGGCCGAAAAGGCAAAAGTTGGGGGAGCGCAACTGGCGCGCCTGGCAGAGGGTCAGCGTCCGTTTCCTCGACAGTCGACCGCGTCGGGAAGCGGCGCTCGGGCAAGCTCAACGCTCCTGTCGGTCGATGATGCTGAGCACCATCTGCAAGTGCTCTCCGCAGTGCGTTCCCGGCGCGCTGCAGCTCGTCGGCTACGCCAGCGCGGCGGAGCGCGTGGCATGTGTGAGAGGCCTTGTCCTTCATGCGCTTGTCCGCTTCCTGCGCTCGGAAGCCCCACCCTAAGAGGACGCGAGGCGCCCCAACCGCGAGCGGGAAAAACCTGTTGGGCGAGCGCACGCGCATCGTAAATGGGGTGGAATGCGCACTCTGCACCGCTTGGTTGCATGTGCCGGTATCACAAGTAATGATAGCATCCGCGCAGAACGAACCCAAAGAAGATTTCAAAGATCCTGCACCGCCTTAGCGTCCGTCTGGCGTGCGCAAGCCGAACCACGCATCGCGGATCTGGTGGTAGTGGACCGACGGATCGTAGATCGCGATCGGCAGGCCGAGATCGCGCGCCGACAATCGGCCGACCGCTGACAAAAGAGCGTAGGATGCGACGACCCGATCGTGCTGCGCGACAATCAGCGCGACTCGCGCATTCACCAGCGCCTGTTCGGCGTTGAGCACGTCGAGCGTCGTGCGCTGGCCGGCCTGCGCCTCGTTGCGCACGCCGGTGAGCGCCCGTTCCGCGGCATCGTTCTGCCGGATCGCGGCCTCGATCTGCGCCTTCGCCGCTTGCAGCTGTCCCCAGGCCTGGACCACGTTGGCCCGCGTCTGGTCGCGCACCTGATCGACATTGAGGCGCTGCTGGCCGACGTTCTCCTTGTCGAGGCGGATGGCGGAATATTCGGCGCCACCCTGGTAGATCGGGACGGACAGGTTGAGCTGCCCCGTGGCGGTCAACAGACTTTGCGTGAGGATGTTCGGAAAAGTCTGCTGCTGGACGCTGCCCTGGAGGCCGAGCGTCGGCCATAGCGCGCCTTCGGCGATCTTGACTTGCAGCTGGGCGACATCGACCCCGTAGAGCGCCGCGGTTACTGACGGATTCTCCGCGAGGCCGACATTGACAGCGGCGTTCAGCGTCGAGGGCGACAGCCGGTCCACCGGCGCGGCGGGAGCGAGATTTGCCGGCTCGACGCCAATGATGCGCCGGTAATTGGCCCGCGTCGTCATCACTGTCGACTCAGCCGCATGCAGGCTCGCTTCGCCCGCTGCCAGCTGCGCCTCCGACTGGGCGACGTCGGTCGACGTCACCTGCCCGGCGTCGAAGCGGTTGCGCGTGTCCTTGAGGGTGCGCTGCAGGACGCGAACATTGTTCTGCTGCACCTCGAGATTGGCGGTATCGCGCGAGACGTCCATGTAGGCGGTCGCGGCCGCCAACAGCACCGACTCCTCCATCACGCGCAGCGTCTCCCGCGCTTGCGAGACCTGGCTTTCGGCGGCGCGCACCCTGTTCGCGGTCTGCTGACCGTTGAACAGGGTCTGGTTGCCGGTGACGCCGAGGGAGGAGACTGTGTTGGTGCCCGTGAGCGGTACCGCAATGCTTTGCGTTAAGGCTGTGCCCGGTATCGCCGGGAATATTTGGGTTGTGTTCACGTACTGCCTGCCGACGCTGGCGTTCGCCGAGAGGGTTGGCCGATAGCCGGAGAGCGCCTGTGCCACGCCCTCATCGTTCTGGCGGACGATGGCGCGTTGTGCGTTGAGCTGCGGATTGCTCTGATAGGCCTTGGCGAGCGCCGACGGCAACGTTTCGGCGGCGGCTTCGCGCGGCACCGCGGCGCCGAGCATCATCGCCGCCACAATGAGCGCCGCGGCCGCCACTGAAACCGCTCTTCGCGGGAAGGCGGATGAAGCACGAGCGGCCGGTCCAGTCCGATCGCCGCTGCGGCCGCGCGTCGACCATGAAATTGCCGACCCGAATTGCGACAGCTGTCGAGTTCCCGAAACGATAACTCTACGCGTCACAACCAGCCCCAATCAGCGTGCCACAAACCTTAACGTGGGCGTATTTGCCTTACAAGCTTGGGGCCGACCGCGAGCGCAGGCAATGCGTTATGGCCTTGGCGGCCAGCCGTTTCTGCAGGTTGCGGCTGCTGCGTGTTCGCGTCGGCGTCCGCTCACGCGTCCGGAGCGCGGCGGGCGCCACGCGTCCCTTCCGCGGCCGCCAGCATGCGCAGCTCGCGCAGCCCGAGCGACAGCGCGGCGAGAAAGAGCGGAAGCAGGAAATAGAGCACGCGGAACGTCAGCAGCGCCGCCAGAAACTCCTCCCGAGGAAATTGCGGCAGGCCGATGAGCATCGTCGCCTCGATGACGCCGAGGCCGCCGGGCGCGTGGCTGACCGTGCCCAGGAACGCTGCGGTCAGGAAAGTTACGAACACCGGCAGAAAGCCGACACTCGGGCTCGACGGCAGCAAGGTGTACATCGCCAGCGTGACCAGGCAGAGATCGGTCGCCCCGATCCAGATCTGCACCAACGTGAAACGCATGTTGGGGAGGACGAGGCGCCAGGGG
>DATMNH010000132.1:0-8658 GCA_035568975.1 Casimicrobiaceae bacterium
GCGATTTGGGCGTAGGGCGAGTCGCCATCGATGTTTTCTTCGTGGACCCTTCGATATTGAAGTACCCCTGGACTCGGGGTCTGATTCAGTAGCTCTTCGGCATCCACCGATGGCTTACGGCGACCGTTCCATCGAGCAGCCAGCGACTTCACGTCCGCAATCATCATTCTGTGATGGCCGGCTTCAGCTTGCGCGTGCCCCCACAAGGCACGTGCCAATTCAGTCAAGCCCATGGAGGCGCAACGCTCAGCCGCGCGGCAAATCCAACGCTCGACGGGTTCTGTCATCCGCGTTCCGAGAGCGCAGAAGTGCAGCAGAAATGATTCCAGAAACACCTCGTCCGAGCTCGCCTGTATCGCTCGTATGCCTGGGCTCGCCGCAAAGCGTTCGCGGGCAGGAGCAAGCAACTGCTCGTACTTATCCAAAGAATCCGGCACATCGATTTTCATGCGATTGCTCCCGCCGCGCTGATTTTCATTCGACTCACGCCTGATTGGCGTGTCTCCAGCGGACACAGCCACAGCATCTGGCGTGCGCCCAATTTTTGGTTTACCCGTTGGAAATCGGATTTATTCCAGAAGGCGCGAGCCGACCGGGATCTCGGGGCCGAGCAAGAGCGTCACATTCGGCGCCGCGACCTGCAGATCATCTTTGTTATTCCATCGGGCATAACGCTCACCTTCCGACGGTTAGATGGGTATGCGAGCCCGCGTCCTTGACGATGTTGCCGTTCCTTGTTCCGGTGCGACGGCAGACAGACCATCGGCAAGCGCGTACTCGTGTGGCATCGCAGGCATCGCAGCCAACGCCGACGACGCCTCGATACAAATTGCTTTCGAATGTGCATCGGAACCGTTTTCAACAGCAGCAACTTCAAAGGAGTAAACCATGTCTCGCAAACCGTATTCACTGAGCAAGCAATTGGTAGTAGCAACGGCGCTGGCGCTTGGCGCGTCCGGCGTCGCGCTGGCCGACGACAGCAGCATGAGCCGATTCGGCGGTGACTCGTACGCCTACTTCAATCAGCCAGTGCCCCGCACCGCGGCCGCAGACCCTACCTGGCGCCAGAGCCACCGGAATGGCCTGACCGACCATGAACTGCAGGCGTTATCGTCGTCGGGATTAGCCGCATCCGCGCCGGAATTCAATCCCCCGATGTTCGCGAGCGCACCCGTAGATCCATCGTGGCGCCAGAGCCACCCGAATGGCCTGACCGAGCCTGAACTACAGGCGTTGTCGGCGTCCACGTTGGCCGTGTGGCAAGCTCCGAACGGATCGGCGAACACGGCCACGGCGTCAGCCGACCAGGCTACCGTCGCGCAGAACCCGGGCAAGGAAACGTTCTCGTCCCGGCTGGCAAGAGTCTTCCGCCCTGCAAGTGGCACGCAAGCGCCCGCCTACTAACGACGTCGACCAGCCACAAGGCATGCAATAGACACTGGGCCGTCTCGTCCGGCCTTCTCTTCACCACCGCCTCGCATCGCGCTTCGAAGTCTGTGCCTCGGACGCGAGCGAGGCATTTTTCGTGCAGTCATCACACAGCGCTTCTCGCTGGAGCGCCTGCCTCGCGCGAGCGAGGCGCGACATGACCGTTCCGATGGGAATGTCCATGATCCGCGCCATCTCCTTGTAGGAGAGCGCCTCGACTTCGCGCAAGATGAGACACTCTCGCCAGGCAACTGGAAGCGCGTTGAGTGCGGCGTCGAGCGCGGCGAGATCCTGCCGCTGCGCCAGCGTCGCCTCGGGACCGGGACTCGGATCGGGCATGTCCATATCGACGCCGTCCTCATCGGCTGCACGCGTTCCGGTGCTGAGCGAAACCTCCATTCCCCGAGGCCTGGCTTTGAGCGTCGAGTAGGCGGCGTTGCGGACGATCCGCAGCAGCCACGCCCGGCCAGACCCGCCACGAAACGCTGCGAAGTACTTGTAAGCGCGTTCATAGGCGTCCTGCACAACGTCCTCGGCAATCGACGGGTCGCGAACCAGCCAGCGGGCCAGGTTATGTGCGGCGTCGAGATGGGGAAGCATGACCTGCTCAAAATTGCCATGGCGGACCTGATTTTCCACTGGCGGCTCCGTAACGAACGCCGATCGCGCTACGCCACAGTGCGATGAGGTACGGATGGGCGGCAATGGACGGGCAGTCCTTTCTCGCTGGAACGTCGGTACCCTCGCAAACCGAACAGAATCAATAGCCTTTAGGAATGCATCCTCCGCCTTGCACGGTCGCGCAGACCCGCTTCATCGGGCATACTGGCCGCGGGGCTAGCCTTGGACTACGATTGGCTGAGCCACGCGGGTGTGGCCGATCAGAGGCACCAAAAAGCTTTGAGCATCTACCCAGCTTGCGTCTGCTATGCGCCACGCCGATGACCCATCCGGGCGGTTGCGGTTTGGTGTCTTCGAGGTCGATCTTCGAGCCGGCGAACTGACCAAGCGCGGCCTGCGCATCCGGTTACAAGAGCAGCCGTTTCAAGTCCTGGCGATGCTTCTGGAAAAGCCCGGAGAGCTGGTAACCCGGGAAGAGTTGTGCAAGAAACTGTGGAGCCAGACGGTCGTCGACTTCGATCACGGCCTTAACAAAGCCATCAACAAGATTCGTGAAGCGCTCGGCGACTCGGCCGAGAATCCGCGCTTCGTCGAAACCGTTGCCCGTCGCGGCTACCGGTTCCTCGCCGACGTTACCCCAATCGACACCGCCGCTGACGAGCGACCAGCGCCGGAAACCGAAGGCCCCGTTCCGACCACGGATTCCCATCGTGTCGAACTCGCTGACGTGGGCGCGCCACCGAAGCGATCGTACCGGCTTCGTGCCTGGACAGGCGTCGGCCTCGGCTTGGCTTTGGTGCTCGCCGCCTCGCTGTCCTGGATTTTCTACTCCGAGAGGATATCCGCACCCAAGATTCGCTCCCTGGCCGTGTTGCCATTGGAGAGCCTGTCGGGCGATGCGTCGCAGGATTATTTCGCCGACGGGATGACCGACGAGTTGATCGCGGACCTGGGGCAGATCAGCGCGCTACGGGTGATCTCCCGTACGTCGGCAATGGCGTATAAGCACGTTCACAGGCCCCTATCCGAGATCGCTCGCGAGCTGAATGTGGAGGCTGTGGTGGAAGGAACCGTGTTGCGTTCCGGCGAACGTGTACGGATCACGGCCCAGTTGATCCAAGTGCCTGACGAAAAGCACCTCTGGGCGCAGAGCTACGAAGGAGATCTGCAGGACACGCTCGCGCTGCAGAACAGCGTAGCCCACGAGATTGCCAAGCAGATCCAGGTGACTCTGAATCCAGAGGAAGAGGCTGCGCTGAAAAAATCGGACCCGGTGAACGCAGAAGCCTATGAGGCCTACCTCAGAGGACGGTACTTCTGGAACAAGAGAACCAGAGACGGACTAGTGAGAGCGACCGATTATTTCCAGCATGCGATCGACACCGATCCGGCCTACGCCAGGGCATATAGCGGCCTGGCCGACTCCTATGCGCTATCGGGAGACTGGGAATACGGAATCCTGTCGCCACAGGATGCATTTCCCAGAGCCAAGGCGGCCGCGACCAAGGCGCTGGCGCTGGACGATAAGCTAAGCGAGGCCCACACCTCGCTGGCCTTCATCCAGGATCTCTACGATTGGGATTGGGCATCCGCGGAGAAGGAATACAAGCGCGCGCTCGCGCTCAATCCCGGCTATGCGACGGCTCATCACTGGTACGCCTGGCATCTGATTGTGACGGGACGGAATACCGAGGGCATCGCTGAATCGAAAAAAGCGGAGAGCCTGGATCCCCTCTCCCTGATCATCAGCGCTGACCTGGCGGATGCATTGTGCATCGCTCACCGTTATGACGAATCCGTGCAGCAAAGTCAGAAGACCATCGAAATGGATCCGCACTTCGCCGTCGCCCACTATGAACTGGGTCAGGCTCTGGAGCAGAAGCATGAGCACGACCAAGCCATCGCGGAATTCCGGAGAGCCATCGAGCTTTCCGGCGGGAACACGACATTCGAATCCAATCTCGCCAATGCCTATGCCGTTTCAGGACGGAACGAGGAAGCAATGAAGATCGTCAAGGACCTGGAAAGTCGGCAGCGTCAAGACTCTTCGACCGACGCGAGTATTGCCTTGATCTATGTCGGACTCGGCAACTACGACCGGGCGATGATCTGGCTGAACAAGGCCTATCAAGCGCGATTCAATCCTTCCATTCTCATGCGACCGGTCTTCGATCCGCTCCGGTCCGACCCCCGGTTTCAGGATCTGCTGCACCGGATCGGACTCCCAAGCCGCGATGAAGCCATCCGCTGACAGGCTCTATTTTTTTGGCTTGGGCGTGAACGCAATACAATGGCCATGGGGGTTGATTTCGCCCTCCACTATTTTGCAAGTCCCGAGGGACTTTGGAGATGTACCTGGGATGAACTGAATGCAGTCGTCGCAATCCTTCCCTTCCTCTTTCCCGGCATCGACGTATTGCACGGCTGACTTGGCGAGTTTTGTTTCGGCCGCCGATATTCTGGTCCCGGACAGGGAAGCGATCGCGATTCCCGCTACTGCGCAGACGCCTCCTTTGACAAGCGAACGACGCGAAACACCGGTATGTCGATCTTCATTCATGAGCTTTCGCCTCGATCGTGAATGGGTGGAATTGTCCAATGCGGCTGCTCGGTGCGTCACGCGACGACGGTGATCGTTCCGCTCATCGTCTCGTGCCCGGAGCCGCAAAAAATGTCGCAAAGGAAGGTGAACGTACCGACCTTGTCGGGCACAAGGCGCACCCTGGCGACCTGGCCGGGAACGATGTCCGCGCGCGCGTCGAAGTCGGGCGCACTGAAGCCCATGAGGACATCGGCCGAGGTGAGCTCCAGAATGACCGGGACGCCCCGCTTCAGGCTGAGTTTGTTGGGAGTGTAGGTGAATCTCCGGGCCAGTATCTTGATGACCTGCTCCTCGGGCTGTGCGGCTGCACGCAGGCCGATCGTCGCTGCCCCGAGCAGCAACCCGCCCAACGCCAGCGTCAATCGTCTTCTGGCGGCTTCCATCGCATCAAGCCTTCACGACTGGAAGCTCGGTGAGCTTGAACTCGGCGTTCTTCGCCTCCGCCTCGATGTCGCGGAAGCCAAGACCTTGATAGGGATGCGCCGGGTCCCACGGCAGCGGGGTACGTTGCGGCTGCGAGCCGGCCACGGGCAGCGGAAACATCAGTCCCTTGGCCGCGTGATGGGCGATGTGTCCGGTCATCTTGTGGTGCTCCTGGTGAATGTGGCCGTAGAACACCGTGACGTTCGGGTGGGGCATTAACAGATCGATCGCCTGCGCGCCGTCGCGCGTGGCCCAGTCCCATTGCGGGTAGAGGTCGAACAGGGGTCGGTGCGTGAGCACAACGATGTTGGCTTCCTGCGGCTGCTGTTTGAGGTCCGCAGCGAGCCACTGCAGCTGCTCGTCGCCGATCTGCGCGCGCGGATCGGATACGTTGTCCAGGGCAATGAAGTGCACGCCTTTGTGGTCGAAGGTGTAGTGGGTCTTGCCAAAGAATTCCTGATACGCCTCGCCCCGGTCGAGTGAAGCGTCGTGCTCGCCGGGCATGAAGCGGACGTCTTTCACCTTGAGCTCGCTGACCATCTCCTTGAACTGGGCGAGGCGTTGCCTGCGCTCCTTCGCGTCGTCGGTCGTATGCGTCAGGTCGCCCGTGAAGACGATGAAATCGGGCTGCTGGGACATGCTGTTGACCGCGGCGACGGCCTTCTTGAGTGTCCCCTTGGCGTCGGGATTGGGGGGCCCCTGGAAGCCCCAATGCGTGTCGGACAACTGGACGAAGTAGAAGTCATCGTAAGTCCCACCCTTGGTCGCAGCCATTGTGCCCGCGGCGCGCGCAGCGCCAAGGCTCGAGGCGAATACCACGCCGCCCAAGCCTGCCAGTTTCAAAAACTCTCGTCGATCTATCGGGTGTCTCACGTATGGCTCCTCGCGGAAAAAGAAGGGATCACCTAATGCGATACCCCCGCGCGGCCAATAATATTCCCGCGGCGCTGGGTTCATGGATTCCGGAATAAAGCCCGCGCGCGATGGGTAGCTGGTTTTCACTCGGATCAAGCCCTGCCCACCGCGTTCATTGTCGCCAGCCACAAAATGCCATTGCCATTCCCGCCGGTCTATCGGACGTCTCACAAGCTCCGTCGTTACGGCGCCGAAGATATCACCATCAGTTACGACCTGAAGCGGTGTATCCGCGCCGAAGAATGCGTGCGAGGCCTGCCACGGGTGTTCGATCCGAGCCGGCGAGTATGGGTGGACGCCACGCAGGCGAGTGCCGGAGAGATTGCGAAGGTCGTGCAGCGCTGCCCCACGGGAGCGCTGCACTTTCGGCGTACGGATGGGGGTGGGGAGGAGCCGATTCCCGCCCATAACGAGGTACGGATCACGCCGGACGGGCCCCTCTATTTCTCGGGCCAGCTCGAGATCCGCACCCCGACCGCAGTGCTCAAGGAAACCCGCGCCGCGCTCTGCCGCTGCGGCGCTTCGCGCAACAAGCCGTTCTGCGACAACAGTCACGAGGAGATCGCATTCCGCGCCTCCGATGAATCAGGCCTGACGGCGGCCGCCGGCGAAACAGAAGGCGGTCTTCTCCGCGTCAAGCCTGCGACAAACGGGCCCTGCATCGTCGAAGGATCGCTCACGCTCGTCGGCAACAACGGCCTTACTCGCGCGCCATGCGGTCCGAGGGTCGCGTTCTGCCGTTGCGGCCACTCGCGCAACAAGCCGTTCTGTGACGGCTCGCATGTCAAGGCGGGTTTCCGCGACATCGGAGCGACATTGGCTCCGCGCCCGCAAAAGCTTGGTCATCACTCGGATCGCTGAGACCAGGATATCGCCGTCGAGCCGCGCGAGATCGGGCAAACGTCATGCTGCAGCACGGGAAGAACTTGACCGCATTTGTGCTGGCCGGCGGCGGTAGTCTCGGCGCCGTGCAAGTCGGCATGCTGGCCGCACTCGCTCGGCGGGGCGTCGTTCCCGACCTGGTTGTCGGCGCATCGGTGGGCGCGATCAACGCCGCATATTACGCCGCCGAGCCGGACGGGCGCGGTGTCGAGCGCCTCAAGCGCATCTGGGTCGAGCTGCGCAGGACCGATGTTTTCCCGTTTTCACCGATCGCCAGCATGCTCGGTTTCTTCGGGAAGACCAATCATCTCGTGGCGCCGGCACCGTTGCGGTCCTTGATCGAGTCCGAGTTGCCCTATGCGCGCCTGGAAGACGCACCGCTGCCTTGTTACGTCGTGGCCACCGATGCGCTGGAAGGAACCGAAGTCGTGCTCTCTTCGGGACCGGCCGCGACCGCCCTTCTCGCCAGCGCCGCGATCCCCGCCGTGTTCCCGCCGGTGCTGCTCGACGGCCGTTTTCTGGTGGACGGCGGGGTATCGAATAACACGCCGATCTCGATCGCGGTTGAGATGGGAGCAACGCGCGTAATCGTCCTGCCGACCGGCATTTCCTGCTCGCTGCAGGCGCCCCCGCGCGGCGCCATGGCACTGGCTTTGCACGCCCTGAATCTTCTGATCATGCGCCAGCTCGTCAACGACATCGAACGCTACGCCGGCGTGACCGATGTGGTCACCGTGCCACCGCTTTGCCCGCTGTCAACGACCAGCTACGACTTTTCGCAATCTGCCGCTTTGATTCATCGCGCCGAGGCCGCGACGAGGCTTTGGCTTCAGACGGACGGCCTGCGACGCCTCGGCGCGCCGCCCGCGCTGTTGCCGCATCATCACAACGGCTAGCGCGATAAATCAGGCGTCGCGCCGCGCAGCATCACGTTCGCAAGCCAATCGTGGAACGGCGCCCGCGCCGGGCGCGTACGCGCGCGCGGGCATTCATACCTCGCTTCCGTCGACGTTATTCCCACGGGAATAACGTCACCGCCGCCGGAATACACACGTCCGAATCAGCAGCATCCGCTGGATTGACCGCACCCGTTTAAACGAGCCGGTCGTGCGGCGTCTCGACGCCTCCTGAACCCGAGAGGCACGTGATGCCCACGACGCCCAGGTACCGCTCGAGAACGCGTGCGTCACGTCGAAGGTCTGCGGCGCGAAGAAGCAGGGACGAAACATTTGCGACTTAACGGCAATTCATGGATTGGAGGGTGAATCATGGAATCCACTGGTGCACTGAAAGCGAAGACGCTCGCGTTGGCGATCGCCATCGGCCTGGGCGGCCCGGCAACCGCGGTTCGGGCCGATGAGCTGCAAGATTTAAAAGCACAAATCGAGGCACTGCAGAAAAAAGTCGGCGAGCTGGAAATGAAGCAGGAGGCCGCGGAGAAGAAGCAGGCGGCGGCCGTTCCGGACAATGTCGTCACCGGCGGCGCCACCAAGGGCTCGTTCAAGCTACCCGGGTCGAATACGTCGGTGACGTTGGGCGGGTACGTCAAGCTCGATGCGGTCTTCAGCAATCCGCATATCGGCGCGGGGACTAACGTAGACTTACAGTTAAACCCCGCCGCCATCCCGGTCGGACCTGGCGCCGACGACCACAAAAAAAATCAGGTCGATTTCGGCGCCCGAGAGTCGAGGCTGTTCGCGAAGACAAGCACGCCGACCCCGTTGGGCGACTTCAACACGCACGTGGAAGCCGATTTTTACGGTGCTGACGGCAATGAAATCGTAAGC
>DATMNH010000133.1:0-2670 GCA_035568975.1 Casimicrobiaceae bacterium
ATGTGATACGGCGGAGTCGGCCACGCTTCCCGGCGCCCGACTTCCACCGGGATAATGGCACGGCCTACCTCCTTGGATCGGATCTGGCTCGGCATTTCGGAGCTCTGTCGCCGTGGGGGAACGGGTTGGCCGCCTTCCACACCCGCTCGCACGCGTTGGCTCGCCATCGCGATCGATCATCGCCCAGTACCAGACTCTGTACATGTGCAATCCTCTACGCGTGGACACAGGCCGTCAGCTCGGGAAAATGAAGACTGACAGAGCCGCAGCCGCAATAGAGACCAGAGCGACGAGGGCGAACAGGACAACGCCAGCCAAGGCGAGCTGCTGAACCATCGAACGGTCCTCCCGAGACCTCCACCTCACGGACGAATCTTATCCTCACCGCGGCCGCGGGCTAGTTCGATTCCACGGGCAGAAAAACGGCGCTAGCGGCGATGTTGGCTAAGGTTTCTGCCTCTCCAAGCGGCGCAAAAGTCGTCTAACGCTGGTTGATTGCCATTTCCGGCCTCGTGACGTTCGTATCTCTCGCGCGTTCAATTCACGCGCCATGGCGCCGAGAGAATCGAAGCCCTTCGCCTGGAGTTCACGAACTGTCGGAGCCAGCGCCTTGGCTTGGGCGTCGGCTGATTGCTTACCTGCCTGTCCATTGTTGGTCCTCCCGTCGATGAAGGATGGGAGCAGGCCTAGGCGCGTCAGCGTCCTCACCACGGTGGTATAATGCCATCTACCGCCCTGCGCGGTCGGTATTCCTCTTCGGTTGAGTTCCGCCGCGAGTGCCCGGCGCGAAATGAAGCCTGCAGCCCTAACCTCGCGAAGGGTCGAGGCCAAAGCATTCGCGCGGGAGTCCGCGGCCCGCTTATTGGCTAACGCACCCTGTACCCCGCGTCGGCGGAGGGACCGCTCCGCGTGTTCGCTTTCCATTGGGCCATCGTGGCTGGTCCTTGATGTGCGGCTCGGTGGTAAAAATGTGGCAACGTCAGCTCTGGCGTTAGCTAAATCGACTCCACGGGCAGAAAACGGACTAGCAGCAATGTAAGCAGATGGGTCTACGGAACCTCGTAGATCGGCACCTCAACGCCAACTCCGCGTAGCGCCAGGTGGTGAACTTTTGGTTCGGGCCTGTCGCCCAATACGCCTGCGCTAGCCGCGTTCTCGATCACAGATGCCGTCGCCAAGATGGACTGCGACAGCGCCAGCCCCTGGACGCGCGAAGCGATGTTTACGGTCTGCCCGAAATAGTCCTGTCGGTCGTTCAGACTCACGGCCAAGCAAGGTCCTTCGTGAATGCCGATCTTTAGCAGCAGGTCATCGCGTCCATGCGCCGCGTTGAGGCCGCGCATGGCCTCACGCATGCGTAGCGCCGCAGCAAGCCCACGGTCGGGCGTCGGGAAGGTTGCCATGACGGCATCCCCGATCGTCTTGACCACGGCGCCGCCCTCGGCGGCTACGCTCTCGTGCAGCAAGCGGAAATGCTCGCGTACCATGTCGAAGGCGACCAGGTCGCCGACCCGTTCGTACAGTTCCGTCGAACCCTTGAGGTCGGTGAACAGGAAAGTGAGGCTGGTGATTTTCAGCCGCTGGTCGACGTCGAGCGTGTCGGTGCGGTAGATGTCGCGAAAGGTCTGGTTGGACAGCAGGCGTTTGGCCGTCAGGAATGGCCGGCGCTTGCCGAGAAATTCGTGCATCGCATCGTTGGCTATCCAGATGCCAGGCAGAATCCGGCGATCGGTGCGGTTCTCCAGCGACAGGCGCAGTGGCCCAGGGCGAAGCTCCATTGTTCCGGTAGGTGCGCGCAGGTTCGTGTAGACGAGAGTGAGGCTCTGCCGCTCGGTTGCCGGCTCGCCCTTGACGTCGATGAACTGCGCGGCGTGAATCACTGGCTCGAATACGATGAGGAACTCGGCTGGCAGTGTCAGCGACAGATGTGCTTTCTCGCCGGGTGGCAGCTCGACTGAATCGAGAGTCAGGTTCTCGATCGTCTTTGCGAAGTCAGTGTTGGGAAGATCGACACCGGAACCCCAGAAGATCTGGCGGTAATATTCCCAGTTCGACAGTGTATGCGGATCATGTGCTGCGATCCGCCGTACGCGCGGGCTGACGGTGAATGTCACCTCGACCATTTCGTCAAGCGTCGGTGCGTATCCGGCGCCGCACAACGCGCAATGGTATTCCTCGGCGTGCACGCTCTTCAGCGTGGCGCTGGCGTCTAGTACGCCGCCGCAGCCTGGGCACAACACGTTCCACGACAGTTCGAATAGTCCGCCACGGGCCGCATGCAGGAAAGAGGCAATCGCCTTCTCCTCGTCAAGACCGTGGCGGCGGGCGAAAGCCAGAACGTTGATGCGGCTGAGCTGGTGGTCCGATGCGTCGGCGACCAGTCGCTCGATGGCGGTGACGCAGTCAGCGTCCGCTGACTGGCGCACGATGCCAAAGAGAGAATGGCTTTCGATCATGGACGAAAAGTACGCGCAAACAATCGTAAGACCAAGGGGCGGCCCTTTCCATGTAATGGCCTTGTAAGATAGTTAAGCGGCGTCTCGGCAAGCGCCAACGCAATTAGGATACCGGCAACGGGTGTTCTCATGGACGGACGATCGACGTTCAGTCGCGTTCAAGAGAATGCGCGCTTGAGTTCATCCACATCCGCTTCCGTCAGCCGCAGAGACA
>DATMNH010000134.1:0-18632 GCA_035568975.1 Casimicrobiaceae bacterium
CGCGCTCGGCGCGCAACCCATCGCGTTCGCGGACGCCGATCGCGTGATCGCGATCGGCTCGGACAAGATGATGGCCGCGGTCGCCGCCGCCCGCCACTCGGTGCTCAAGACTCACCTCAAGGCTTCGCATCGCGGCATCGCCTCGATCAATTCGCCGATGCAATGCATGATGAAGGAAATCTGCGCGCAATGCCTGCAGCCACACCGCGACCCGGTCAGTGGCAAGCTGAGCTATGTCTTTTCCTGCTTCAACCAGGACCAGCCGATCGATGAGGTCGATTTCGCGGCGCTCGACGCGCGCCTGTCGCAGAACGCGACGCAGGAGAAGCTGACTGCGCAGTGGATCGCGCATTGTCAGGCCGCCGACACGGCGCCTGTTTGAAGCTTTCAGTCGTCGCCTTTTGCGTTCGGCCGGTGTCCGGTTGAAACGCTCTCGCAGCCGCACGATCCTCGCGCCTGCCACCACGTGAGGGTCCTTGTCATCGCCCGGACCCGGCAGACCGTTAAGGGATTCTGCTGCTATTTGAGGTCGGCACGCTTTCCGCTCGATGGATCGGTCAACGTGACTTGTGCCGCGGTCCTTGCGTGCAAGCGTGTATTTTTTTGCGCACGTGTCATCCCAAAAAAGAAAGAGGAGAGCTTGCCATGTTGTCTCGCCGCATCGACCTGCGCAGCGTCAGCCATGCCGTCATCGGCTTCGCCGCGCTGCTCGCCTGCAGCATCGCCGCCGCCGATCCGCCGTCTCGCGTCGCGAGATTGGCGAATATCGATGGTGCGGTCAACTTTTCACCCGCGGGTGAAGACGAATGGGTATACGCGACGCCGAATCGGCCGCTGATCACCGGTGACCGTGTTTGGGCAGACGCGGGTGCACGCGCCGAGCTGCAGATCGGCTCGCTTGCGGTCCGCCTCGGCAGCCAAACCAGCGTCACCATCCTCAACCTCGACGATCGCGTGGCGCAGTTCCAGCTCGCGCAGGGCGCGCTCAACGTGCGCGTGCGGCGCCTCGATCCGGATCAGACGATCGAAGTCGATACGCCGCTGCTTGCGTTTTCGCTACGGCGACCGGGTGATTATCGGATCGACGTCGACCCGGTGAGCGCGGCGACGACCGTCGCGGTCAGAAGCGGCGAAGGCGTGGCTTATGGCGAAGGCGCGGCGTACACCATCGGTGCTCGCCAGTGGTACCGCTTCGCCGATTCGGGGCTTCGCGACTACGAATATGACGCGCTCCCCGCGGCCGACACGTTCGACACCTGGACGCGGGAGCGCGATCGTCGCGAGGACCATCCCGTCGCCGCTCGCTACGTCTCACCGGAAGTCATCGGCTACGCTGACCTCGACGATTACGGAACCTGGAGCGTGGTCGAAGGCTATGGCAACGTGTGGGTGCCAACCTCGGTGGCTCGCGACTGGGCGCCCTATCGCCATGGGCACTGGGCCTGGATCGAGCCGTGGGGCTGGACCTGGGTCGACGACGCACCGTGGGGCTTCGCGCCCTTCCACTACGGTCGCTGGGCCTACGCGCGCGAGCGCTGGTGCTGGGTGCCCGGCCCGCTCCGCGTGCGACCCGTCTACGCGCCGGCGCTGGTCGCTTTTGTCGGCGGCAACAATTTCACCATCTCGGTCAGCTCGGGTGAACCCGCGCGCGGCATCGCATGGTTTCCACTCGCTCCGGGTGAAGTGTATCGGCCCGCCTACCGGGTCAGCCGCAACTATTTCACCGACGTCAACGTCAGCAACACCAACGTCAGCAATACCTACGTCACGAACATCTACAACAGGCCCGACGCGCCGAATACCGTCTACCGAAACCGCGAGCAGCGCGGCGGCATGACGGCGGTGCCGGCCGCTGTATTCGTACAGTCGCGGCCGGTTGCGCAGTCCGCGGTTGTGGTCTCACGCAACGTGGTGGCAGCAGCGCCGGTGACCGGCGTCGCCGCGATCGCGCCGGTGCGTGCGAGCGTCATCGGTGGCGGTGCTGGCGCGGCCGCCGCAGGGGCCGCATCCGCCGCTCGGCCCGCGCCGGGGACGGTAGGCCGGCCGCCGACCGCTACGATCCAGCGTCCTGTCTTTGCTCGCGTCGCGCCGCCGCCGCCGCCGGCTCCGTTCAATGTCCGAGAGTCGACGCTCGCCAAGGACCCGGGTCGACCCGCGGATCCTGCGACGGCCGTAGCCGCCAGGCCCGCCGCCACTGGTGCGCCTACGGCGCCGCCGGTCAAGGTCGTGGCGCCCACTACCCCAGGAACGCCGCCGCCGGCCCCGACGATCGCTAGGCCGCGTACCAATGCACCGCCGACGGCTCCAGGCAGCGCGCCTGCAGCCGCAGGTGGCACGGCTACCGGACCCGCGCCCGGAATCGCGCCAAGGCAAGGAGCGCCTGTCCCTGTCCCGCAACCGCCGGGAGCGTCGCCGCCGGTGCCGCCTAGGCCACCTTCGAGTCTCGACGCGGGTGGTCCGGTGCCGAAGACCGGCATCTCGCCGCCGCCGGCGCCGCCTGCCGGGGTGCGAGCGCCTCCTCCACCGCCGCAGGCTGCACCGTCCGCGCAGCCTCCGCCGCCACCCAGGGCGATGGAAACGCGCCCGGTACCCCAGCCGCCTCCGGCGGTCGCACAGCCTCCCGTTGCGCCAGCGCCAGGCCCCGCTGAATTGCGACGTGAGCCGCCTCCGCCGCCAAAGCCGCCCGTGGCCCCGCCGCCGCCTCCGGCGGAACTGCGACGAGAACAGCCTCCAGCGGCAGCGCCGGCTGCGGTGAGGCCTCCTCCCGCGCCGCCTCCGACGGAGCTGCGACGAGAGCAGCCTGCAGCGGCAGCTCCGGCCGCGGTAAAGCCTCCTCCAACGCCGCCCCCGGCAGAGCTGCGGCGAGAGCCGCCTCCGACGGTTGCGAAACCGCCCGTCGCGCCGCCGCCTGCTGCCGTCCCGGCGGCGCCGGCAACGGTGCGGCAGGCGGAGCCCAAAGCCAAGGCGGAGCCGGCGAAAGGCGAAGCGCCAAAGGCTAAATCAGAGGAAAAGCGCGACGACCAGAAATAGTCGTTTCAGCGTCAGACCCTGCGCCCGACATACCTAGCCGGACGCGGGTCCGCAGCCCTTCTGTGCATCAGTCTGCCTCTGTTGCATTCCGCGCGGCACGTTTTCTGCTCGGGCAAGGGTACATAGCCGGATAGCCGCCGGACGCAGAAGTATTTACCGAGCCGATGTAATTCTTGCGTCCCCTGGCCACGAATGTGCGATGCATCACATTGTCCATGCGCGGGACGACGGGAGTCACGAGCCGCCGCCATGCACGCGTCGAGGAGTGCTCCATGACCTCCATCATCGCAGGACGCTTCGAGCAGCAAGGTCAGGCGGAGTCGGCGGTGGCTGCGTTGCGCCGTGGCGGTTTCAACGCAGATGATGTCACGGTTTTTTTTGTCAATCCCCCCGGTCCGCACGCGATCGATCCGATCGGCGGCATCCTTGTCGCCGTCCGGGCCTTGGAGTTTGCCAGGCGTGTGGCGGCCGTCAACGTATTGCGCGCCCAGGGCGCTCAAGACATCGAGCGCGCCGACGGAACGTGGCAGGCCGGACGATGGATCGACTTCGATCCCCTGAAGCCTCCACTTCTGGTCGATCTGCCTGCGCCCGAAGATGTTCAATTGCGAAAATAGGCGGGGCTAGGCGAATACGATGGTCCGCAGTTCGGCGACAGTGAAAGTTTGTCGGAGCGACCCAACAGGCGCGATCCGTAACAGCGAAGGCCATCCGTTCAATGACACGAGCGGCGTAACGTCTCGACGCGTCGCGCCGAGACGACTAATCTAGGAGAAAGAAACAATGAACATCCACCTGACCCTCGGCCCGCTGATAGCCCTGATCGCCGGAATTTTGATTTTGCTGGTGCCGCGGCTTCTGAATTACATCGTCGCGATTTATCTCATCGTCATTGGACTGGTCGGTCTGTTCGGGTATGGAGGCACGCTCCTCCACACTTAGACACCTTTACACGACCTTGACGCTGATGTTCGGCAGTCCGTCGATGTGGCCTTCCATCACGTCGTCCTTGACCACAGGGCCCACATTTTCCGGCGTGCCCGAGTAGATGATATCGCCGGGCGCAAGCTCGAACGCCTCCGAGAGTTTGCTTATCTGTTCTGCCACTGACCAGATCATCTGACTCAAGTCCGCGTTTTGCTTGACCTGTCCGTTGACCTTGAGCCAGATCGCGCCTTTGGTGAAGTGCCCGACCGCGGCGACCGGCTGGAGTGGTCCGAGCGGCGCCGAATGATCGAAACTCTTGCCGATCTCCCAGGGTTTCTTTTCGTCTCCCATCGCGCGCTGCAGATCCCGGCGCGTCATGTCGAGCCCGACCGTGTAGCCGAAGACATGCTCGAGCGCGCGGTCGATGGGAATGTTGCGGCCGCCCTTGTTGATCGCCGCGACCAGCTCGATCTCGTAATGATAATTCTTGGTCAGCGGCGGATAGGGGTGATCGATGGTCGAGCCGATCGGCACGTTCTGGACTGCGTCGGTCGGCTTCTGGAAAAAGAACGGCGGCTCGCGCGTCGGATCCGACCCCATCTCCCGCGAATGCGCTGCGTAATTGCGTCCGATGCAATAGATCCGTCGAACCGGGAAAAGGTCGCTGCCGCCGGCGATGGGAATGAAGGTCGGCGACACCGAGAACGGACTGCGCGACTGTGCGGCCACGCTGCCGGGCATCGCATATGCGGCGACGCCGCCGGCGGCAAGCATCGACGCGCCGCGCAAGAGCTGCCGGCGTCTGCTGGATTTCACGGCTACCTCCTATTTAGCGATGCCAGTGGGACCGCTCTAGCGACCCTTCGGGCTTGCCTTGGTGCGCGGCATCACCCGCGGAACCGACGGCGCGGCGGGCCGTTTGACCTGCGGAATCTGAATCGGATGCCCGGTCTTGGAGTCGCGTCCGCGGAAGCTTCCGCTGCCCTTGTTCTTCGACATGGTGTTGCCTCATGAGGTAGGTTCGACAAGTGCGATTATGCTACTCGCACGGTATTTCAGTGCAAGCGGGTTGCGCCGTCACGCCCCGTGAATGCCGCGGCGGAGGCAGCCTCAGGCCTCGTGCGTCAGCAGCGATACGCCAAGACGCGCGCGGCGCGACAACCACAGGCTGGGCCGATAACGCGGATCGCCGTAGGATCGCGCAAGCTCCCTCAGGATGCGCAGCAGTCTGGGTGGTCCGATCGCGTCGCCCCACGCCAGCGGTCCCGCGGGATAAGCCAACCCGATCCTGACTGCGAGGTCGATGTCTTCAGGCGTCGCGATGCGCTGCTGCGCGATATCGCAGGCGATGTTGACCACGTGCGCTACGGTGCGTTGGACGACGAAGCCCGGACTGTCGTGTATCACGTCGACCGGAACGCCGTCCGCGGCAAACAGGCTTTTGGCGGCATCGCGCCAGTAAGGTTCGGTCACCGAGGTCGTCATCAGCGTGCGGTGCTTGCTCATGTCGAAGAGCGTATCCAGCGCGACGCTACGCCTGGGGTCGAGACGCTCATCGAGCGCGGCGGTGGTCGCATCACGCCCCGAGGGCAGGACGAGGCAAAGCGAGTCCGATTCCGGTGTGTCATGCGCGTCGATTTCCGCGCCGGCACCCTGCAACAGACTGACGACGCGTTGCCTGGAGTCGGGATCGGTGGCGCTGACCCAGACCCGACGCGGCAACGCCGGGCTGCCTTGCGTGATTGTTGTCGGCGGGGCGACCGAGGGACGCGCCTGGGCATCGACGCCTCGATAGTCGTAGAAGCCACGCCCGGATTTGCGGCCGAGCAATCCGGCCGCGAGGCGCTGCGCGGTCAGCGGCGAAGGCCGGAAGCGCGGCTCTTCGTAGAACTGGTGGTAGATCGATTCCATCACCGGATGCGAAACGTCCAACCCGGTGAGATCCAGAAGCTCGAAAGGACCCATGCGGAAGCCTGCCTCGAGCTTCAGGATGCGATCGATGGTCGCTGCATCGGCGACGCCTTCGCCGATGATGCGCAAGGCTTCGGTGCCGTAACCGCGCCCCGCGTGATTGACGATGAATCCGGGCGTGTCCCTGGCCTTGACTGGCGTGTGGCCGAGCGCCGACGCGAATTCGACCAGGCGCTCGACCACCACCGGCGAGGTCAGCAATCCGTCGATCACCTCGACCACCTTCATCAGCGGCACCGGACTGAAGAAATGCAGCCCAGCGACTCGCGCGGGATGTGCCGACGCAGCCGCGATCGCGGTGACCGAGAGCGACGAGGTGTTCGTCGCCAGGATGCACTCCTTGCCCACTACGCCATCGAGAGATGCGATCAAGGCCTGCTTCGCGTCCAGCCGCTCCACGATCGCCTCGATCACCAGATCGACGTCCGCAAATCCGGCGATGGATTCGGGCAGAGCAATATGCGCGACGGCGCTTTCGGCGGCGGCGGCGGAAAGCTTGCCTTTCGCGACCAGCGTGTCGAGCTGCTCGCCAATCAGGCGCTTTGCGTCGGCGGCGGCGAACGGTTTGGCGTCGATCAGGCGCACACTGAAGCCGGCCTGCGCCGCGACCTGAGCGATACCGCGACCCATGAGACCCGCGCCGGCGATGCCAACCGTTTTCATCGCCGTGTGCGACGCAGCCATAGCACGCCTTATGCAGTTCGAAGGGCGCCGTATTATGTATCGAAAAGACAGGCAGGCGCGACAAGGAAGACAGCAGTGCATCGCGCCGGGGACGCGCGCGGATGAAGTAAAATCCAAACAACGGCTCGCGATTTCCCTGTGCGAGCAGGAGAGCTTCGACCGGAGCCTTGTGCGAGCAATGAAATACAGCGATCTGCCGGCGGTCCTCCTGGTCACGACCGTCTGGTGCTATTGGTTCGGCGTCGGCGCCATGATCGTCCGCGCACGCCGCAGGACGCGCGATTTGGCGGGGCTCGTTCCAGAGCAGGCGTTCGAACGGGCGATGTTCGTGATCTGGATCCCGCTGGTGATCGCCTGGATCCTCTTGCCGTGGCTGGCGATCAATCGCACAAACCCTTTACTCGCCGTGCCGCCATTCGCCAAGGATGAGCCTGCGTATGCCGCGCTTCGCTGGCTCGCCGCCGTGATCGCGCTCGCGTGTCTGGCGATGACGGCATGGTGTTGGTCGAGGATGGGCAAGGACTGGCGCATGGATGTGAGCGAAAAACGCAAGGGCACGCTGATCACCGACGGGCTCTTCGCATACGTCCGTCATCCCATCTATGCGCTTTCCATGCTGCTGATGCTTTGCTCGGCAATCATCATCCCGACGCCGCTGATGTGGGGCATCTGGGCGGTGCACCTCGTGTTGAATAACCTCAAGGCCCGCAACGAGGAGCGCCACTTGCTCGCCACGCACGGCGAGCCGTACGCGCTGTACCTGCGTCGCACCGGCCGTTTTTTACCGCGGCTCGGCGCGCAAGGATCGTAGAACGCATCCGCCGAGCCGGAAGAGCGGAGCGCGAGAATGTCCATGAACAGAGCTCCCATCGCCATCGCTGCTGTATTGCGACGGCTGGTCGCCGCGCTGGCGCTGGTTCTGGCCGCGACGCATGCGCACGCAATCACCGTCGCGCCGGAAGGCGAATCCGAGTCTGCACGAGCGGAGCCGGCAGTGGATCGCTCGACCGAAGACCGCATTCTTGCGCTCGTTCCGGAGAACATTTCCGCCGCTGACGTACGCGACATCTTGTCGCGGTCGAGTGCGCCGCGCATCGTCGCGCTGCAAGGCAGCGTGCCGCTGATCACGATGCAGCCTTTCGCTGAATTTCTGATCGCGATGGGCTACCCCGAGACGCAGCTGCGCGACCCCAAAGACCATAGTCTTTCCCACGCGAGCAATGGCAGCGCGGCCGAACTTGCGGGCGCGATCGCGTGGTACTACGAGGCGGATGGCTTGATGCCGATGTTGATCGGGCACAGTCAGGGCGGCATGCTCGCGATCAAGGCGCTCCATGAGCTCGCGGGATCTTTCGCAAGCGAGGTCGAGGTGTGGAATCCCCTTACCGATGCGTCCGAGCATCGCACCTGGATTCGCGATCCGCGGAGCGGAGTGATCCGGCCCGTCGTCGGCCTCAAGCTTTCGTACGTGGCGGCCCTCGCCACCGGGAAGCTGCCGCGATGGGTGCTGGGGCAATGGTCGATGCTGGACAAGGTCCGCGAGGTCCCGGACAGCGTCGAAGAATTCTCAGGCTATACCATCGAATGGGATCCGATCGCCGGGACATTTCCGGGGAGCGAACCGTATCGGGCCACGGGGTCGGCACGCGTGCGTAACGTCACGCTCGGCGTGGCTACCAGCCACATCGCCATGCCGCGCGTCCGTGCGCTGGCGTTCGACAAGGTCACGCGCGCGTGGATCGACGCGTATCGCCCCCGAGAAAATGTCCCACCACCGGCAGACGCTGTCGTTGACACCAGCAATCTGCTGCACGCTGCCGACATATGGTTCAGCGTCAAGAAGCACTGGTGCATCGAGCTGCAACGATTGATACGCGCGCGACGCAGCGCCGTCGCGGCAGTCGAAGGGAACGCGTGAGAAACAAGCTTAATCTGTTTCAACACGCGATGCTGCACTGGCGCGATATCCATCCCTACAACGCCGTGCATGTCGTACTCGTCGCCGAAGCGCTCGACGGCGCTCGGCTGAGCGACGCCATTACGCGAGAGCTGCAGGCTCGCGGCCTGGCGCATGTGGAGCTGGACCGGGCCCGCGGCTGCTACGAGTGGCACGCTGGGCGGCGAGAGGTCGACCTCAAGCTGCTTGCCGACGACGATCCGCCGGCGCTCCTCCATGACGAAATAGCGCGTCAGCTCAACGCCGCGTTCCCTGCAGACGGGCGCATCAGCCCGTTTCGGTTTTTTGCGGTCGACGCAGGCTCGTCGTTTTACCTCGGCCTCGCCTACGATCATTTTGTCGCCGGCGGGGACTCCATCGTCGGCCTTCTTAGCGCCATTGTGGGCCGCTATCGCGGCGAAAGCACAGCGCAGGACATGATTAGCGCCGCGCCGGCGCCGTCCTACGCCGGAATGTTCCTTCGCCAGGCGGGAGTGCTGCTCCGCGGCTTGACCAGCCTGCCCGGATTTGCGGCGCGTTGCCGACGATCGTTCAGGCCGGGGTACACGACAATCGATGACGGCGAGAACGCGTTTGCGCGACTAAGGCTCGGCCTGCCCGAGCAAGCCGCGCTGGTTCGTGCTGCACAGTCTTGGGGCGTCACGCAAAACGACCTGTTCATGACGATTCTGCTCAAGGTGTTGTCGCCCCTTGCGGCCAGGCGCCGCCAACAATCGAGGCGACGCGACCTCGCCGTTGCTTCGATCGTGAACATTCGCCGCGATTTCGGGTCACAAGCGCAGCATGCGTTTGTTCCGTTGCTAGCCTCCTTTCGTGTCTCCCACCGGGTGCCGGATGAGATTGGCATGAAGGAGTTGGCGCACTTCGTGCATAAGGAGAGCGAAAGAATCAAACGGGGCAAGCTCTATTTGCAAACTTTACTGATGTTGGGCCTTGCAGGGTTGGAGTGGCGATTTCTGTCCGAAAGGCGCCGCCGGCGATTTTTTGCCAAACATTGCCCGGTGTGGGCAGGTACCACGCCGCTCAATGTCGCGCCGCTTTGGACCCATGGCGGGAGCCGAGGACCGGCACCGGAATATTTGCGGGCCGTGTCCACCGGGCCCTTGGCGCCGATGATTTGCGCGATATCGACCGCGGACGAGTTCGTCAACGTCGGTATTACGTACCGCACCGCCGCCTTCGACCGCGGGACCGTCGAAGGCGTCGTTGCCGACATGCTTTCCGGTATCAAGAGTCTTCAAACATGAATCGCTTCGCGGAGGTGGGCTTGCCCGAGCCGACTCGCCATGTCTCGCTGGTCCGTGACGCCGCAGGCGCCGCACGCTCGCGCCTGATCGCCGCGCTCGGCGTGGTCGCGCTGGCGGCCGGCTGCGCGACGGCGCCGACGACCTCGCACGGCCCGGTGGTTACCGCCCCTCAGGTTATCCGCCCTCAGGTTACCGGCCAGATGGAGCGAGGCGCGGTGCTTGGTTCGCTGTCGCTCGGCGCTGGCCTCGAAGAGCGCATTCTCGCGCTCAATCCAGAGCGCATCAGCGAGGAGGACGTCCGCGCCACGCTTTCCAAGGGGCCCACGCCGCGGATCATCCTGTTGCACGGCGGCATTTATCCGGTGCACCTGATCATGACCTCCTTCGCCACCTTCCTGGAGCGCATGGGCTATCCGGAGGACAAGCTCCGCGACCCGATCGATGGTGCGTACTCCCAGAGCCCGTACGGTAGCAGCGACCGGCTGGCCGGAGAGATCGCATGGTTTTACGAGCACGACGGCGTCCGTCCGATGATGATCGGTCACAGCCAAGGCGGCGTGCAGGCAATCAAGGTGCTCTACGAGCTGGAGGGTGCCTTCGGCGACAAGATCGCAGTTTGGAATGCAGTTGCGGACACGGCGGAGGACCGGACCACAATCACCGATCCGCTTACCGGCAACACCCGTCCCGTGGTCGGTGTCTCAGTCGCGTACGCGTCTGCAGTCGGCGCCGGAGGCGCGGCGTTTCTCCTGCCCAACCAGTGGAACATGCTGCACCGATTCCAGACCATTCCCGACAGCGTCGAGGAGTTCACCGGATTTACCATTCCCGGCGACCTGATCGCATGGAGCTTTCCAGGGGCGGCCGGCGCGAGCCGCTACCGGCACGACGGTGCGGCCAAGGTGCGCAACGTGACCTTGCCGATTTCGTACAATCACGTCACGGTTCCGATCACTTCCTCGCTGGCAAACGATCCGCGAGCGCGCGAATGGATCAATGCCTATCGGCCGGCAGGCGGCGACGAGGAAGAGCTCAAGGCACCTTCGGATGTGCGCGGCGACAATATCCTGTGGGCGGCAGACGTCTGGTTCAGCATCAAGAAGCACTGGTGCCTCGAAGCGCAAGAGCTGATCCGGGCCAAGCGCGCGGCGCTCGCGGTGCGCTGACCGCGCCGCCTCCTTGCGCGGTCGAGACAGACGACGCGCCGCGGGTCGGCGGCTGGTGCTGATTCGCGGTCGCTCGCACCCCACTCGCTTCGCGAGCGGGACCTGGCTCGCTGCTCACAGGCACCCTCCTTGCGCGGTCGAGACAGACGAGGCGCCGCGGGTCGGCGGCTGGTGCGGACGGCACTCGGGGCACGTTGCTCCCGAGAGCGAAGCAGGCGATAATTACGGATTGTCCGCCATGCGCTGGGTCGCCGCCGGGTTTGAATCCTGGCGCTCGGACCCCAACATTCAATTCCGTTCATGTCAGGCCCTCTCGCCGGTAAAGTCGCGCTTGTCACGGGCGCGTCGCGCGGTATCGGCCGCGCGATTGCGCGCAAGCTCGCTTCCGCGGGCTCCGACGTGGCGGTGAATTACTACAACAGCCACGACGAGGCCGAGAGCCTGTGCGTAGAGTTGCGTGCGATGGGGCGAGCCGCGTACCCGGTGCAGGGCAGCGTCGGCATTCCGGAGAGCGTCGACGACATGTTTGCCGAGCTCGGCAAGCATTTCGACCGCCTCGACATCGTCATCAGCAATGCCGCCAGCGGCGTGCTCAAGCCGGCGATGGAAATGTCGCTCAAGCATTGGCGCTGGTGCATGGAGACCAATGCGTTTGCGCTCGATTTACTGGCGCAGCGCGCGGTACCCTTGATGCGCGACGGCGGGCGCATCGTCGCCATGTCCAGCCTCGGTGCGTCGCGCGCCATGCCCGATTACGGGTTCATCGGCGCGTCCAAAGCGGCGCTCGAATCGCTGGTACGCACGCTGGCGCAGGAGCTCGGGCCCAGGAACATCCGCGTCAACGCGGTCAGCGCGGGCGTCGTGGACACCGATGCGCTGCGCTACTTTCCCAATCGCGAGCAACTGCTCTCGAATTTCAGGGAGCGTGCGCCGGCGGGTCCGGTATTGAGCCCCAACGATGTTGCCGGGGCGGTCTACCTGTTGTGCCTGCCCGAGGCGGCGATGATTAACGGTCACACGCTGGTCGTCGACGGCGGCTTCTGCATCTCGGGATGACGACCGGACGAACACCATGGCGATGACGGCGGATTCGGGTCTCGCGGGCAAGGTCGCGATCGTGACCGGCGGCAGTCGCGGCATCGGCCGGGCGATCGTCGAGCTGCTTGCGGCCGAGGGCGCCGAAGTGACTTTGTTTTATCGGAATCAGATCTCTGCGGCGCAGGAAGTGGTTGCCGCCGCGCGATCGGCGTCGCTAAGCGTTGGATCGGAACAAGTCGATGTGCGCGACAGCAAGGCTTGCGCCGCGGCCGTCGATCGAGTTGCCGAACGAGCAGGCAGGATCGATATTCTGGTCAACAACGCGGGAATGATTCGCGACAACCAGCTGGCGGCGATGGACGACGAGGATGTCTCGCTGGTGCTGGATACCAATGTTGGCGGCGTGTTCAACGTCACGCGCGCCGCGGTGCCGCATATGATCGTTCAGCGCGCCGGCAAGATCATCAATCTCTCGTCGGTCGCCGGCGAGAAGGGCGGGCGGGGACAGACGAATTACGCCGCGAGCAAGGGCGCGGTAAACGCATTCACGCGCGCCCTGGCGGTCGAGCTGGCGCCGCGCAAGATCACGGTCAACTGCGTTGCGCCGGGCGTGATCGAGACCGAAATGTCCGAGGCTGTGCGCGACATGGCGGGCGACACCATCAAGTCGCGGATCCTGCTCAAGCGCTACGGCAAGCCCGAGGAAGTCGCCTACGTGGTCTGGTTTCTCGCCTCGCGGTACGCGGATTATGTGACGGGTCAGGTCATCGGTGTCGATGGCGGTTTCAAGATGGAATAATGAGTGGAATAACGATTGGAATAACGAGTGGAGCGAACAGCATGACGCAAACCGAAGTCACCAAAGCAGAGATCATGGCGGTCTATCCCAAGGTCGCCGAGACCATGGCCGATGCGCTCGGCTGCGACGTCGCAGATGTCAAGCTCGACGTGTCGCTGATCGAAGGCCTGGACGCGGAGTCGATCGACTTTCTCGACATGGTCTTTCGACTCGAGCGCGCGTTCAAGATCAAGATTCCGCGCGGCAAGATCGTGGAAAATGCCCGCGGCGACCTTCCCGAGGCGGAGTTCGAGCAAAAGGGCATCGTCACCGAAAAGGGAATGGCGCAGCTTCGAGCGTATCTGTCGGAAATTCCCGCCGAGCGTTTCAAGACGCCGATGAAAGTCGCCGACATCCCGCGGCTGTTCACTCCCGAGACGTTCTGCAAGCTGGTGGTGCATGCGCAGCGCGAAGCGCAACCCGCGGCCTGAGCGCATCGGCGCCGCACCGCTTGCATGACGGGGCATTTTGCCGCGTTCTCGTTTGTCGACCGCATCAGCGAATTTATCGACGGGACGCGGGCGCGCGGCACTTTCTGGGTCCCGCAGGGGATTCGGAACTTTCCTTCCTGCCTCGTGGCTGAGGCGGTCGGCCAACTGGCGGCGTGGGTTGCGATGAGCAAAGTGGATTTTCGCGTGCGACCGGTAGCGGCATTGGCCACCGAGACTCGCTTCCTGGGCGCGGTCCTGCCCGATGACGTGCTCGAGCTCGCGGTTGAGATCGAGGACTGCGATGACAACATGGTGGCCTATGGCGGCAATGCATTCGTGGAAGGCAGGCCGGTGATTGAGCTCGAGCATTGCCTCGGTCCGATGCTGCCGGTCGAGGATTTTGACGCGCCTGATGCACTGCGCGAGCGGCTCTCGCTTCTTCGCGATCGGGGTGCGCCGCGTGGGCGATTTCCAGGCGTGGATCCGCCCGAGACGGTTCTGATCGAGCATGTGCCCGGCAAATCCTTGCGCGCGAACCTGAACGTGCCTCGCGAGGCGACGTTCTTCGCCGATCATTTTCCGCGCAACCCGGTTTTTCCCGCGACGCTGTTGCTGGACGCGCAGATTCGCTTGGCGGCGGAGCTTGTCGAAAAGAGCTGCGGGCCCCAATTTGCAGACCCGGTTCCATCGCGCATGACTCATTTCAAGATGCGCTCCTTCATCACTCCTGGCCAGGAGGTCGAGCTCGGGGCCACGCTTACGCGTCAGGATGCTCTGGCGGTGCGCGTCACGTTGAGCGCGCAGGTAGCCGGCAAGCCGGTCGCGACGGCACGAGTCGAGTTTGCGGCGAGGGAGCCGACATGAACAAAGCGAAGCGCCGGGTGGCGATCACCGGGCTCGGGCTGGTCACGCCGGTCGGCAACGATGTCGCAACGGCGTGGAGCGCGCTGCTCGCGGGAAGGAGCGGCGTGGCACCGATCAGCCTGTTCGACGCTCGCGGTTTTTCGACGCGCATCGCGGCCGAAGTCAAGGGCTTCGACGACGCGACGCTGGTCGCCGATCGCAAGCTCATCAAGTTCGCCAATCGCTCGCATCGTTTCGCGCTCGCCGCCGCCGAGCAGGCGATCCGCGATGCTGGCATCGCGCCTGCGGCCGCGACCGGCGAGCGCTGGGGTTGCGCGGTTGGCACCGGCATGATGGGCGTCGCCTATGAGGACCTCGACGGCGTCCAGGGTCAGGCCGCAGCCGACGGCGAGCTGCATCCGGACCTCCTTCTCCAGAACGATGCAGCGAACGATCCGCTGGTGTTCTGCCGCAGCCAGTCGAGCGCCGGCCTGGCGCTGCTGACACGCCGTTTCGACATCCGGGGCTACGCGACCTCGGTGCACACCGCGTGCGCCTCGGGAGGGCAGGCGATCGGCACTGCCTTGAAGCTGATCCGTCGCGGTAGCGTCGATTTTGCGCTGGCGGGAGGGTTCGACTCGATGATCAGCCCGGTCGGGCTGGCCGGGTTTTGCCTCTTGTCGGCGCTGTCCTCGGACAACGACACGCCCGAGCGCGCGAGCCGTCCTTTCGATGCGACGCGCAACGGTTTCGTTCTGGGCGAAGGTGCGGGATTCCTGGTGCTCGAGGAATGGGAGTCGGCGAGGCGGCGCGGCGCGCATATCTATGCGGAACTTGCCGGCGACGGCAATTCGCTGTCCTCATACCGCATTACGGATTCGCCGCCCGACGGCGATGGGCCGATCCAGTCGATGCGATCGGCCCTGGCCGACGCCGGAGCGACGCTTGCCGACGTTGACTACATCAATGCCCACGGAACCTCGACGCATATGAACGACAAGAGCGAGAGCGCGGCCATTCACGCCGTATTCGGGTCGCGCGTCCAGGATGTGTCGGTCAGCTCGACCAAGAGCTCGATGGGACACCTGATCGCCGCCGCGGGCGCGGTCGAGGTGGTGATTTGCGCGCTTGCCATCGAGCACGGCGAAATGCCGATCAACGCAAACCTGAATAACCCCGATCCGGACTGCGATCTCAACTTTGTCGTCGGCGCGCCCCGGAGGCAGCGGGTGCGAATGACGCTCTCCAATTCCTTCGGTTTCGGCGGATCGAACAGTTGCGTGGTGCTGCGCCACCCCGAGCTTGTCGAAGCGCGGTAAACATGGCCAAGCCGAAAGTTCTCATCACCGGGTCCGGCGCGGTATGCGCGTCGGGCATGCACCCCGCGGAAATCCTTGCCGCCTTGCGCGAGGGGCGCTCGGCGATCGCGCCCATCCAGCAGTGGGACACGACCGGGTGGCCGGTGACCGTGGCCGCGGAAATGGCGGACTTCAGTCCGCGCGCTTTGGTCGAGGACCGTAAGCTGCACAAGCTGATTCGGCGCACCGACATGCTCGGGCTCTACGCCGCGAGCCGCGCCATCGACAGCGCGAGCTTCACGACGCACCGCGACACGCTGGATGCGGACGGCGCTGCGACGTTTTCCGATCGAAGCGGCATCTACGTCGGCTCGGGCGGCGGCGCATACAACTCGCAGTACGAGTATTTTCCGCTGATGAGCGAATCGCATGGCGATCTCGGCACCTTCGGCCGCGAGCTGGGGAGCGCGGTCAATCCGATGTGGCTCCTTCGCACGCTGCCCAACAACGTTCTCTGTCACGTCAGTATCAAGTACCACCTCAAAGGCAGCAACGCCTGCATCACCAATCACAGCGCCGGCGGCACGCTTTCGGTGATCGAGGCCGCCGAGGCGTTGCGCCAAGGCGAGGCGGATCGTGCGGTCGCGGTCGGCCACGATGCGGTGATCGAGCCGCAGATGGTGCTCTACTATCATCAGTGCGGATTGCTTGCGCGCGACACCATCCGACCGTTCGACGCTGCCCGAAGCGGCAGCGTTTTCGGCGAGGGCGCGGGCGCGTTCGCGCTCGAGACCGAGCGCGCCGCGGCGGACCGCAACGCGACCGTGCTGGGGGAAGTGCTGGGGGGAGGCTATGCGACCGAGGCGACCGGATTGCTCGCCATTCGAGACGACGGCGACGGCCTCGCACGCGCGATCGCCGGTGCGCTCGACGATGCGGGGCTCGCGCCGCGCGACGTCGGCATGATCGTCGCGCACGGCAACGGGACGCGCCAATCGGATGCCTCCGAAGCGGCGGCGATTCGAACCTGCTTCGGGAGCGCAGAAAATGCCCCTCCGGTGACCGCGTTCAAGTGGGCGATCGGGCATCTGATCGCCGCCGCGGGGATCATCGAAGCGGTCATCGCGCTGGCAGCCTTGCGCGAACGCATCGTTCCCGGCGTGGCGACGCTGACGAACCTCGACCCGGATTGCGCGGGTCTGCGCGTTTCCAAGGCAGCGCAGGTGCCGCGCAGCAATGTGGCACTTGTTCTCTGCCGCGGTTTTGCCGGAACCAACGCGGCGCTCCTCGTCAGCGCGGCGTAGCGTCATGGCGGATGCCGCCCACGGCGAACGCTCCGCCGGAGAAGCGCCCGGTTCAGCAGCCTTGCAGGCGGCCAGCCGTTGCGGGATCGACAGCGTCGAGATTTCGCGCATCGAGCGGCTGCTTGTCGAAACGCCGGCTGAAGCGCTGAGCAAGATTTTTTCCGCGCAAGAACTCGCCGACAGCGGGGCTGGTCCCGGCCGCGCCGCGAGTCTCGCGGCGCGGTTTGCGGCCAAGGAAGCCTGCGTCAAGCTCTTCCCGCGCGAGCTCGCATTGGGACAGATCGAGCCGGCCGAATTCTCCGTGGTGCGCGACGCGTACGGCGCTCCGCAGATCGTATACGGGGCGAAAGCGCAGGCGCTGCTCGACCGGCATCGCGTTCGCTCCATCGCCGTATCGCTGACCCACGACCGTAGCAGCGCGTCCGCAGTCGTGCTGGCGATTCCCGCGCACGCCGAAGTGCCGCTGGCGGGCAAGCTGCTGTATCACGTCCTGCCGCTGCGCAGAGCGGTGGTGCTGGACAATCTGCGGCGCGTGTTCGGCGCCGCGGCGCCGGCGGCCGAGATCGAGCGCCTGGCGCAAGCGCATTACGCGCACTTGTGGCGTCTGTTCGGCGAGTTTCTGCGTTTTCGATGGCTGTCGGCGGCTCGCCGCGCCGCGTCGGTCAAGGTCCGGAATGTCGAGACGCTTGCAAGCGCGCTCGATCGGGGCAAAGGGGTCCTGATTCTGACCGGCCATTTCGGCAACTTCGAGGTTGCGACGATTGCGGGCCTCTCAAACTTCCCGGAGATGTATGGCCGCATTCACTTCGTGCGGCGCGCGATCAAGCCGCGCTGGCTGGACGCCCTGGTGACTCGGCGGTTTCGCCGGGCCGGCTTCGGCGTCATGTCCAAGCGCGGATCGCTCGATGCCATTCTCGAGCGGCTCGCGGCCGGCGATATCGTTGTCTATCCATTCGATCAGCACGCGAGCCCCCCGGACGGGATCGAGAGCGAGTTCTTCGGGCATCGCGCATG
The DNA here is from genome assembly GCA_035568975.1 of Casimicrobiaceae bacterium. Classification (GTDB taxonomy): domain Bacteria; phylum Pseudomonadota; class Gammaproteobacteria; order Burkholderiales; family Casimicrobiaceae; genus PALSA-1003. Next base: position 17,749 of record DATMNH010000134.1, read on the forward strand.
GACGTTCAAGAGCCTCGCCATCATCGCGCTGGCGACCGGCGCGCCGGTGCTGCCCGCCGCGAGCTGGCGTGAGCCCGACGGCAACCACGTGCTGCGTTTCGACGATCCCGTGCCGCCGGTCGAAAACGACAACGTGAGCGAAGAAATCCGGCTCAATACGCGCTCCTACAACGCCGTGCTCGAGCGCCTGATCCTCAGGCACCCGGAGCAATGGTTCTGGGTGCATCGCCGGTGGAAAAACGTCGAGTCGCGGAAGTAGCGCGAAGTGCATTGCATTTCAGGCTCCGGTCGGCGCTTTTCCGCGTACGCAGAGGGGGGGGCCAGGTGGTAGGCTTATAATAGCGCCTGCCAAGGAAGGACATGCTCGATTACCTGCCAAATCTGCTGGCGCCGAAATTCTTTATTCTCTACGCGTTCGTCGCGTCGGCGATGTACATCCACTATCGCGGGCGCATCCGGCATCGCTTTTATCGCCAGCTCACCGACCACTCGACGTTCATGGCGCCGTACAACGTGCTGATGTATTTTTTTTCCGCCGTCCCCAACCGCCCCTACGTCGACGTCAAGGAATTCCCCGAGCTGAAAAAGCTGAGCGATAACTGGCAGATGGTGCGCGAGGAAGCGATGCAGCTTTTCGACGAGGGGCACATCCGCGCGGCTGCGAAATACAACGATCTCGGATTCAATTCCTTTTACCGGCGCGGATGGAAGCGCTTCTACGTGAAATGGTACGACGATCCCCTGCCTTCGGCGGTGGCTCTGTGCCCGAAGACGGCGGCACTGGTGCAATCGATCCCCTCGGTCAACGCGGCGATGTTCGCGCTGCTGCCGCCGGGAGGCGATCTGGGCAAGCATCGCGACCCGTTCGCCGGATCGCTGCGCTA
>DATMNH010000135.1:0-36642 GCA_035568975.1 Casimicrobiaceae bacterium
GATGAAACGAAGTGAAACGAGCCGCGTCTAGCTTTGGTTTCCGGGAATTAGGGAGGTTCGTAGGCATTCTTTGCGATGCCGTGAAACCCTTAGTTGGCGGAGTGGACGGGACTCGAACCCGCGACCCCCGGCGTGACAGGCCGGTATTCTAACCAACTGAACTACCACTCCTGCTGGTGGGTGCTGAGAGGCTCGAACTCCCGACATTCGCCTTGTAAGGGCGACGCTCTACCAACTGAGCTAAGCACCCGCGTCGTCGTCGCTAGCGCGTAGCGCGTGCCCCGAGGAATTGCGTCGCGGCGACGCAAAACCTGCGGGCTGCAGAACACGCTAGTTTACCGAATCCTTGAGCGCTTTGCCAGCCCGGAATTTGGGGACCTTCGCGGCCTTGATCTTGATCGTCGCGCCGGTGCGCGGGTTACGACCCTGCCGCGCCGTACGCTTGCCGACGTAGAACGAACCGAAGCCCACCAGGGTAACGATATCGCCCTTTTTAAGCGAACCCTTGATCGAGTTCACCGTCGCGTCCAGCGCCCGCCCCGCCGCAGCCTTGGAGATGTCGGCGTGTTTGGCGATCGCGTCGATCAGTTCCGACTTGTTCACGAGTGTCCCCTTTCGATCCTGGTTGGAGATTTGTAGGCGAGGCGAACGGCAATCTCCGAACGTGCTTTATAGCAATCGCGAAATCCTCATGTCAAGCGCTTCCGCGAGCGTCACACAAAACAAAATCGCCGCGGCATCTGCCGCGGCGATTGCCGGAAAGCCTGCGTCCTTGTCAGTGCTTGATAACCGCCGCGGGCTCGTCGACGGGCGCAGCTGGAACGGCTGGCGCTTCGCTCGCGGGCGCATCGACGATCGGCACCGGCTGACGCTCGAGCGCGAATTCGAGCACCTGCTCGATCCAGCGCACCGGATGAATCTCCAGCCGGTTCTTGATCTCGTCGGGAATTTCGACCAGGTCCTTGACGTTTTCTTCCGGAATCAGCACCTGCCGGATCCCGCCTCGCCCCGCCGCGAGCAGTTTCTCCTTCAATCCGCCGATCGGCAGCACTTCGCCGCGCAGCGTGATCTCGCCCGTCATCGCTACATCGGCGCGCACCGGAATGCCGCTGAGAATCGACACGATCGCCGTGCAGATCGCGGTGCCCGCGCTCGGACCGTCCTTCGGCGTCGCTCCCTCCGGCAAGTGGATGTGCAGGTCGGTCTTCTGATAGAAGTCCGCCGCGACCCCAAGCTGCTTCGAGCGGTGCCGCACCACCGACAGCGCCGCCGCGATGGATTCGTTCATCACGTCGCCGAGCTTGCCGGTGGTCGTCGTCTTGCCCTTGCCTGGCAGCGCCACTGCCTCGATCGTCAACAGATCGCCGCCAACTTCGGTCCACGCCAATCCGGTAACCTGCCCGACTTGGTTCTTCTTCTCGGCAATGCCGTAGGTATAACGGCGCACCCCGAGATACTTGTCCAGATTTTTCGCGTTGACCTCAACCGGGCTTTTCGCGGCGCGCGGCTTGCCCTCGCTGGCCTTCAGCAGCAGACCCTTTACCACCTTGCGACAGATCTTCGAAATGTCACGCTCCAGCGCGCGCACGCCCGCCTCACGCGTGTAATAGCGCGTGATGTCACGCAGCGCTGACTCGGTGATGTGCAGCTCGTGCTCCTTGAGCCCGTTGTTCTTCATCTGCTTCGGGGCCAGGTATTGCTTGGCGATCGCGACCTTCTCGTCCTCGGTGTAGCCGGAAAGCCGCATTACCTCCATGCGGTCGAGCAGCGGCGCCGGGATGTTCAGCGTGTTCGCGGTCGCGACGAACATCACGTCCGATAGATCGTATTCGACCTCGACGTAGTGATCGACGAAAGTGTTGTTCTGCTCGGGGTCGAGCACTTCGAGCAGCGCCGATGATGGATCGCCGCGGAAATCCATGCCCATCTTGTCGACTTCGTCGAGCAGGAACAGCGGATTCCTGACGCCGACCTTGGTCATGTTCTGCAGAATCTTCCCGGGCATCGAGCCGATGTACGTCCGCCGATGGCCGCGGATCTCGGCTTCGTCGCGCACGCCGCCGAGCGACATGCGCACGAACTTGCGATTGGTCGCGCGCGCAATCGACTGGCCGAGCGAGGTCTTGCCGACGCCCGGAGCGCCGACCAGGCACAGGATCGGAGCCTTGAGCTTGTCAACGCGCTGCTGGACCGCGAGGTACTCGACAATCCGCTCCTTGACCTTCTCGAGGCCGTAATGATCGGCGTCGAGAACCTTGACCGCGTTGGCGAGGTCCTTGTTGATCTTGCTCTTCTTCTTCCACGGCAGGCCGAGCAGAGTGTCGATGAAGTTGCGCACCACGGTCGCTTCCGCCGACATGGGCGACATCATCTTCAGCTTCTTGAGCTCGGCCATGGCCTTGGTCTCGGCCTCCTTCGACATCTTGGCGGCTTTGACCTTCTTCTCCATTTCGTCGAGGTCGGCGTTGTCGTCGCCTTCGCCGAGCTCCTTCTGAATCGCCTTGACCTGCTCGTTCAGGTAATACTCGCGCTGGCTCTTTTCCATCTGCCGCTTGACCCTGCCGCGAATGCGCTTCTCCACCTGAAGAATGTCGACTTCGCCCTCGAGGAGGCCTAGCAGGTGCTCGAGCCGCTTGCCGACATCCTGCATCTCGAGGATCTCCTGCTTCTGCTCGAGTTTCAGCGGCAGATGCCCGGCGATCGCATCAGCAAGGCGGCCGCCGTCGTCGATTCCCGACATCGAAGTCAGGATCTCCGGGGGAATTTTCTTGTTCAGCTTGACGTATTGATCGAACTGGCCGAGCAGCGCGCGACGCATCGCCTCAATCTCGTGCGCGCCGCTTTCGAGGGCCGCGAGCAGCGTCGCGTCCGCGGAAAGATAGTCGCCGGCGTCATCGATGCTCACGATACGCGCCCGTTGGGTGCCTTCGACCAGCACCTTCACCGTCCCGTCGGGGAGCTTCAGCATCTGTAGCACGGTCGCGACGCTGCCGATGTCGTATAGGTCTACTGCCGACGGCTCGTCCTTGGCGGCTGACTTCTGCGCGACGAGCAGGATATGCTTTCCGGTTTCCATGGCCACGTCGAGCGCCTTGATCGACTTCGGACGGCCGACGAACAACGGAATCACCATGTGTGGAAACACGACGACATCCCGCAACGGCAGCAGGGGAAAAGGCGTTAGCGCGGAGGAAAGCGTAGGTAGATCGTTGCCCATGGCGGTTCGGTGTCCCTCAAAATCCCTTGTTGTCCAACCAAAAGGATGGACGCGGTAACGCGAAGGTGGGGTCGACCAGCGGCCTCTTCAAGCCGTCTGGCCGCGCGGCTAGCGCGCGGAATACAACCCTGCTTCTCTATGTCTCGGCGCGCCAATCTCGCGCCGGCACGTGACAGATTACGAATGAGCCGCCGCGACCTTGGGCGACTCGGCGAACATCAGCAGTGGCTTGCCGTCGTTGGCAATCGTCGCTTCGTCTACGACGACGCGCGAAAGATTGGTCTGCGACGGCAGGTCGTACATAACGTCAAGCAATACCTGTTCCAGTATCGAACGCAACCCGCGCGCGCCGGTCTTGCGTGCGAGCGCCTTGCTGGCGATGGCGCGCAGCGCCGGTTCCCGGACCTCGAGCTCGACGCCTTCCATGCGAAACATCTTGTGATACTGCTTGATCAGCGCATTCTTGGGCTCGACCAGAATCTGAATCAGCGCTGCGTCGTCGAGTTCTTCCAGCGTGGCGACGACCGGCAGGCGGCCGACGAACTCGGGAATCAGGCCGAACTTGATCAGATCCTCGGGCTCGGTCTCTCGCAGCAGCCGGCTCAAGTCCTTGCGGTCGTCGGGACTCAACACCTCGGCGCCGAAGCCAATCCCTGTTTTGGCGGTGCGCTGGCGGATGATCTTCTCCAGGCCATCAAACGCCCCCCCGCAGACGAAAAGAATGTTGGTGGTGTCGACCTGGACGAACTCCTGGTTCGGGTGCTTGCGTCCGCCCTGCGGCGGGACCGACGCGATGGTGCCCTCGATAAGCTTGAGCAGTGCCTGCTGCACGCCCTCGCCGGATACGTCACGAGTGATCGATGGGTTGTCGCTCTTGCGCGAGATCTTGTCGATTTCGTCGATATAGACGATGCCGCGCTGAGCCTTGTCGATATCGTAATCGCACTTCTGTAACAGCTTCTGGATGATGTTTTCGACGTCCTCGCCGACGTAGCCGGCCTCGGTCAAGGTGGTCGCATCGGCGATCACGAAAGGAACGTCGAGCAGGCGCGCGAGCGTTTGCGCCAGCAGCGTTTTACCGGAGCCGGTCGGCCCGATCAGCAGAATGTTGCTTTTGGCCAGCTCGACATCGTCCTCCTTGACGCTGGTTTCAAGCCGTTTGTAATGATTGTAGACTGCAACAGACAGTATCTTTTTGGCCAATTCCTGACCAATGACGTATTGGTCCAGAATTTGGCGAATTTCGTGCGGTGTCGGAAGCTTGTTCTTATCGGTGCGGGCGGCGTCGGCGGTGGCGCCTTCTTCCCGAATGATGTCGTTACAAAGCTCGATGCACTCATCGCAGATGAACACCGATGGCCCGGCAATGAGCTTCCTCACCTCGTGCTGGCTTTTGCCGCAGAAGGAACAGTAAAGAAGCTTGTCGCCGGTTGTTTTCTCGGCCATTCACCTGCTCCGGGTCGGATTAGTTCACGCTATCTCGCCTTAGCTCCTCCCTACTTTACTCGGCTTGGGCCCGGCTCTGCAAGACTTTGTCCACGATTCCGTATGAAACCGCCTGTTCCGATGTCAGAAATCGATCACGGTCATGGTCGAGCTCGACCTGCTCGGTCGAGCGGCCGGTGATCTTGACCATCAACTCGATGAAACGGCGTTTCATGTCGATGGCGTACTGCGCATGGCGCTCGATATCGGAAACCTGCCCCTGGAATCCTCCCGAGGGCTGGTGGATCATTACCGTCGAATTGGGCAACGCAAAACGCTTTCCCTTGGAGCCCGCGGCCAGCAGAAACGCGCCCATGCTTGCTGCCATGCCTACGCACAGTGTCGAAACGTCGCATTTGATGAATTGCATGGTGTCGTAGATTGCCATCCCGGCCGGCACTGAGCCGCCCGGAGAATTGATGTAGAAGTTGATGTCCTTGTCCGGATTCTCGGACTCCAGGAACAACATCTGCGCGATAACCAGGTTGGCCGTGGCGTCGTCCACGGGGCCGACCAGGAAAATCACCCGCTCCTTGAGCAGGCGCGAATAGATGTCGTAAGCGCGCTCGCCTCGCCCGCTTTGCTCGATAACCATCGGGATCAAGCCCAGACCCCTCGGTTCGTTGAATGTGCCTGTGTTCATGATTCAGCCTTATCACGCGTCGCGTCGGTTGCTTCTGTCGCTTCGTTTGCTCCGGCAGCAGGCGCCGGTTCCATCAATGCGGAAAAAGTGGTCGCCTGAACTTCGACCTGCGCGCGCCCGAGCGCCCACTGAACGACGTTGTATTCGACCGCAGCGGTCTGGAAATCGTTCAGCCGCTCGGGCTTGTCGTAATGCCAGCGGATCACGGCATCGGGTTGCTCGTAGCTCTGAGCAGCTTCGGCGACCAGCGCACGCACCTGCTCCGGCTTGGGCTGTAGCTGATTCACGCGCACGATCTCGTTCAGGATCAGGCCGAACGCAACCCGATCCTCGGCTTGCGGACGGAAGATGTCGGCCGATGTCGGCAGATTGGATTCCGGGGCTCCGCGCTGCTTCATCTCCTCGCTGGTGCGACGCAGAAGGTTTTCTGCTTCCAGCTCGACCAGTGATTTCGGCACGACCAGCTGGGACGTCGATCTCAGCGCCTGAATCACCTGCTGCTTGAGGACGGCTTCAATCTTTCGCTTCAGCTCCAGTGTCAGATTGGCGGTGACCTCGGAGCGCAGCTCGTCGACGCTGCCGCTGGCGATCCCGAACTTGCGGGCGAACTCGGCATCGATCTCCGGCAGGATCGGCTGGGCAACCGAGTGCACCGTCAAGGAGAACTCCGCCATTCTGCCGGCGACTTCGCGGCCGTGATAGTCCGGCGGGAAGACAAGCTTGAAAGTTTTCGTTTCCCCGGCGGTCATGCCGGTGAGCGCGGTATCGAACTCCGGCAGCATGCGCCCCTCGCCGAGCGTGATCGCAAAATCTTTGGCCTGGCCGCCGGGGAACTCGACACCGTCCATCCTGCCGCTGAAATCGACCATGACGCGGTCTTCGCTTTGTGCGGGCCGTTCAACGAGCTCGTAACGAACATTCTGTTTGCGCAGGATGTCGAGCGTGTGCTCGACATCGCCGGCGGTAACGTCCGCAACCGGCCGCACGATCTTGACGCCGGACAGATCGCCTAGCGTGATCTCCGGATAAACCTCGAACACGGCGGAGAACTCGAACTGATCTTCGGCTGCCGGCTGCTTGGGCTCGATACGCGGATAGCCCGCGACGCGCAGATTCTGGGCGCGAATCGCATCGTTGAGACTCGATTGCACGGTGTCCGAAATCACATCGGAGCGCACTTGCGGTCCATACTGCTGGGTAATCATCTTCAACGGCACCTTGCCCGGACGGAAGCCGGCGATCTTGACCGTCTTCGCCAGTCGCGCCAGCCGCTTCTGAACCTCGCCCTCGATCTGCTCGATCGGCACGGCGACATGCAGCCGTCGCTCGAGCTGACCCAGCGTCTCCAGTGTCATTTGCATACTCGATGATTCCTTGCTAGATTTCCGGTGGTGCGAAAGGAGAGACTCGAACTCTCACGCCTTTCGGCTCCGGCTCCTAAGGCCGGTGCGTCTACCAATTCCGCCACTTTCGCAGCCGACTTCGCGAAACGGGTCAGTATAGCGGAAAGGTCTTTTCCCCGCTACGTGACCGGTCTCTATCAACGCTCCGATAAGTGGACACTTCCGTGCCGGTCGCTCACTACGAAAACTTTCCCGTCGCGTCGTGGCTCGCGCCAGCCGCGCTGCGTCCGGCCATCGTCGCGATCTACCATTTCGCCCGCACCGCAGACGATATTGCCGACGAGGGGAACGCGAATGCGACGGAGCGTCTCGCGCAACTCGATCACTGCGAGGCGATGCTCGATCGCATCGCCAAGGGGGATCGACCGCAGGAGCCTCCATTTGCGGCGCTGACCGGCGCCATACGCGAACACGCGCTGCCGCTGGCCCCCTTTCGCGATCTGCTCTCCGCGTTCCGGCAGGACGTGCTGAAGACCCGTTACGCCGATTTCGTGGAGTTGCTCGACTACTGCTCACGCTCCGCCAATCCGATCGGCCGGCTGCTGTTGCACCTGTATCGCATCGACGACAGTGAAAGGCAACGCCAGGCCGATGCCATATGCAGCGGCTTGCAGCTCGCCAACTTCTGGCAGGACGTGGCGATCGACTGGAACAAAGGCCGCCTGTACCTGCCGAAGGACGACATGAGTCGTTACGACGTCGCGGAAGAACAGATCGCCGATGGGCGCAGCGACGAGCGCTGGCGCGCCTTGATCGCCTTCGAAGTGCAGCGCGCGCGCGCAATGCTGGAATCCGGGCGGGCGCTGGCGCAAGCGTTGCCGCTGCGACTCAAGCTCGAGCTCAAGATGGTCGTCGCAGGCGGATTGCGCATTCTTCGGTCGATCGACGCGGTCGATGGCGACGTGTTTCGCCACAGACCGGTGCTCTCGCGCGGCGATTGGGCGGCGATGTCCGCCGCCGCGTTGTTTCGCTGACCTCACGTGAGCCCCGACGCCTATTGCGAACAAAAGGCCGCGGCGAGCGGCTCGAGCTTCTATCACAGCTTTCGTTTTTTGCCACCCGAGCGACGGCGCGCGATTATCGCGCTCTATGCGTTCTGCCGTGAGGTCGATGACGCAGTGGACGAAACCATCGATGGCGCGGTGGCGCGCATCAAGCTCGAGTGGTGGCGTTCGCAAGTCGCGGCGGTCTTCGGCGGCGCGCCGCAGCATCCGGTCGCGCAGGCCTTGAAGCCGGTCGTGAAAGCGTTCGAGCTGCCGCAGGAGCATTTTCTCGCGGTGATCGACGGCATGGCCATGGATCTCGACCTGAACCGATATCCGGACTTCGGCCTGCTTGAACGCTATTGTGATCGTGTCGCCGGCGTGGTGGGACTGATGTCGGCGCAAATTTTCGGCTATTCCGACCCCTCCACGCGCGCTTACGCACGCGATCTCGGAATCGCCTTTCAGCTCACTAACATCATCCGAGACGTCGGCGAAGACGCGCGTCGCGACCGCATCTATCTGCCGCAGGACGAAATGAAACGATTCGGGGTCAGCAGCGCCGAGCTGTTTCAGCACCGCGTCGGCCCAGGGTTCAAGTTACTGATGGCGTTTCAGGTGCAGCGCGCGCGCAGGTTCTACGACAAGGCTTTCGCCGCGCTGCCCGCGGTCGATCGCCGGTCGCAACGTCCCGGCCTGATCATGGCCGCGATCTATCGCGCGCTGCTCGACGAGATCGAGCGTGATGGTTTTCAGGTTCTCGATCGCCGCTTCTCGCTGACGCCGCTGCGCAAGGCCTGGCTTGCGTGGAAGACGTCGTGGAATTACTGATAGCCTGTAACGCCCTATTCGATACTGTCTGGCTTGCGCTCAGTACCGAATCAGACGCCACAGGCCACTGGCATCTCGCTTGACATGATCGCCGACCGGATCGCAGTCATCGGCGGCGGCTACGCTGGCTTCGCCGCGGCCGTGACGCTCGCCACCGCGGGATGCGCGGTCACTGTGTTCGAAGCCGCGCGCACCCTTGGCGGACGCGCGCGTCGCGTCGAAGCCTACCGCGTTACCGTCGACAACGGCCAGCACATTTTGTTGGGTGCGTATGCGCAAACGCTGGCGCTGATACGCACCGTACACGGAGCCGGCGCGGAGCAGGAGTTGCTGGATCGGCGCCGGCTGCGCCTCGATGAGCCCGGTGTATTCCGGCTTTCGACCCCCGCCCTGCCCGCCCCGCTGCATCTCGCCGTTGCGCTGCTCTTCGCGCGAGGATGGTCGTGGGCCGATCGGCGGACCACGATCGCTTTCGTGCGCAGCCTTCGACGCGAGCATTTCCGTTGTGATTCCGCGCTTACAGTCGGTTCGTTGCTCGACGGGCAGCCGGCGGCGGTGATTCGCGCTTTGTGGGAGCCGCTTTGTCTCGCGGCATTGAACACACCCGTCACGGTTGCGTCCGCCAACGTGTTTCTCAACGTTCTTGCCGCGTCCTTTGGCGCGCGCGCGCGCGATTCCGACCTGCTGCTGCCGCGCGTTGACCTGTCGAGCCTCTTTCCCGATCCTGCGGCAGCCTATGTCGCAGATCGCGGCGGTGAGATCCGCAAGAGCGCGATGGTCAACGGCATCGCGGCACGGGCTGACGGCGTGATCCTCAAGGTCGGCTATCGCGAAGAGCAGTTCGATGCGGCGGTGCTGGCGGTGGGTCCGCATCAGCTCGCGCACTTGCTGTTCAACGGCGAGGGCGATCCCAGGGCGACGCTGGCATTGGATCGGGTCGCGGCTTTCGCTTATGAGCCGATCGTCACCGCTTATCTCCAGTATTCGACGCCTTTGGAGCTCGGGCGCCCCATGCAGAAGCTGAACGGGGCACCCGGACAATGGGTTTTTGACCGCGGCCAGCTCGGTGGGCCCAAGGGGCTTGCCGCAGTGGTGATCAGCACCGATTTACCGAGCATGCGCATCGGCCACGGCGCTCTCGCGCGATCCATCGACGCGCAATTGCACCGTCTGCAACCTTCGCTGCCGGCGCCGACTTGGATGCAAGTCATCGCCGAGCGCCGCGCGACGTACGCGTGCATCGCCGGGCTGGCGCGTCCGGCACCGGGAATGATCGCGCCGCGCCTTTCGCTTGCCGGCGACTACACCGATTCGCAATTCCCGGCGACGCTGGAGGCGGCAACGCGAAGCGGGGTTGCGGCAGCGCGGGCCCTGCTCCAGGCGTCGGCTTGAGGTCCCCCCGAGCCAAGCCAAGATGATGCGCGCTTGCGCACCGCTCACAGCGCCCTGGCTCGTTCCCGCAGCAGGAATTTCTGAATCTTTCCAGTCGAGGTCTTCGGCAAGGGCCCGAACACTACGCTGCGCGGCACCTTGAAGTGCGCCAGATATTCGCGGCACCAAGCGATGACGTCGTCCGCGCTGGTAACCGCTGCGTCAGGCTTCAGGGTCACGAACGCGCACGGGGTCTCACCCCACTTCGCATCCGGGCGCGCAACGACCGCAGCCTCCATGACTTGGGGATGACGATAGAGGCATTCTTCGACTTCCAGTGAGCTGATGTTCTCGCCGCCCGAAATGATGACGTCCTTCGAGCGATCCTTGATTTCCACGTATCCGTCGGCGTGCCAGACGCCAAGATCGCCGGAGTGGTACCACCCGCCGCGAAACGCTGCCGCCGTCGCCGCGTCGTTGCGCAGATAGCCCTTCATCAAGGTATTGCCGCGCAGCATGACTTCGCCCATCGATTTGCCGTCCCGCGCCACCGGAAGTTGCGTGTCGGGATCGGCCACCATGACCTGCGCCATGGTCGGCATCGGCACCCCCTGACGCGACATCATCCGGGCGCGCTCGGTCAGCGACATTCCGGACCATGCTTCCTGCCACGCGCAAAGCGTCGCGGGACCGTAGGATTCGGTAAGCCCGTACAGATGCGTGACCCGGAACCCCATGCGCTCCATGGCCTCGATGACCGCCGAAGGAGGCGCGGCGCCTCCGGTCGCGACTTCGACAGCGCGATCCAGCGCCCGACGTGGCCCCGCGGGCGCATGAACCAGCAGATTGAGCACGATCGGCGCCGCACACAGGTGCGTCACCCGGTGATCGCGTATCGCCTGAAAGATCAACGCGGGATCGACTCGACGCAGGCAGACGTGGGTGCCACCGACCGCGGTCACTGCCCAGGTATACGTCCAGCCACTGCAATGGAACATCGGCAGCGTCCACAGATACACGCTGTCCGGCCGGAGTCCGAATGCGAGCGCATTGCCCAGCGCGTTGAGATACGCGCCGCGATGATGGTAGACGACGCCCTTCGGATCGCCGGTGGTCCCTGATGTATAGAGCAGACACATCGAATCCCATTCATCGCGCGGGCCGGGCCACGCATAGGATGGGTCGCCGTCTGCCAGCAGCTCCTCGTAGGTCAGCTTGCCCAGACGCGTGCGGGCATCCGCCGCGGCGAGCGGATCGTCGATATCGATGACTTCGAGGTCGCGTCGGATCATGCGCAGCGCCTCGCCGACCGCAGGAGCATACTCGGAATCGGTGATCAAAACCTTCGCCTGACCGTGCTCCAGACAGAAGGCGATTCCGCGCGCGTCGAGCCGGTAGTTGAGCGCGTTGAGCACCGCGCCAAGCGCAGGCACGGCGTAGTGCGCTTCGAGCAGCGCCGGGACATTTGGCGCGATCACCGCCACCGTATCGCCGCGGCGCATGCCGCGCTTGGCCAGCGCGGAGGCGAACCGCCGACAACGGGATTCGAACTCGCGATAGGTGATCGCGCGCTCGCCATGCCGCACCGCCACCTTGTCGGGATAGACGAGCGCGCTGCGCTCGAGAAACTGGACAGGCGAAAGCGGAACGTAGTTCGCCGCATTGCGGTCGAGCTCGGAGGGGGCCATCGGCGAATGCCGCGTCACGGCGCAGGCGTCGAAGCGCCCGGACCGAGACCGCGCTGCATCAACACGGTGTCGATCCAGCGGTCGAACTTGCGCCCGACCGCCGGCAATAATCCGGCGTGCCGAAAGCCAAGCGCCGCGTGCAGAGAAATCGACGCTGCATTGTCGGAGCCGCCGATCACCGCGACCATCTGCCGGTAGCCGAGCGTCTCGCAGACGGCGATCACCGCGGCGAGCAGCGCGCGGCCCGCGCCGCGCCGGACGCAGCCGGGGTCGACGTACACCGAATCCTCGACCGTGTGCCGGTAGGCGAGTCGGGAGCGGTACGCGGTGGCGTAGGCATAGCCGGCGAGATCCATGCCGTTATCCGAGAAAGACGCGACGAAATAAGGCAGCCCGTGCGACAGGACGTCGCGGTGGCGGCGGCGCATTTCGCCCACCGTGGGCGGCGCGACCTCGAACGACGCGGTCCCAGTGAGGACATGATGCGCGTAGAGCTCCGCAATCGCCGGCAGGTCGGCTTCCGCCGCGGCGCGGATCACGATCGGAACGGCGCCTGCCCGGTTCACCCTGAGCGCGAGGCGCGAGTCGCACCCGGCCGATTGCGCAGCAAGCGCTGCTTTTCGCGGGTCCAGTCGCGCAGCTTTTCGGTCTCCCGCTTGTCGTATTGCTTCTTCCCACGCGCGAGTCCGATTTCGAGCTTGATGCGTCCCTTGCTGAAATGCAGATTCAGCGGAGTCAGCGTGTAGCCCGCGCGCTGAACCTTGCCGATCAGCCGGTTGATCTCCAGTCGATGCATCAGCAGCTTGCGCGTGCGTGTCGGATCCGGCTTGATGTGGGTCGACGCCGTCGCCAGCGGCGTGATGTGCGCGCCGAGAAGCACGATCTCGCCGCTTTTCACGATCACGTACGCTTCCTTCAATTGAGCCCGCCCGGCTCGGATTGCTTTCACTTCCCAACCTTCGAGCGCCACGCCCGCCTCGAATTTCTCCTCGACGAAGTAGTCGTGATAGGCTTTTTTGTTCTCGACAATGCTCATGCTGTACCCGCACAGTTGCCAGCGCCCGCTCTCTCACTCACTGCCTCACCCGTTCCTGACATTCCCGACTCCAGCGCTATTGTAACAATGGCCAGCGTCAGCAAATCGGTGCTCGTCGAGCACAGCGTGGAGCAGATGTTCGATCTGGTCGAGCGGGTCGAGGACTATCCCGCGTTTTTGCCGTGGTGCGGCGGCACGACCATTCTCGAGCGTACTCCGACAGCGTTGGTCGCGCGTATCGATATCAATTATCATGGGGTACGGGCAAATTTCACGACCGTCAATCGAAACGAGCGGCCCCAGCGCATCGTCATCGAATTGCGCGACGGGCCGTTTCGTCGGCTCGATGGCATCTGGCATTTCCAGCCGCTCGCGCCGACGGCCTGCAAGGTCGTGTTCGATCTGCGTTACGAGTTCGCGGGGCCCGTACTGGAACGGCTGATCGGACCGGTGTTCGACCACATCGCGACCACCTTCATCGATGCCTTCGTTAAACGCGCCGACGACGTGCATAAGCAACGATCATGATTCGGGTCGCTCCGGGCATCGAGGTCACCGTCGTGCTGGCGCTGCCTGACCGCGCGACGGAGATTGCGGTGCGGCTGCCGGCCGGCGCCACCCTGGCCGATGCGCTGGAGCAATCGGGTCTGGCGGAGCGCCATCCAGACGTCGACCTGGCTCGCGCCCGGGTCGGGATCTTCGGCAAGCTCTCCGATCGCAGGGCGATCCTTGCCGACGGCGATCGGGTCGAAGTCTATCGAGCGCTGATCGCCGACCCGAAGGAGCATCGTCTGCGGCGAGCTGCCGCGCGCGCCAAAGCGCGGCCGAAATGAACTCGCTTCCGAATCGAGAATTGCAAGCGCCTGAAAAATCGAATAAAGTGATCTTGATGACGGCACAAGCCATCCCTCGAACGCGCTCCGCCCGGGCTCGCATTCTCGCCGCGAGCTTTGCTTCCGCGACCCTGTTCGCGCCTTTGGCCGCGGCGGACCCCCCATCAACGCCCGAGCGGGCTTTCCAAGTCGCTCCGGTCTCCGCCTCCGTCTGGCACAGCGCGCAGGACCTGGCGATCTATGCGCTGGGTCTGATCGGCGTCGATTACCGATTCGGCGGCACGACTCCGGAGCGGGGACTCGACTGCAGCGGACTGGTGCGTTACGTGTTCCAGCAAGTGACCGGCGTGATGTTGCCGCGTACCTCGCAGGAAATTTCGCGCCTCGGAGAAAAAATCCCGGTGGCCGAGCTGATGCCGGGCGATCTGGTTTTTTTCAATACCCGCCGTTTGCAGTTTTCCCATGTCGGTATCTACTTGGGCGAGGATCGTTTTATTCATGCGCCGCGGCAAGGCGGAGAGGTGGAGATCGTTACGCTTTCCAAGGGCTATTGGCAAAAGCGTTTCGACGGCGCCCGTCGCCTGGTCGGTGTGCTCCCCCGTCTGATGATACCGAGCGCCCATGCCGAGACGGCGTCGATCGACGCTCCACCGCCGGACGCCGGCGTCTTCCCGGCAACCCCACCGTCACCCGAGGAAGTCCTGCCCTGAGCCTTCTGCCGTTGCGTCGCGGCAACGTGGACGGGGCGGAGGCCTAGTCGCGAGCGCCGCGTTCGCGCAGTTCCTTTTCGATACTGTCGAATCCGCCGCGCTGCGCCCACGTCAACGCTGAGGCGCCGTTCTCGTTCCGGTGATTGACGCTTGCCCCTTTGGCGAGCAGCAGAGACACCGTGTTGGCCTGTCCGCCGCGAACCGCCATCATCAAGGCGGTAATCCCGTTCGGTCCCTCGGCATCGACCTTGGCCCCCGCCTCGAGCAGATAGCGCACGACCTCGTCGCGGCCACCGCTCGCGGCGTAGATAAGTGGCGTCCAGCCGGCGGGATTGATCTCCGCGCCGCGAGCGACCAGCTTCTTGACGACGCCCAACTGTCCTCCGATCGCAGCGGCCATGATCGCGCTGTCGCCAAAGCGATTGCGAGCGTTGACCTTGGCGCCGGCACGCAAAAGCGCGTCGAGAGTCGCCTCGTATCCCATGCGCGCTGCGACCAGCAGCGCAGGATCTCCGTTCAGGTCGACGGTGTTCGGATCCATACCGCGCGCCAGCAGGGCCGCGACTTCATCGGTGCGATCGGCTGCCACGGCCATATTGAAACGTTCGAAAAGACCCTGGGCGTGGAGCGCCACCGGCGCGGTACAAGAGATCAGTGTTGCCAGCAGCGCCGCAAGCAACGTACGGCAGCTGCGTCGCCACACGCTGTCAATGAGCATGGTCCGGGACGCCGAACAAACGAAAGAAGTTGCCCGAGGTCGCCGCAGCGACCTCTTCCAATGGCATGTCGCGAAGGCGGGCGATTTCTTCGGCGACATAGCGGACGTACGCGGGTTCGTTGAGCTTGCCGCGAAAAGGCACCGGCGCCAGGTACGGCGAGTCGGTCTCGATCAGCATCCGGTCGAGCGGTACGCGCCGCGCGACATCCTTGATCTCCTGCGCATTCTTGAAAGTGACAATGCCGGAAAAGGAAATGTGAAATCCCAGATCGAGCGCGCCTTGTGCAACCTCCCAGCTCTCCGTGAAACAGTGCATGACGCCTCCGGCCTCGGATGCCCGTTCCTCACGCATGATCGCGAGCGTGTCAGCCGCGGCGGAGCGGGTATGAATCACCAGCGGCATGCCGCATTCGCGTGCGGTCCGAATGTGGGTTCGGAAGCGAGCACGCTGCCACTCCAGGTCACCGGAGACTCGAAAGTAATCCAACCCGGTCTCGCCGATCGCGACGACCTTGTCGCGCCGGGAGAGCGCCGTCAGCGTATCGATCGACGGCTCGGGCGTGTCCTGATAGTCCGGATGAACGCCGACGCTGGCGTAGATGTTCGGATGATCGGCCGCGAGCTGAAGCACGCCGGGCAGCTCCGGCAGATTGACGCCGATGCAAAGCGCGTGCGTCACGCGGTTCTTGGCCATCGACTCGAGCACGTCGGGAAGCTTGCCCGCGAGCTCGGGAAAGTTGATGTGACAGTGAGAGTCGACGAACACGGCGCGAGACCGGAAAAGTCAGGAAACGATCATCGACGGCTTATCACCCGGCGCCTGTGCAACGCGCACCGATGCCCGCACGCCATGGCCTTGGTGATCGAAACGCAGCGCGGCTTCGCGCGGCTCAACGCTACATGGTGTGCGTCGGGCGATTCGATGCCAGCGATTCCGCGAGGATCTTTTCGATCGTGGCCCGAGCCGAGGCACCGGTTTCGTCGGGCGTGAACTGGACGCCGATGCCCTGCGTGCGGTTTCCCTGAACACCCTCGGGAGTCACCCATACCACCTTGCCTTGAACTGCGATTCGCTGCGGATCGTCCATCAGCGACAGCAGCATGAATACTTCCTCGCCGAGCTGGTAGCTGCGATTGGTCGGAATGAAAATGCCGCCGCCCTTGAGGAAAGGCATGTACGCGGCGTAGAGCGCCGCCTTTTCCCGAATGTTGAGCGAAAGCACGCCCGGTCGTGAGACCGTCGCGGGGCCGGTACCTCCGTTGGAGCGATCCGTTGCCATGCTAGTTCACTTGACCTCTGGCGAATAACCTGCGGTATTCGATCAACAGCGCTTCGGCGACCCAGCGCGGCTGCAGCGGATGTGAAAGCAGCGCGCGCTGTCGCAATAGCGTTTGATAATAGCGGAACAGGGGCACCAGTGCCACCCGGACGGCGAGTCGCGTCAGCGCTTCCCGGTGATCGGGGTTGAAGGACGGCGCCGCGCCGGCCGCCACCGATGCGAGGTCCGCGGTCCAGGCCAACAGCCAATACACCGCATTGGCGAGCTGAGTCTTGCGTTCGTCCCTCGGCGCAGCGTCGAGGCGCGCGCCGAACGCGAGCGGTGACAGCCGCTCCGGCTGAGTCAGTTGCAGCAGCAGATGCTCGCGCTCGCGTTGAATGTCGGCGTCTGCGAGCGCGAGCGCGAACAGCGGCGCGCCACCGGCTTGGGCAAGCACCAGCTCCGGGTCGGCGTTGCCTATGCTGTTCTGCGTGAGCCACGCTGCGGCGGCGGCGCGATCGGGTTCCGGCGCGGGAAGCCGCCGGCAGCGACTGACGATGGTCGGCGGCAGGCGTGCCGGCTGATGACTCACCAGCAACAGAAATGTCCCCGCGGGCGGCTCCTCGAGCGTTTTGAGCAATGCGTTTGCCGCGGCCGCATTCATGGCTTCAGCAGGCGCGATCAATCCCACCTTGGCGCGTTGCCGATGGGCCGACAACTGGCTGAATTCGATCAATTCGCGCACGCGCTCGACGTTGATCGCGTCCGTTGGGGTGCGGTTCCCTTCCTCGTCGTAGGTCACCGGCTCGATGAGCTGCAAGTCGGGATGGGTGCCCTGAGCGACATAACCGCAGCTCGGGCATACCCCGCAAGCCTCGCCGCTGCCCTGCGGCGCCTCGCAAAGCAAGGCCCGCGCGAAATGCAGCGCCAGCAGGCGTTTGCCCAATCCCCGGCGGCCGGTGATGAGGAGCGCGTGCGGCCAGCGCTGCCGATGGGCGAGCGCAGACGAAGCGATCGCCGTCTGCCACGCCGGCAATGGCTGCCAGGTTGCGGTGTGAGAAGCGAGCTCACTCATGGCAGCGCGAATATCGCCGCGATTTCCTCGCGGACCTTCGCTAAAGGCTGCGTGCTGTCGACGACGCGGCAACGCTGCGGGTCGGCGGCGGCGCGCGCAAGATAAGTCGCACGCACGCGCTCGAAAAATTCCGCTTGCTGCCGCTCGAACTTGTCCAGAGAACGCCCATCCGCGATCCGCTCCCGGGCGATTCCGACCGGAACATCGAAAACAAGTGTCAGGTCCGGCTGAAAATCATCGAGCGCGACGCGCTCCATGTCGGCGATCAGCGTCGCCGCAACGCCATGACCGCCGCCTTGATAGGCGTACGTCGCATCGGTGAAGCGGTCGCACAGCACCCAAGTGCCTTGCGCGAGTCGGGGCCATATCTCGCGCTCGCAATGCTCGCGCCGCGCAGCAAACATCAGCAATGCTTCGGTGACAT
The DNA here is from genome assembly GCA_035568975.1 of Casimicrobiaceae bacterium. Lineage (GTDB taxonomy): Bacteria > Pseudomonadota > Gammaproteobacteria > Burkholderiales > Casimicrobiaceae > PALSA-1003. The sequence goes on from DATMNH010000135.1 coordinate 17,677, forward strand.
GGGCCATGGGCTCGCGCAGCAGAAGCTCGCGAAGCCGCTCGCCCAGCGCGGTCCCGCCGGGCTCGCGGGTGACCCACACCTGCCTGCCGCCTTGCGCGAGAAGCTCCGCGAGCCATGGCAGATGAGTACTCTTGCCGGCGCCGTCGATCCCTTCCAGGGTAATCAGGCGGCCACGGAGCGCTGCGGGCATCGAAAGCAGTCGGAAAGTGAAGGATAGACGTTCGGCGCCGGCGCCAGATCATCATCGGCATCAGCGGCCATTGCGCTGATATTTTGCCACGGCGCGATTGTGGTCCGCGAGGTTGGTCGAGAATTCGCTCGACCCGTCGCCGCGGGCGACGAAATAAAGGAACGTCGACGCCGGCGGATGAAGGACGGCGTCGATCGAGGCCTGGCTCGGCAATGCGATGGGCGTCGGCGGCAATCCTTCGCGCGTATAGGTGTTGAAGGCGTGATCGGCGTCGAGATCGCGCCGCTTCAGATTGCCCGCATATTGCTCGCCCATGCCGTAGATGACCGTGGGATCGGTCTGCAGGCGCATGCCCTGGCGCAAGCGGTTGATGAAAACGGCGGCGATAAGAGCACGATCTGCCGGCCGGCCCGTCTCCTTCTCGACGATCGACGCGAGCGTAAGCGCCTCGTAGGGCGTCGACAGGGGTAATTCGGGAGCACGTACCGCCCAGGCGGCCGCGAGGCGCTGCTGCATCGTCCGGTAAGCGCGAACGAGGAGCGACGCGTCGGTCGACCCGGTCGCGAAATAATAGGTGTCGGGAAAGAACACACCCTCGGGGACGGTTTCAGCGGCGCCGATTTTTTGCATCAGCTCGGCGTCGGGCAGATCGGCGACGGCTGGCACGATCCCCGGATCCTTTTTCAGCGCCGATCGGAGATCGCGAAAGCTCCATCCTTCGACGATGGTGAATGCCGTTTGGGTGACATCGCCTTGCGTCAGCTTGTCGAGAAGGCGAGCAAGCGTCGTCCCCGCGGTAAGCTCGTAATTTCCGGCCTTGATCGTCCGGTCCCTGCCCATGATTCGCGCCCAGCCAATCAGAATCCAGTCGGCGGGAAGCACGCCCGATGCGGCGAGCTCGCGGGCGACCGAGCGCAGGCTCGCGCCAGGCTTGACCGTGAACGCGTATGCAGGCTGCGGAAGGGGCAGCGGTACAGCGACGATCCAGCCATAGGCAGCCGCGGCAGCGGTGAGCAGCAACACAAAACACCACGCCAACCGACGCATTTGAGCTGCACCTGAAAAGTGGAAATTCGCCGTGACGAACCCGGCGCAAGCGATCGCACGCGAGCGATTATAATGGGTGCATGCGTCCACCGTTGTTGTTGCCGCACCGCCTCGTACCAAATCGCAAATTGCGCTTCAAGCAGAGACCTCGCGCACTCGGTTTCACGCTGGTCGAGATCCTGGTGGTCATCGTCATCCTCGGGATACTTGCGGCGCTGGTCGTGCCACGGGTGCTGGAGAGGCCCGACGAGGCCCGCGTAATCGCCGCCAAGAACGATATCGCGGCGATTTTGCAGGCACTTAAACTCTATCGGCTCGATAACGGGCGCTATCCGACCGGCGAGCAGGGACTCGCAGCATTGGTGAGCAGGCCCACCTCGCTGCCGCTGCCGCCGAACTGGAAACCGAGCGGATATCTCGATCGGCTGCCCAAGGATCCGTGGGGCAATCCATACCAGTACCTAAACCCCGGCCTGCGCGGCGAAATCGACGTGTTCAGTTTCGGCGCCGACGGAGCGCCCGGCGGCACCGGCGTCGATGCCGACGTCGGCTCGTGGGACCTCTAGCCCGGACGCGCTCGCGGTTAACGCGCGACGTGAGCGTCAGGAGCCTGCTCGCGCCAGGTCAGGTGGCGGGGTTCACCCTGGCGGAAGTGCTGGTCGTGCTGATCGTTATCGGCCTCGCCGCGGCGCTGGTCTACGCGCGCTTCGACAACGATCCGCGCGCAGAGCTCGAACGCGAGGGCCGGCGCCTTGGTGCGGCGATCGAGCACGCCGCGCTTCTCGCGCAATGGCACAACGAAACGCTCGGTGTGTCGGCAGCCGGGAGCAGCTATCGTTTCTGGCGGCGGGGCGCGAATAGCGGCGACGACTGGAGTGCTGTTTCCGGCGATGACGTGCTGGCGGCGCATGCGCTGCCCGCCTCGTTTGCTGCGGCCGTGCGCGCCTACGCCGCGCAAGCGGTCGCGGCCGACGCCATCGTCCCCTTGCGTGCCAGCGGCCGGAACGAACCCTTTGTCATCGAGCTTGCCACGGCGGAATGGCACCTCCTGCTTTTCTCCGATCCGATCAATCGGGTCACGGTGTCGGCGCCATCGCTTCGCTAGGACGCCGTCAGGGATTCACCTTGGTCGAGGTCCTGGTCGCGCTGGCGATCCTGGCCGTGGCACTGGCCGCTGGTTTTCGCAGCGTGGCGCAGAGCGCCGACAGCGCCACTGCGCTGAAGGCGCGCACGCTCGCCCTTTGGGTAGCGCAGAACCGGCTCGCCGCGGCGCAGCTCGAGCAGCCGGCACCTGCGGTGGGCGAGCGCAGCGGTACCGACGCGCAAGGCGGCGCTGCCTTTTCGTGGCGCGTAACGGTATCCAGCACGCCCAATCCAGCGTTCCGAAAAATCGAGATCAACGTGGCGGACCCATCCACCCCGGATTATGTTCTCGCGCATCTGGTGGGCTACGTGGCTCAATCGGCCCGGCGATGATGCCCGTCGACACAAAGCGGCGTGGATTCACCTTGCTCGAGGTGCTGATTGCGGTGGCGATCGTCGCGGTGATCGCGCTGCTCGGTTATCGCGCGCTGGCCGCGCTTTCCGACGCCGAGACGCGCCTCGCAGCCGAGGCGACGCGATGGCGAACGCTGGACCTCTTCTTCGCGCGACTCGAAGGCGACATGCGGCAGGCCGTTCCGCGCCCAGCACGATCCGGGGCCGTGCGCGAGGCGCCATGGCTCGGTTTCATTACCGATTCCGGAGGCGACGGCGGCGACAGTGCGCTCGCATTTTCGCGAGCCGGTCCGGAATTCAATATAGAGCCGGGAAGCGCAGGCCAGCGACTCGGCTATCGCTTGCGTAACGGCGCCGTCGAAGTGCTGTATTGGCCGAGCTACGACCGGCCGCAAGACGCGCCAGCTACGAGCTACGTGTTGCTTACCGACGTCGCGCACTTCCGATTGACTTATCTGGCTCGCGACAACGCATGGGTCGAAAGCTGGCCCATCGCAGGCGATGCCGACTTGCCGCGCGCGGTTCGCGTACAGCTGACGCTATCTTCCGGCGAAACGATCGAACGATGGCTCGCGCTGCGACAATGATCCTGCATTCCGACGCTTCTTGCGGATCGAGATCGCGTGGCGCCGCCGTCGTCATGGCCATGTTGCTCGCGGCGTTCGCCGCCACCATTGCCGCAACGCTGCTTTGGCAACAGCAGCGCTGGATCGGAGAGCACCAACATCGCCGCGATCAGGTCCAGGCGCAGGCGTTGGCGATGGCTGGCGTGCAATGGACGCGGCAGATCGTGTTCGAGAACGCTCCGGCAGGAACCATCGTACATTTGGGCCAGCCGTGGGCGCTGAGGCTGCCGGCAATGCCGATCGAAAACGGCTCGATCGGCGGCTACATCGTCGACGCTCAGGGCCGCATCAATGTCAACAATCTGACGACGACCTCGACGGCGGCCGCATCGACGCGTGCCGCCCTGCAGCGCCTGTTCGCCGCGCTCGCGCTGCCGGTAAGTCTGGTCAACGCAATCGGCGACTGGGTCGACGCCGACGATAAGACCAGCGATCCCGGCGGCGCCGAGGATGCGTGGTATCTCGCGCAACCGATCGCGACTCTCGCCGCCAACGCGCCGGTTCTTCGCGTCGGCGAGCTGCTCCTCGTGCGCGACGTCGGCCCCGCGTCGATGGCCCGGGTGCGACCCTTCGTCGCGGCGCTCGACGCGCCGACCGCGGTCAACGTCAACACGGCGCCGGCGGAAGTGCTTGCCGCAATCGTGGGCGGCCTCGACGCGGCGGCGGCCACGTTGCTCGTCACGTCACGGGAAAAAACACCTTTCGCGACCATCGCCGACTTCAAAACACGCCTGCCGCGTCCGGACATGGTGTCCGACGAGTCATTGCTGGACGTGAAGAGCGACTGGTTCGAAGTTTCGATCGAAGCGCGACAGGGCGACACCCTGGCTCGCGCCCGTGCGCTGCTCAAGCGCTCTTCGATCGCGGGCGAATGGCCGATCGTCGTATGGCAGATCGTGGAGTGAGTGGCAGGCGCGGCGATGAGTACGATCGGGGGTCGCGTACAATTACCGCCGTTCTAGCCCTTCACCCGCTCGCACCGGTTCCTCCCGGCTCGTTCGTATCGCCGCTTCCGCCATGAGCACACTGCGCGTCTATCTCGAATTTCCGCCCGATCCGGCGCGTGAGACGGAGTGGGCATTGTTCGACGACGCGAATCGCGTGGTTCGCCGTGGCCGCGCGCCGATCGCGGGCTGGCCGTCCGCCGACAGCCGGGAGGCCGTGATCGCTGCGGCACACGGGCGTCTGGCCACCGTCAAGCTGCCCCCACTGCCACCGCCGCGCGTGCAATCCGCGGCCAGTTTCGCGCTCGAAGACCAGCTCGCCGGCGCACCCGAGGACAGCCACGTCGCGCCGGGAAGGCAAGCGGCCGACGGCTCGCTTCGTGTCGCCATCGTCGGCGCGGCGTGGATACGCGCGTTTCAAGCGGCGTCGAAACGTTGCGCCATCCGCTGGCAGCGTGTCTTGCTGGAAAGCGACCTCGCAACGCCGCCCGCAGGCGGCTGGTGCTGGTGTGCCGAGTCACTCGAGCACGCCGGCTTTGTGCGGATCGACGGCGGCTCGAGCATCTCGGTCGGACCGTCACATGGGGCAGGTCTGCCGGAGGAGCTCGCGCTTGCGCTTGCCGGTAGCGGCCGTCGGCCACCGCTCGTTCGAGTCAACGTAGCGGGTGTCGACCAGGCCCTGCTCGAGCGCGCCCGCGCGCAAACCGGTGTCGAATTTACCACCGGCCCTCCGTGGCACTGGTCCGGCGCGGAGGCGGCGGCGTTCGACACCGCGATCGACCTTCAGGTCGGCGCATTCGATACTGGCAGCGCGGCACCCAGGACGGACGTAGTGCGCCTGTTTCGGCCGGCGCTGTGGATTCTCGGTGCAGCACTTGCCATTTACGTGCTCGCGGGCGCAGGCGAGTGGCTTTCGCTGCAGTGGCAACTTGGCGCGGTGGACCGCGAGATGTCGGCGCTGGCGCAGGTTGCAGTGGGAGAGTCTGTTGGCAGCGCTGGCGCGGGAGTGCCACCCACCGTCGCCATCGCGCGCCGCCATGGTGAGCTTCGGCATCGCGCGGGGCTCGCCGCCAGCAATGATCTGCTTCCGCTGCTGGCGCGTGCCGCGCCCGCGATGTCGACAATCCCCGCTGGCGCCGTCCGCTCTCTGCACTACGCCGATGGGCACGTCGTCTTCGAGTTGCAAAAGCTCGATCCGGCGCAGACCACGCGCCTTCAACGCGAATTGCAGCAACAGGGACTGGTCGCGATCGCGGTGCCGACCGCGAACGGTGCGCGACTGCGGATCGGACTCGACTGATGGCAACGACCGTTCGGCCACCGAGCGAAACACGCCTGATCCAGGGGCGGCAATGGTGGCAGCTCCGATCGCCGGCCGAACGTTCTGCCTGGCTCGTTGCCGGCAGCATGGCCGTTGCCCTTGCTGCGTGGGCGCTGATCTGGCAACCGTTGACGCGCGACACCGAGCGGCTCGAGCGGCGTCTGGTCGAACAGCGTGCATCGCTTGCGATGGCACGGCGCCAGGCCGATGAGATCGCCGCGCTTGCGCGAAGCACGGTCGAGCCATCGCCGCGCGACGCGCGCGCCGACGTCGAATCGGCGTTGGCGCGGCAAGGCCTCAAGGCCACCGCCATCGACCGCGGCGACGATCAGCGCTTGCGGGTCACGCTCGACGCGGTGTCGTTCGACGCCCTGGCGAGCTTGCTCGAAGCGCTGCAACGCGACGCCCGGTTGAGTGCGGTGGACCTTACCGCCGCGGCGCGGGTCGAGCCGAGCCAGGTGCGCGCCGAAATGACATTGTCGTCTCCTCGCTGACCATGCGGTCGCTGCTCGTGGTCGCGGCCGCCGCGTGCCTGCTGGCGGCAGCCATCGCGGTCGAGGCGCCGGCGACGCTGGTCGACCGGCGGCTCGATTTGCTCACCGGCGGACGAATGCGCGTTGCCGATGCTGCCGGAACAGTCTGGAACGGCTCCGGCGCGTTGATCCTCTTGCCGTATGCCGCGCGGGTCCCCGTACAGTGGCGTGTCGACCTGTTACCACTTCTGCGCTCGCGTTTGAGCGGAACCATCGGCCGCGACCCGATGGGAAACCCGATGGAATCGTCGCAGGCCACGTTCGATTTGGGCGCAGATGATTTCGCGGTGCGGCGGTTTGCCATCGCCTTTCCTGCGGAGGCGTTGCTGCGCGCGATCGATGCGCCCGCCGCTGTCACCGCCGCCGGCGGCATCGTGGATCTCCGCGCAGATGCTTTCACGATGCATCGGGGAATGTTCGAGGGTGGGTTCACCGCCCGCTGGCAAGGTGCGAGCGTGCCCGGCCCGCGGCCTGAGGTCCGTATTACGCTTGGCGACGTTCGCCTCGAGGGTGTCGCCAACGGCGGCGAGATCAAGGGCGCGCTGTCCAACACCGGAGGCGACATCGAGATCACCGGCACGGTAATCCTCGCCGCGACCGGAGCTGCGCGCGTGGAAGCTCGATTGAAGCCGCGCGCCGGTGTCGATGCCGAACGCTCGAGTGCGATCACCGCCGCATTGTCGCTGCTGGGACCGAAGGACGATTCCGGCGCTTTTCGCGTTTCGTGGCAGGCGCCCGGACAATGAGCCGGCGACAGCGCAATCGCGGTCGGTCAGGAAGCGGCAAAACGGGCAGCGTCTCGAGCGGCAACGCCGGCCGTCGCATTGCTGCCCCGGCCGCGACAACCGCGCCCGCCGCGAGCGCCGTGAGCATCGCAAGCGAGCCCTTGACACGAATCCGCGCCATCGACGCGATGCGCGGGGCGGCGATTTGCACGATGGTCGTCTACCACGCGGCATTCGATCTGAACTGGTTTCATATCATCAGCGCCGACTTCAATCACGACCGTTTCTGGCTCGGCTTTCGCGATCTGATCGTCAGCAGCTTCCTCCTTCTGGTCGGTGTCAGTCTCTTCCTGGCCCATCGCGCAGGAATTTCGCCGAGGCGGTTCTGGCGCCGGATCGCGCTGGTCGGCGCGTGCGCGCTGCTGGTCACTGCCGGCAGCTACGTCACCTTTCCGAAGACTTTCATAACCTTCGGCATCCTCCACTGCATCGTCGTGTCGTCGATCCTCGGCTGGCCGCTGGTGCGATTTCCACGAGCGGCATTGATTGTCGGTATCGTCGCGATCGTCGTTGGCGTCGCGATCGGGGTGCCGCTGTTCGATTTGCCGTGGCTCAACTGGATAGGATTGATGACCCACCGCCCGGCAACCGAAGATTACGTGCCGCTCCTGCCCTGGTTTGGTGTCGTGCTGGTCGGAATCAGCATCGGCTGGTGGCTGCTGGAGCGTCGCATGCACGCCCTGCGTCGGATCTCCCGTGCCTCACCGAAATGGCTGACCTGGCTCGGACGGCATAGTCTGCTCGTGTATATGGTTCATCAGCCGATCATGGTGGGGGTGTTGCGAGTGTTGCACGGCTGAGAGTACCAAGCGTTGTTGACGTCGGTGGGCTGTAAGCGGCCTGTTGCGCTACCGGAAATTCCAGGCACCCAAATCGTAGATGTGAACGGCCGTGCTGAGATTGCCGTGGGGCCCACCACGCGAGATTTCGTGGATGACGCCAAAGTCGGTGATCTCGTAGTCAGTCACCGAGGGACTGTACGCGTTGCCTGTTGCGATCGAGGGGCCACAGTAGCGCTGCGCGGCATGTGCCTGGCAATACGCATTGATGTCTCCCAGCGCCTGACGGAAGTTGGCCTGCGTCACATGAACGCGAAAAAACCGCAGCCCGGTCCACACACTGCCTGTATAGGTCCAGGAATAAGGGGATAACGTCGCATACCTGCCGCTTGCGTTGATCGGCATGGAGACGAAGGGCGTCGCTCCATCATGGGTGACGAATGAAGGATAAGTCGGATTTGACGCGTACCGGTTGTCAAAGAGCGCCAGCAGCAGTGCAAAGGTCTTGCCGCTTTGGCGGTCGCGGAAATAAGCGAACAAGTTGACTTGTCCGATGGGTTCGACACCAGCTGGCGCCATCGCGTCGGGCCACGCGGCGAACCAAGGAATTTCGACGCTTGCCTGCAGGACGAAATCAGTCCCCGGGTTGCCGTCATAAATCAGCGGCGTCTGCGCATCGTAGAAACTGTAACCATAGATCGAATGCGGGCCACCACCGGAGATCGACAAATCGTCGGGAAACGTCCATGTGTTAATGAACGATCCGGCGTCGTAGCAATGCAACTGAAACGCAGATGAATCGTCCGGCGTTGCATCGGCGTGGCTCGCGCGCTGCCACGCTTCTTTTGGGTCGGGCACGCTCAATCCCGTCAGCGCCATTCCCCGATATGGCGGCCACGGGTACGATTGCGGAAAGTGGCCGAAATCCGAGGCCGCAGGTGCGCTGATCGAAGCGGCGCCGAGGTAGCGAACGATCATATAGTAGCGGCCGATCGGCAGCGTTGGATGCGGTGGCTCTGCAGGTTGGACGTTTTCCGAGAAGAGCGAGAGTGACGCATCGGTAATGCAGTCAGGCCCCTTGAGGGCAGTCGGCTGGAAGTTGAATGGGTCAGCAGCCAACGCCAGTGTAAACGTGGCTGGTAGCCAGAACAGCGTGGCCAAGAGCAGAATTCGGCGCGGACGATCAAGCATGCAACGGATTTTAATCGCCGTCGGGGCGGTTCTCATACTAGTTGGGCTGCTATGGCCATGGCTCTCCAGACTCGGTCTCGGACGCTTACCGGGAGACATTCGCATCGAAACAGAGAGCGGCATTTTCTACTTTCCGAGCACGACCTGCGTGGTCATCTCCATCGTCTTGTCGCTTGTCATTTGGTTTATCCGCCGCTAGCGCATTACCGGCGGGCGATAAGTCGTCGCCTGGATCTATTGTATGGTTGGACCTCGATTCGTCGATGATCTAATTTGGTGATGTACCTGAGCCGGCGCATCTCCACAATCGGCGTGTCCAAGTTTGGTTGGAGCGTGTTCGCTTACGGCTGCCCAGCAACGTTGACGGGCACAGGGCTGCTCGTCGTCCAACTGTTGCCCAGCTGGCCGAAAGTATTATCGCCCCAGCAGTACACCGCGCCGCCCGCCGTCGGACTGGGCAGGTTGTGACCAGTCACACCGCAAGTGTGACGCCCGCCCGCGCTCACCGCCGCGAAGTTGAGGCCGCCTGCAACAACGATGGGCATGGCACTGTTGGTCGTTGTGCCGTTGCCGAGCTGACCGGAGCTGTTGTCGCCCCAGCAATACGCGTAGGAAAACACCGTCCCGTTGGCGGAACTGTTGACGGGGCCACAAGCGTGAAGGGCGCCCGTGCTCACCGACGCGAAGATGAGTCCGCTTAATGTGCTCACGGGTGTCGCGCTGTTCGTCATCGTGCCGTTGCCGAGTTGGCCGGCGCCGTTATTTCCCCAACAGGACACGACCGAGTTCGACGCTATGAGCGAGCCGCAGCTGTAAAGCGTGCCCGCGCTGACCTGCAGTTGGGGGTTACCAAATACCTTCACTGGTGCCGCGCTGCTTGTCGTCGTGTTGTTGCCGAGCTGGCCGGAGCTGTTGTCGCCCCAGCAGTACGGCACGTAGAAGAAAGTGAAGCCACTTGTAACGGCGGCGGCGCACGTGTGGTTGCTACCCGCGCTCAAGATACCACTCCAGCCGGGCTCGCTCGCCGTCGCCGAGATGGCGACGGGGACTGAACTGTTGGTCAAGGTACCGTTGCCGAGCTGGCCGGAGCTGTTGTCGCCCCAGCAGAACACCCAGCCAGAGGGGCGGGTCGCACCGCAAGTATGACGACCGCCCGCACTCACGGTCACTAAGGCGAGTGCGCCCGCGACAGGCACGGGAGTCGTCGTGTTGGTCATTGTGCCGTTGCCGAGCTGGCCGGAGCTGTTGTCGCCCCAGCAGTAGGGGACACGGCCGGTGGCGCCCGGGCCGTCGGGGGTTGCACCGCAGGTGTGGTTGCCACCCGCGCTTACCGTCGCAAAGCTGAGCGCGCCCGAGACAGGTACGGGTGTCGCGCTGTTGGTCGTCGTGCCGTTGCCGAGTTGGCCGGAGCTATTGTCGCCCCAGCAGTATGCGACGCCGCTTGGGGTCACGCCGCAGGTGTGCCTGCTACCAGCGCTTACCATCGCAAACGCGAGTCCCGTGGTGGTCGTGAGCGCAACCGTGCCACTCTGCCCCTCACTGGTCGCAGTGATTGTTGCTTGGCCCAACGCAAGCGCCATCACCAGTCCCGTCGAGCTTACCGTGGCTACTGCTGTGTTGCTGCTCGCCCAAGTCACCACACGTCCTGTCAGCACATTCCCCATTGCGTCCGCGGTTGTCGCGCCCAGCTGTATTTGCTGACCCACCATCACATTCGCCATTGCCGGCGTCACGGTCACCACGGTCATAGGAACCTGAGGAGGCGTGTTTGACCCTCCTCCACCTCCACAAGCCGCGAGCAGCAACATGGAGAGGCAACACAACAGGTCACCGCGAACGTGTTTCATTCAGAATTTCTCGTTCCAAATAACGCGGTACATTGGTTTGTTTAATTGCTTCCCCGTAAGAGACGAGCGCCGGTAGACACTGTTGTTTGGAGCGAAGCTAGTTGGGTTGCCAACGAAATTTTCAACCTACGCTTAAAGGATCACACCCACAACTGTCTCCGCAAAGCGACACGCTGGAAACAAGTCGAAGAGCACAGCGCCGTAATGCCGCAGCGATTTTGACCGGCCGCCTCCGTCGGTTTCAATGACCGGTTCGGAACACCTCGCCCCTCGGCTCCGGGGTCGATTGCGATCACGCCAACGGCTCACCCGCGGCTTCGACGGGCCCACCACGTCACCCCAGACATCGAACCACTTGAGCACCTCCTGCTGGAGGCGGAGCCGCGATCAGCCGCCGCGGTGAGTCGCGTCGCGGGAAGACGCGGATATCGTTCGTCCCCTCTTGCGCTTACGGCAAGTCCGGTATAATTCGAACTCTTAGGCGCGTAGCTCAGCTGGTTAGAGCACCACCTTGACATGGTGGGGGTCGTTGGTTCGAGTCCAATCGCGCCTACCACCCTTTGTGCAGGCTTGCGAACACTCATTGTTGCCAAGGAAAGACATGGTTATGACACCGCGAACGCGTTTGGAGAACGACTGACGATCCTCGAGTTCGCACGCGGCTGTCCCGCGAAAGATACGGAAAAAGTGCGGCTCGTCCGCACTTTTTTTTGCAATCGGAGAACGCACCATGCCTGATGTCCGACTACCCGACGGCGCTGTCAAGCACTTCGACGCGCCGGTCACTGTGGCCGAGGTCGCCTCGGCGATCGGGCCAGGGCTTGCGAAGGCAGCGCTGGCCGGCAGGATCGACGGCAAGCTCGTCGATACCTCCTTCGTGATCGACCGGGACGCGAGTCTTGCGATCGTCACCGACAAGGACCCGGAGGGCCTCGAAGTGCTGCGCCACTCCACCGCGCACCTGCTCGCTTACGCGGTGAAGGAGTTGTTTCCCGACGCACAGGTGACCATCGGCCCGGTGATCGAAGACGGCTTCTATTACGATTTTTCCTACAAGCGGCCGTTCACCCCGGAGGACCTCGCGGCGATCGAGCAGCGAATGACCGAGCTTGCCGAAAAAGACGAGCCGGTCACGCGAAGGCTCATGCCGCGCGACGAGGCGGTGAAGTTCTTCGAGTCCATGGGCGAGCACTACAAGGCCGAGATCATCGCCTCGATTCCGTCGAATGAAGACATCTCGCTCTACAGCGAAGGCACATTCATCGACCTGTGCCGCGGCCCGCACGTGCCGTCCACCGGCAAGCTCAAGGTGTTCAAGCTCACCAAGCTGGCGGGAGCCTATTGGCGCGGCGACTCGCGGAACGAAATGCTGCAGCGGATCTACGGCACCGCCTGGGCCAAAAAAGACGATCTCGAGCTCTACCTGCATCGACTCGAAGAGGCCGAGAAGCGCGACCACCGCAAGCTTGGCCGCACGCTCGATCTATTCCACCTGCAGGACGAGGCCCCCGGCATGGTGTTCTGGCATCCGAAGGGATGGACGATCTGGCAGCAGGTCGAGCAGACCATGCGCCGTGTGTACCAGGCCAACGGTTACCAGGAAATAAAATGCCCGATGATCCTCGATCGATCGCTATGGGAGCGATCGGGCCACTGGGAGAATTACAAAGAGAGCATGTTCTTCACCGAATCGGAGAAGCGCGAATTTGCGATCAAGCCCATGAACTGCCCGGGCCACGTCCTGGTGTTCAACTCCGATATGAGGAGTTACCGCGATCTGCCGTTGCGCTATGGCGAGTTCGGCTCCTGTCACCGCAATGAGCCGTCCGGCGCATTGCACGGCGTGATGCGCGTGCGCGCCTTCACTCAGGACGACGGCCACATCTTCTGCAGCGAGGAGCAGATCCAGTCGGAGTGCACGGCGTTCAACCGTCTCGCGCTCGACGTCTACCGTTACTTCGGCTTCACCGATATCGCCATCAAGCTCGCGCTGCGCCCGGACAAACGGCTCGGCACGGATGAAACCTGGGACCGCGCCGAGAATGCGCTGCGCGAGGCGCTCAAGGCTTGCGCCGTGGAATGGGTCGAGCTCCCCGGAGAAGGCGCCTTCTACGGTCCGAAGATCGAGTACCACCTCAAGGACTCGCTGGGCCGCTCCTGGCAGTGCGGCACCATGCAGGTCGACTACTCCATGCCGGCGCAGCTTTCCGCCGAATATGTCGCCGAGGACAACACCCGCAAAGTGCCGGTCATGCTGCATCGGGCCATCGTCGGGTCGCTCGAGCGGTTTATCGCCATTCTGATCGAGCACTACGCCGGCGCGCTGCCGCTATGGCTCTCGCCGCATCAAGTGGTTGTCCTGACGATTACCGACCGTCAGACGGACTATGCCCGGGCAGTCACGGACCGCCTCAAGAGCGCCGGCTTCAGGGCAATCGCCGATTTGCGTAACGAGAAAATTACCTATAAAATTCGAGAACATAGCCTGCAAAAATTGCCGTATCAGGTGATTCTGGGCGACAAGGAGTTGCAGACTCAACAGGTGGCCGTGCGGACCCGCGCCGGCGAGGATCTGGGGGCGATGCCTCTGGATGCCTTCATCGATCGCCTCCAAACCGAGGCGGCGTCTCGCCCTTAAGATGGCGGGCATTACGATGGGCGGCGGGCGGCACGGCCGAACTTTTGTCCTTAGGGAGAATACAAGATAGCCCAAGACAGAGCGCAGCGAATCAACGGTGAGATCAATGCTCCCGAAATTCGCTTGGTAGGCGTGGAAGGTGAGCAACTTGGCATCGTGGCGATTGCGGATGCAATCGCACAGGCTGAAGCCGCGGAACTCGATCTGGTGGAGATTGCCCCCCTGGCCGAGCCACCGGTTTGCCGGATCATGGATTTCGGCAAGTTCAAGTATCGCGAGGCCAAGCGTCAGCACGAGGCGAGGCTCAAGCTCAAGCAGATCCAGGTCAAGGAAGTCAAATTCCGGCCGGGTACCGACGAGGGCGATTACAAGATTAAGCTGCGGAATCTGATCCGATTCCTCGGCGAAGGCGACAAAGCCAAGGTCACGCTGCGCTTTCGCGGGCGGGAAATGGCGCATCAGGAATTCGGCATCCGGTTGCTGGAGCGTATCCGCGGCGACCTGGAGCCGCATAGCATAGTTGAGCAGTTTCCGAGGCTCGAGGGCCGGCAAATGGTGATGCTGTTGGCCCCGAAAAAAGCAACCGTAACGAAGCATCACCCGCATAAGCCCGAGGCCGGTAAAGGCGAAAGCCAAAAAGCCTCTCCTCCGGAGAGCACCGCTGTGGGCAGCAAATAGGAAAGTGAAGGGAATGTGTCATGCCGAAAATGAAAACCAAGAGCGGCGCCAAGAAGCGCTTCCGCGTGCGCGGAAGCGGCAGCCTCAAGCGCTCGCAGGCGTTCAAGCGCCATATCCTTACCAAGAAGTCGACCAAGAGCAAGCGCCAGCTTCGCGGCTCAACCAGCGTCCATAGCACCAACGCGGACTCGGTTAAAGCCATGCTGCCGTACGCGTAGCGGAGGCCGACCATGCCCAGAGTAAAGCGTGGAGTCACCGCGAAAGCGCGGCACAAAAAGGTTCTTGCCCAATCTAAGGGTTATCGCGGCCGTCGCAGCAACGTCTATCGCATCGCCAAAGAAGCGGTGATGAAGGCGGGGCAGTATCAATATCGCGACCGCCGTCAGAAAAAGCGTGAGTTCCGGGCGTTGTGGATTGCGCGCATCAACGCTGCGGTGCGTGAATTGGGTATGAGCTACAGCACATTCATGAACGGTCTGAAAAAAGCATCGATCGACATCGACCGCAAGGTACTCGCCGATCTTGCCGTTCACGACAGAGCGGCTTTCGGAAAGATCGCGGAGCAAGCCAAAGCCTCTCTAGCCTGAAAGCCGGACATCAAAAAGGGAGGCGATGAGCGCCTCCCTTTTTTTGTCCTTGTTTATCCTCATCCTCTCCTTCGGCCATGGACAAGCTCGAGCACATTGTCGCGTCCGCCCTCGCCGAGTTTGCAGCGTGCAACGATTCCGCAGCGCTCGAAAACTGCAAGGCGAAATATCTGGGCAAGAGCGGCCAGTTGACGGAGTCGCTGAAAGCCTTGGGCAAGCTTTCCGCCGCCGAGCGGCCCGCCGCCGGAGCGCGGATCAATCAGGCCAAGTCCGAGCTCGAGGCGGCGCTCGGCCGTCGCCGTGACGCGCTCGCCGAAGCGAAGCTTTCCCACCAGCTTGCCGCGGAATCGCTCGATGTCTCGCTACCTGGACGCGGCGCCGGGGTCGGCGGGCTTCACCCGATCACCCGCACGATCGAACGCATCGAGACGCTGTTCCACTCGCTCGGCTTCACCGTTGCCGAGGGACAGGAAATCGAGGACGACTTCCACAATTTCACCGCGCTCAACACGCCGGAAGACCACCCCGCCCGCTCGATGCACGACACCTTCTATGTCGAAGGCGGCATGGTGCTGCGCACGCATACTTCGCCGGTGCAGGTGCGATACATGGAAACGCACGCGCCGCCGATCAAGATCATCGCCCCGGGACGCGTCTACCGCGTGGACAGCGATGCGACACATTCACCGATGTTTCACCAGGTCGAAGGGCTGTGGATCGACGAGGACGTTACCTTCGCCGATCTCAAGGGAGTGTTCACCGAGTTTCTTCGGCGGTTCTTCGAGCGCGACGATCTGAAGGTCCGCTTCCGGCCATCTTTTTTTCCCTTCACCGAGCCGTCGGCGGAAATCGATGTTGCCTTCGGTGAAGGCTGGCTCGAGATCTCCGGCGCGGGACAGGTTCATCCCAACGTGCTGCGCGCGGTTGGAATCGATCCCGAGCGCTATCAGGGCTTCGCCTTCGGCATGGGGCCGGACCGGCTCGCGATGCCGCGCTACGGCGTCAACGATCTGCGCCTGTTCTATGAAAACGACCTGAGATTCCTCCGGCAGTTCGCGTAGGCGCAAGGTATTGTCGAGATGAAGTTCTCCGAACACTGGCTGCGTACCTTGGTCGATCCTCCGATCGACAGCGACTCGCTCGCGCACGCGCTGACCATGGCTGGCCTGGAAGTCGAAGAGCGCGCGAAGGCCGCACCGGCGTTCAGCGGCGTGGTGGCCGCGCGCGTGCTGTCGGTCGAACGCCACCCAAACGCCGATCGGCTCACCGTGTGTCGCGTCGACGCGGGCACCGGCGAGCCCTTGTCGATCGTCTGCGGAGCGCCGAATGTTGCGACAGGCATGGTCGTGCCCTGCGCTCTCGTGGGCGCTACCCTTCCCGGCGGGCTGGACATACGCAAGACTACGATGCGCGGCGTGGAATCGCAGGGAATGCTCTGCTCGGCGAGCGAGCTCGGCATCTCCGACGACAGCGCCGGCCTCCTCGTCCTCGATCCGCAGATTCCAGTCGGCACGGACGTGCGCCATGCGCTCGATCTCGACGATGTCGTCTTCACGTTCAAGCTCACACCCAACCGCGCCGATTGTCTGTCGGTGCTGGGGCTCGCGCGCGAAATCGCCGCCATCACCGCGTCGCCGCTGCGTTATTCGCCGCCGCCGATGATCGTTGCGACTGCCAAGTCGACGCGCGGCGTCCGGGTGGAGGACCCGGAAGCATGCCCGCGCTTCTGCGGCCGGGTGATCAGCGGTATCGACGCAACCGCAGCCTCGCCCACGTGGATGACGCAGCGCCTCGAGCGCAGTGGCATCCGCTCGATCTCGGCAGTGGTCGACGTTACCAACTACGTGATGCTGAAGCTCGGGCAGCCGCTGCATGCCTACGACGACAGCGCGCTCGAAGGCGATCTGATCGTGCGCTTCGCGAAGACCGGCGAAAGACTGACGCTTTTGAATGGTCAGCAGCTTGCGCTCGATCCCGATCTCCTGCTCGTCGCCGATGAGAAAAAGCCGCTGGGCCTCGCCGGCATCATGGGCGGCGAGCATAGCGGCATCAGCGACAACACGACGAGCATCTTCCTCGAAGGCGCATTCTGGAGTCCTGCGGTCATTCAAGGCAAAGCCCGCCGCCTTGGTTTTGCCACGGATGCCGGGTTCCGGTTCGAGCGTGGCGTCGACTTCGCCAACGCCGATCGTGCCGTCGATCGCGCAACGCAATTGATCCTTGAGCTTTGCGGCGGAGAAGCCGCTCCGATGATCGACATCCGCGGCCCGATGCCGAGACGCGACCCGGTCCGCGTGCGTCCACGACGCGTGGCGCGCATTCTGGGCGTGGCGATTCCCGACGCTGCGCTGGCCGACATCTTTACCCGCCTCGGCCTCAAGCCGACGCGAGAAGGCGCGGACTTCGTGGTCACGCCGCCATCGTTTCGCTTCGATCTTGCGATCGAAGAGGACTTCATCGAAGAAGCGGCGAGGCTATATGGATACGACAATATTCCAGCGCCGGTGGTCAGACATACCCAGACCATGTTGCCCGAGCGCGAGGCGACTCGGCCGGTGTCAATCCTCCGCCAGCGGCTCGTCGACCGCGATTATCAGGAGGTCATCACCTTCAGCTTTGTGAGCTCCGCGTCGGAGCTCGCGCTGCTGCCGGACGGCAATCCGATCAAAGTGTTGAACCCGATCGCGAGCCAGTTCGA
This sequence comes from Casimicrobiaceae bacterium, assembly GCA_035568975.1. Classification (GTDB taxonomy): domain Bacteria; phylum Pseudomonadota; class Gammaproteobacteria; order Burkholderiales; family Casimicrobiaceae; genus PALSA-1003. The sequence goes on from DATMNH010000135.1 coordinate 35,038, forward strand.
TGTGATGCGCACTACGCTACTCGACGGCTTGATCGAAACGCTGCGCACGAACCTGAATCGCAAGCAGGAGCGGGTGCGGGTTTTCGAGACCGGCCGGTGCTTTTTCCGCGACGGCGAGCGCTACTCGCAGCCGCTGCGCATCGGCGGCCTGGCGTACGGGCCCGCACTTCCGGAGCAGTGGGGAACGCTTAAGCGAAACGTCGATTTTTTCGACGTGAAAGGCGACGTCGAAGCGCTCGTCTGGCCGATGGCCGTTCGCACTGAAACGGCGGCTCATCCGGCCTTGCACCCCGGCCGGTCGGCCCGCGTCTTCATTGGCGATATGGAAGCGGGCTGGATCGGTGAATTGCATCCTCGGCTCATGGGCGAATTCGATCTGGCCGGCGCGGCACCGGTCGTCTTTGAGCTCGACCAGGAGCCGCTGACGGAACATCCGCTGCCGTCGGCAAAGGCGGTCTCGCGCCTGCCGGCGGTGCGGCGCGACATTGCAGTCGTCGTCGCCGAAACCATCCCCGCGGAGGCGGTCCTGGACGCGCTGCGACGCTCTAGCCCGAGCCATGTCGAGCATATCGCACTGTTCGATGTCTACCGCGGCCCGGGCATAGAAGACGGTAAAAAAAGCCTTGCAATTCTGGTGCTTATGCAAGATACTGCACGTACTTTGACGGACGTCGAAATCGACGCGACCGTGGCAGATTTGCTGGGCGTCCTGAGAGACCGATTCGACGCCTCCATACGCAAGTAAGTAGTCAAGTAAGCTACGCAAGTAATTACGCCCGTAGGGAATTCCCATGACGCTCACCAAAGCCGAACTTGCCGACCTGCTATTCGAGCAGCTCGGTCTCAACAAGCGCGAAGCCAAGGACATGGTCGAGCGGTTTTTTGAGGAAATCCGCATCGCTCTGGAATCCGGTGACAGCGTCAAGTTGTCCGGCTTCGGCAACTTCCAGCTACGAGAGAAACCGCAGCGACCGGGGCGCAATCCCAAGACCGGCGAAGAGATTCCTATCACCGCGCGACGCGTCGTGACGTTTCATGCAAGCCAAAAACTGAAGGCAATGGTCGAAGCTGCGAACCATGGCCGAGCACAGGCATAAGGCCGAGCTACTGCCGCCGATCCCCGCCAAACGCTACTTCACCATCGGCGAAGTCAGCGATCTGTGCGCGGTCAAACCGCACGTGCTTCGCTACTGGGAGCAGGAATTTACGCAGCTAAAGCCCGTTAAACGACGCGGCAATCGGCGTTACTACCAGCACCACGAAGTGCTGCTGATCCGGCGGATTCGCGACCTGCTCTACGAGCAGGGATTTACCATCAACGGCGCGCGGCATCGGCTGGAAACGGAAACGCTCGATTCCACACCGGAATCCGGTGACGGCCGCGTGCGCGGTCCGGCAGTACGACGAGCCGCGGCACTTTCGTCTGACCAACTGCGGCAGGTCATCGAAGAAATTCGCCAGCTCCTGGGGTCCGGCGGCTGAAGCCGGTATAATTTATGACTCAACGTCGGGGCGTAGCGCAGCCTGGTAGCGCACCTGCATGGGGTGCAGGGGGTCGGAGGTTCAATTCCTCTCGCCCCGACCATTTCCGCATCGAAGGACGCC
>DATMNH010000136.1:0-2057 GCA_035568975.1 Casimicrobiaceae bacterium
CAAGGCCATCGCCGGGCTCGCCCCGCCGCGCCGCGGCCGCATCGCCGTCACCGGCCTCGACACCCACGACCGCAAGCCGCACCTGATCGCACGCGCCGGCGTCGGCTTCGTGCCGGAGGACCGGCAGGTGTTCCCGGAGCATAGCGTCGAGGAGAATCTGGAGATCGCGGCGAAAAAGGGTCCCGACGGCCAGGATTACTGGAACCTGGCGCGGATCTACGACCTGTTTCCGGTGCTGCTGCCGCTGCGCAAGCGCGACGCCGGCCACCTCTCCGGCGGCGAGCAGCAGATGCTCGCCATCGCGCGCACCCTCATGGGCAATCCGATCGTGCTGCTTTTGGACGAGCCAAGCGAAGGCTTGGCGCCGATCGTCGTCCGGCGCATCGCCGAGGTCTTGCACCGCCTGCGCGACGCCGGATCGAGCATCCTGATCGCCGAGCAGAACATGCACTTCTGCCTCGGCATCGCCAGCGACGCCACCGTGATCGACAAGGGGCAGATCGTGTACCGCGATACCATCGGCGGGCTCAAAGCCAACACAGAAATCAGGGCAAGATATTTGGCCATCTGAGGCGGAATGAAAGTTCCGCCTGCGGCTCCTGATCCCCCGAGGCCGGTGCGAGCGAGGTCTTGACGACGCGATCGACGGACCGACCACCGCGCAGACGCGGACGCGCGGTCAATGGCGACCGTGAACCCGCTGCGGTATAGTTGGCTCTTGGTTTTCCCATACCGCCGACCTCAGACCACATCAGGCACGGGCACCGATCGATCCCTGGGAGGCGACGCATGACCAAGCATCCGAACGCGACCGACGTGCACGTCGGCAAGCGCATGCGCATGCGCCGCCTGATGCTGCAAATGAGCCAGGAGGCGTTCGCAACCAAATTGGGGGTGACGTTTCAGCAAGTGCAAAAATACGAGAAAGGCGTCAATCGGGTCAGCGCCAGCCGCCTGCAGCAGGCCTGCAACGTCCTGCAGGTGCCGGTGCAATTCTTCTTTGAAGGGCTCCCCAAGGCCGAGACCGGCGCCAAAGGCCGCGAAGATACCTCTTACGCGCTGATTTCCGATCTCCTTTCCTCGCCCGAGGGCATCGCGCTCGCCAAAGGATTTATGCAGATTGAAGATCGGGTGGTGCGGCGGCACATCGTCAAATTGGTGACGCAGATCGGGGCGTCCGGCGCGAGCAAGAAGTAAGCGCTTCCAGCAAGCCGAAGCCCCGGCGCAGGCGCGGCCAGCGGGTCAAACAGCCGCCGAGGTCATCCCGATCGGGTAAACGAATGGAGCGCGGCTATGGCGCGGCCGAGCCGCGCAGCAGCGTCACTGCGTTTCGGCGTCGCGATCGGGAGCGATATAGCGAAGGACCCGGTCCATCTCCCTGGCAAGACGTTCGCGCCGTTCCTTCGGCATGGCATGGAGGACCGTCTTGATATGCCCCTCGATCGCGTACCAGTCGTCGCCGTGGCGGCGCGCGGCTTCGTTGCAGATTGAGGCGAACGCCAGGAGCTCAGCGTGGAGTTGCAGGGTCTCGTTCATATCTGAACAACCGCGGTTCAAACCTTAGCTTCCTGTCGCTCCCGCGTGTAGGCATCGTTACACATCTGAGGGTTAAAAGCGAGACGGAATCCTGTGCGCGTCGACAGCGTGCGATCGGATAACGAGATCGATATCCAGGTGGTCACCACCGCGGAGCAGTTCATGCACGCCATCGCGGTCCGTGCGATCTGCTTCATGGAGGAGACCGGGCTGAGCGTGAGCCAGACTATCGACGGCAACGACTATCAAGCCACGCATTTCGTCATTTATGCGAAACGGGAGCCTATCGGCACGACGCGACTTCGATGGTTTCGCGATTTTGCCAAAATCGAGCGAACGGGGTTCCGTCCGGCCTATCGCAACATCCGCATTCTCAAGCGGACCGGCGACGTCATCTTCCGTCACGTCGCGATGAAGGGCTATCAGCTTCTCGTGACTCATGCCGAGCCCAAGTACGCCAGCCTGTGGGAGCGGATGCTCGGCTTCGAACGCGTTGCCGGGCGTCCGACCGTCGTGACGGA
>DATMNH010000137.1:0-49314 GCA_035568975.1 Casimicrobiaceae bacterium
TCGACAAGACATTTCCTGTCGTCGAACTGCATGCTCACTTGCTGTCTCCTTGAGAAGTCCCAAGCAAGAAGACGCAAGTCTCCCCCTGCGGGGATATTGCGTTTCCCGCAGGGAAGATTCATCGAAACTTCTACAGGCAAACTGCCCGTAGAGACCACGTGGAAGTCAGCCCGCTTTCGCGTGGGGCGACGTTCAAGCCCCTATCCGGACCATTACAGCCCGGCGTTCGCTTTTTCCACGATCCTTTACCCGCACCTCCGGCAGCTTCTCTTGCGATCGGCTTGCCCACGGCATTCTGTGGGCGGAAATACGGGCTTACCCAGTTCCACTCCAGCAACACGAACAGCTTAGGTCCTGCCTCTCCACCGGTGGCGCTTCGTGTCGACGTGTCCCTGTATCAGAAAGAGACAACCGGCCACGTACCTTTTGGTTCGGGCGTACTCCGTTGCTTTCGCCCGGCTTTGATAACGGTGTTTATCAGCAGTTCACTTGCGTTGACCGTACTGTCCAGCCTAGCCCCTTGTCCGTTTGCAACGAACGAACGCATACCGATTCCTCGCAGAACCGGAATATCCATGGATGAAGCATTATCCGGGCGCTTCGCACGCAACCGTTACCAGTCACGCACTGCCCATAGGCTACGACTAGTCGAGTAGTCGGTTCCCTCTCGCTCGTGAAAGCGATGGAACAATTGCTGTAGTGGCTTTCGCCACACCACTCTTCGGCCTGATGGCCATACTCTCTGAGGCTGCCAATCTTTACGGCCTTTTAGGGCCTACCGGTAACCCGGGGGGAAGCAGCGTCCCACTGGTGTGCGCGACTCTCAGGTCGCAGTCGGGTAGGGACAGCTCGTTGCCGAGCCATCCCCCCCTTAGAACCGAGCGTGCGAGTTTCCCCGCACTCGGCTCGAGCCTTTACCAAGCCTAGCGAGCTAGGCCGGCAATATTTCTACTGCCTTGGCGATTCGCGTCTGCAGGTTCCGAACATCCCCGTTCCCCTGGCCCAGTTGATACCGTGCCATTCGATCAGGTCTGCCGAAGACGCAGATACGGGTCGCACGACAACGCTCCTGTCGTCGATCTGCATTCTCACTTGCTGTCTCCGTAAGAGAACCCCAACAAGAAGACGCATCTCTCCCCCTGCGGGGATCAATGCATTTCCCGCAGGGGAGATTCGTCGAAACTCTACAGGCAAATTGCCGGTAGAGACCAGTTGGAAGTCGGCCCGCTTTCGCGTGGGGTAACGTTTAAACCCCTATCCAGACCATTACAGCCCGGCGTTCGCTTTCTCCACCATCCTTTACCCGCAGTTCCATCGGCTTTTCTTGCGATCGGCTTGCCCACACCGTGGGCGGAAATACGGGCTTACCCAGTTCCATACCAGCAACACGAACAGGTTAGGTCTTGCCTTTCCACCGGTGGCACTTTTGTCGACGTGCCCCAAATCAGGAATGGGACATCCGGCCACTTACCATTTTGGTTAGGGCGTACTCCGCTGCTCTCGCCCTTCTTTGATAACGGTGTTTATCAGCAATTCACTTGTGTTGACCCTACTGCCCAGCCTGACCCCTTGTCCGCGTGCAGCACGCGAACGCATCCCGTCCCCTCGCGAGAACGAGTATCTCCATCGATGAGGCGTCGTCGGGGCGCTTCGCACGCAGCCGTTACCAGCCATGCACTGCCCGTAGGCTACGACTAGTCGAGTAGTCGGTTCCGTCTCGCTCACGAGGAGCGATGGAACAATTGCTGGAATGGCTTTCGCCACACCATGTTTGGCCACACGGCCAAACGCTCTGAGGGCTGCTGTTTTATAGCTCTAAGTCTACCGGTTGCCCGGAGGGAGAGGCAGCGTCCCCATACTGGTGCGACCTCTGGTCGCACCCTGATCCTCAAATCGGCGCCTCTGTTACGGTACGACGCATCATGATCCTTGTCAACCGGAGTAGCCGCACCGGAGCAGCCGCGGGCGCCTGCGGAAGGCCACGCGCCGCGGATAGGAAACCCCCGATTGCCGCGGGTCAACCATTGAGTCTGTCGAGCAGCGCCGCGACCCGCTCCGGATCGTCGCAGCGGCGCATGCGATTGACCAGCGGCCGCGACGCGGCTGCGTCGCTGCTCAGCACACGCCGCTTGATCTCGAGCAGATGGGCCGGATGCATGGAAAAGTGGCGCAGGCCCATGCCCAGAAGCATGCGCGTGAGCCGGAGCTCGCCGGCCATCTCGCCGCAAACGGCAATGGGAACATTGGCCTTGTTGGCTGTGGCGATGGCCATGGAAATCAGCTTCAGCACCGCCGGATGCAAGGGATCGTAAAGATGCGACACCGCGTCGTCGGCACGATCGACGGCCAGGGTATATTGGATCAGATCGTTGGTGCCGATCGACAGAAAGTCGAGGCGCCGGGTGAATGTGCCGATGGCGAGCACTGCCGCCGGTATCTCGATCATCCCGCCAACCTTGATGCCCGCGTCGAACGGCACCCCTTGCTCGCGCAAGCTGTCCTTGGCGCGCGCGATCATGGCCAGGGTCTGATCGATTTCCGCTGCGGAGACCAGCATCGGTACCAGGATATTGATGTTGCCGTAATGCGACGCCCGCAGGATCGCCCTGAGCTGGGTAACGAACAGTCTCGGCTCGGCCAGACAGAATCGGATAGCGCGCAAGCCGAGCGCCGGATTCGGCGCGACTCGGACAAGGCCGTCGAGTCCTTCCTTGTGTTTATCGGCGCCAAGATCGAAAGTGCGCACCGTCACCGGTCTCCCCGCCATCCCGGTAGCGACCTGACGGTACGCCTCGAACTGCTCGTCCTCGGAAGGCAGCCCCTGGCGATTGAGAAACAGGAATTCGCTTCGAAACAACCCAACGCCGGTTGCGCCGTTCTCCAGCGCCTGCGCAAGATCGGCCGGGAGCTCGATGTTGGCGAACAATTCGATTTCGAGCCCGTCGAGCGTGGTCGGACGCGTCGTCTTCAGCCGCTTGAGCTTCTTGCGCTCGATCTCGAACTCGCCTTGCTTGAGCCGGTATTCGGAGAGCACCGATCGGTCGGGATTGACGATGACGACGTTCTTGGCGCCGTCGACGATCAGAAGCTCGTTCTCGCGTATCAGCGCGCGCGCATTGTGGGTCGCGACCACGGCGGGCACGTTGAGACTCCGGGCGACGATCGCCGTATGCGAGGTAACGCCGCCGAGATCGGTCAGGAAGGCGGCGAAGTGGTGAGTCTTGAACTGGATGACATCGGCAGGCGACAGATCGTGCGCGACGAGAATGGTCTGTTCCTCGGCGTTGGACGCGCGCATGGCTCCTGGCTTGCCCAGCAAAACCTTGAGCACGCGCTCGACCACCTGCACCACATCGGCGCGCCGCTCGCGCAGATATGGATCCTCGATCGTGTCGAACTGCTCGACCAGGACCGCCATCTGCTGGGTGAGGGCCCACTCTGCGTTGCAGTGCAGCTCGGCGATCATCCGCTTGGGCGTCTCGGAGATCGTCGGGTCGGTAAGGATCATCCAATGCACGTCGAGAAATGCGCCGAACTCCGCCGGCGCGTCGCCTGAAGTCATCGCGCCATGCAGCCCCTCGAGTTCTTTTTGCACCGCTTGAATCGCCTGGGTCAGCCGGGCGATTTCCGCCGGTACCTGGTCGGCGCGGATGGTGTAATGAGCAACTTCGAGCGTGGCGTGCGAAACGAGCTGCGCGCGCCCGATGGCGATGCCGCCCGTCACTCCGATACCGTGCAAGACGAAGCTCATTGACGCAGGACGGATCTGAAAGGTCTGGGCATGGCGTTCTTCAAAACGATGGGGCTGACACATCCAGCTTCGAATTGGCGGCCAATCAACTTTCCCGCGTATTCGCCTGCGCTCGAGTGTCTCTCGGGAACGACAGAAAGACTTCCATCGAATGCAAGGGCAAACACTGGTTCATTGATTGCCGTTTCCTTGCATTGGTTCCCGGCGGGCGATAAACGTTTGTAAGCAATATCGCCAGCCGTTACACCGGGTTACTGCCCCTCGCCGAAACAATCGCCGATCAGCACCGCGATCGCATCCATCGCCTCGGTTTCGTCCGGACCATCGGTTTCCAGCGTGATGCGACTGCCCTTGCCGGCCGCAAGCATCATCACGCCCATGATGCTCTTGGCGTTGACTTTACGGCCGCTGCGCGCCAGTGAAACGTCGCACTGATACTTGGCGGCGAGTTGTGTGAGCTTGGCCGACGCGCGTGCGTGCAGACCCAGCTTGTTGACGATTTCAATCTCTCGTTGTTGCATAGACCGGGTCCGTCCCGACGTGGAGTACGCCGTCGCAACCGCCGCTGATGGCCTTCTTGATCATGGTGTCCATGCCTCTGCTTCGATAGGTGAACGCACGCACCAGCATCGGTAGATTGACGCCGGCAACGCCCTCGATGCGGCCGGGCTGCAGCAGTTTTGTCGCAAGATTGCTGGGCGTCGCGCCATAGATGTCGGAGAAGATGAGGACGCCGTCGCCGGTGTCGAGCGATGCCACGAGCTCGCGCGCTCGCGGCAGCAGGTCGAGGGGGTCATCGCTGGCGCGAACGCCGAGCGTCTCGAACTGGGGAGGACGCGCTCCCAGCACGTGTGTCACCGCGCGGATCAGGCTTTCTCCGAGTGTGTCGTGCGCGACAATGAGAATGCCGATCATGGACTCTCCCGGGACCGGCGCGCCCGCGCGCACGTGCGGTCTTCCTTCGCCAAAGCCGACTTTAGCGCCGGATCGCACTACCGTCCTCCAACAGCTATTCCGCGTTATTTCCCGCTATTTCCCAGCAGTAATCATGTTAGCACGTGCTTGCGCCAGCTTCCGCTCTGCGCCTTCGATGCTGCCGGCGCACGCGGCGATCAGCGAGCGCGGGGCCTGCCTCGAACGAGCGCCTCGAGGGCGTCGGCAAAGCAGTCCGCGACGTCGAACCCGGTCTGCTTAGTGATTTCGACGAAACCGGTAGGGCTGGTGACGTTGACCTCGGTCAGGAAGTCGCCTATGACATCGAGCCCGACCACGAACAGTCCTTTGGCCGCAAGCCTGGGACCGACGCTTTCGGCGATCTCGCGATCACGTGCGGTGAGTGGGCGCGCGACGCCAAGGCCGCCGGCTGCGAGATTGCCCCGGGTCTCACCCGGCTTGGGAATCCGCGCCAGAACATGCGGGACCGGCTTGCCGTCGATCAGCACGATGCGCTTGTCGCCGTCGACGATCTCGGGGATAAAGCGCTGTGCCATGACCGTCCGCGCACCGTACTGCGCCAGTGTCTCGATGATCACGTTCCGGTTCGGATCGTCGACGCGTACCCGGAAAACCGACGCGCCCCCCATTCCGTCGAGCGGCTTCAGGATCACATCCTTGTGCTGATCGATGAACGCGCCGAGCATCCCCGGATTCCGGGTGACCAGCGTCGGCACCGTGAACTCGGAAAAACGGGCAATGGCCAATTTTTCGTTGTGATCGCGTACCGCGCGCGGACGATTGAGTACGAGCGCGCCTTCGCTTTCCGCGGCCTCGAGCAGGTACGTCGAATAGACGTATTCCATGTCGAAGGGCGGGTCCTTGCGCATCATGACCGCGTCGAATGATGTCAGTGGACGAATCAGAGCCTCGCCTGTGCGATACCATTCATGATCGTCGTCGGTCACGGTGAGTGGCCGCACCATGGCCTGAGTCGCCGCCGCGGTCCAGAAAAGATCGGCGGGTTCGAGGACAAAGAGCATCGCGCCACGGGTCTGCAGCGCGCGCATCATCGCCACGCTCGTGTCTTTGTACGCCTTGAGCGAAGCAAGCGGATCGATGATAAAGGCGAATTCCATGGCCAGGCGGACGTTGTCAGCGGCGCCATCGTACCGCAAATCTGCAAGCACGCCGGCGGCAATCGTCGCCGCAGCCGCGGGACGCGTGAGCTTGCCTATCGTTATATACGAAGATATATTGCCTTTCTCGAGAGCTCTCTGGTCGCCTTTCAGCATGTTCGAATGGATCAAACCGGTCGCAGTAGCGATCGTCGGTGTCGGCCTGGTTTTGGGCGCCACGGCGGGGAGCTCCGCCGTCCTTACCGTGTTCGCCGCAGCGAGCCTCAAGGAGTCATTGGATGAGCAAGCCAGGAGATTCGAAGGCGAGACCGGCACTTCCATCGTCGTCTCGTACGGCGCCAGCAATGCCCTGGCGAAGCAGATCGAGGCGGGCGCTCCGGCGGATGTCTTCATCTCCGCGGACTTGGAGTGGATGGACTATCTCGACGCTCGCAAGCTTCTCGCGCCAGGCAGCCGCGCCAACCTCCTCTCCAATCGCCTCGTGCTGATCGCGCCCGCCGGCAGCAGATCGACGCTCAAGATCGGGCCCAACTTCGGGCTCGCGGCCGCGCTGGGTGCGGACAAGCTCGCGATGGCCAATCCAGACGCGGTCCCCGCCGGAAAGTACGGGAAACAGGCGCTGGAGACACTCGGTGTGTGGGCAAGCGTGGAGAGGCAGGTCGCACGGACCGAGAACGTTCGCGTCGCGCTGGCCCTGGTGTCGCGCGGCGAGGCCCCGCTGGGCATCGTTTACGCGACCGACGCGCTGGCCGAGCGAAACGTGCGAATCGTCGACACGTTTCCGGAGAGCTCGCATCCGGCTATCGTCTATCCGGAGGCGATTGTCGCAGCGAGCCGATCGCCCTCCGCCAAACGCTTTATCGACTATCTGCGTTCCACCTCGGCGCGCGTGATCTGGGAGCGGTACGGTTTCGCTCCGGCACCGTAGATCGATGCTGAGCATGAGCAACACCGAGCTGGGCATCATCCTTCTGAGTCTCAAGGTCGCCTTTTTCAGCGTTGCGCTAAGTCTTCCCGTTGCGATCCTTGTCGCGCACGTCCTGGCACGGTTTGATTTTCCAGGAAAGACCTTGCTCGATGCCCTCGTTCACTTGCCGCTCGTTCTTCCTCCCGTCGTCGTCGGCTTCGCTCTGCTGCTCCTGTTCGGCAAGCAAGGGCCTCTTGGCGCCCTGTTGAACGACTGGTTCGGGATCGTCGTTGCGTTTCGCTGGACGGGCGCCGCGTTGGCCTCCGCGATCATGGGTTTTCCGCTGATGGTGCGCGCGATTCGCTTGTCGATCTCCTCCATCGACGCGCGACTCGAAACTGTGGCGCGGACGCTCGGCGGCTCGCGCATCTGGGTGTTTCTGTCGATCACCTTGCCGCTGGCGCTGCCGGGTCTCATCACCGGCGTCGTGCTTTCGTTCGCGCGCAGCCTGGGCGAATTCGGCGCCACGATCACCTTCGTGTCAAACATTCCCGGCGAGACCGAGACACTGCCGCTGGCGATCTATACGTTCGTGCAGTCACCTGGCGGCGACGCGCAAGCCATCCGCCTGAGCCTGATCGCGGTCCTGCTCTCGATCGCGGCGCTCGTCGCATCCGAATGGCTCACGCGTCGCACTTCAAAATCGTGATCGACGTCGACATCGTACAGCGGCTGGGAACGTTCGACCTTGCGGTGTCGTTCAAGGCCGAGGCGCCCGTAGTCGGATTATTCGGGCGTTCCGGGTCCGGCAAGACCAGCCTGGTCAACGCGCTCGCGGGGGTAGGCGGCCAGCGCCGCGGCCACGTCATCGTCAACGACGAAACGCTGTTCGACGACGCCCGGGGCATCGACTTGCCGCCCGAGCGACGGCGGCTAGGCTACGTCTTTCAGGACGATCTGCTCTTCCCACACATGCACGTCGAGGCGAACCTGCTCTATGGCTTTCACCGCGCGGCGGCCTCGACGCGGGTGATCGAGCCCGGGCATGTGATCGACCTCCTCGGACTGGCAAGTCTGCTGCATCGATTCCCGAGCACCTTGTCAGGCGGCGAGAAACAGCGCGTCGCGATCGGCCGTGCGCTGCTCGCGCAGCCGAGGCTTTTGCTTATGGACGAGCCGCTCGCCTCGCTCGACGTCGCTCGGCGCGACGAGGTGCTGCGCTACATCGAGCTCCTGCGTGACGACTTGCGCATTCCCATCGTCTACGTGAGCCACTCCGTCGCGGAGATCACACGGCTCGCGGACACCATCGTATTGCTGTCCGAAGGCAAGTCGATCGCCGTCGGTGAGGTCGACGAAATCATGGGCCGGCTCGATCTGCGACCGCAGACGGGCCGCTACGAGGCGGGCTCGGTGATAGACACGACGGTCGTCGCGTACGACTCGGAGTACGCTCTTACAACGCTGCGCTTCGACGGCGGCGAGTTGATCGTGCCGAACGTGGAGGCGCTTGCCGGCGAACGGGTGCGCGTGCGCATCCGCGCACGGGACGTCTCGCTTGCGCTCGCGCCGCCGGCAGGATTGAGCATCCTGAACGTTCTCCCTGGAACGATAACTGCGATCGACGACGAGGGTGGTCCGATCGTCGAGGTCCAGCTTCGCCTCGGCAACGTGTCATTGCGGGCACGAATCACTCGCCGTTCGCGGGTCGACCTGGGCCTCGCCGAGAACCAGCGGGTCTACACGCTGATCAAGGCGGTTTCGTTCGATCGGCGTAGTGTCGGCTACGCTTAGCGTTGCGCTCTCAAATGAGACGCGTCAGCGCGCGAATGTCCGCGGCGCCCGCTCGCGCGGCGTTACGTTCGATCCGGCGATAGCGTTGAATCACGTCTTCGCCGAGCATGGTGAGTCGCGTACCGCCGCCGCGCTTGCCCCCCGTCGCGGTCTCGACCAACGGACTCCTGAAGCAGCGGTTCATCGTGTCGACGAGCAGCCACGCGCGGCGATACGACATTTCAAGCTCACGCGCGGCCGATGTAATGGATCCGGTCTTCGCGATCGCTTCCAGCAGATCGACCTTGCCGGGGCCAACGGCGATGTCGGCACCTTTACTGATGCGCAAGCGAAACTGGACGCGGGGCTTTAAGGGTGCCGGCATCGAGTGCGATCACAAGGGCATTTGGCGCCCGTTGAAGCGGGGAGTCGAGTCTCGCCGATCTCGTCATTCAACCGTCACCGACTTCGCAAGATTGCGCGGCTTGTCGACGTCGGTGCCGCGTATGACCGCGGTGTGATACGCGAGCAGCTGCAGCGGGATGGTGTGCACGATAGGCGAGAGCAGGCCCGCGTATTCCGGCAGGCGCAATACGTGGATCCCGTCGCTTGTTTCAATATGACTGTCGGCGTCGGCGACGACATACAGCTCCCCGCCGCGCGCGCGTACTTCCTGCAGGTTCGACTTGAGCTTTTCGAGCAGTGCGTCGTTGGGCGCGATGGCGACGACCGGCATGCTGGAATCGACTAGCGCAAGCGGCCCGTGTTTGAGCTCTCCCGCGGGATACGCCTCGCCGTGGATGTACGAGATTTCCTTCAGCTTGAGCGCGCCCTCGAGCGCAATCGGGTAGTGCAAGCCGCGACCGAGGAAAAGCGCATTCTGCTTTTTTGCAAACTGCTCGGCCCAGGCAATGATCGCCGGCTCGAGCGCCAACACCGATTGGATCGCGCTCGGCAAATGGCGCAGGTCGCGCAGCCAGCGTGCCTCGTCTTCGGCGGTGAGCCGGCCGCGCGACTTGGCGAGAACGAGCGTAAGCAGGAAAAGCGCCGTCAGCTGGGTAGTGAACGCCTTGGTCGACGCGACGCCGATCTCGGTGCCGGCACGCGTGAGATATGTGAGCTCGGTCTGCCTCACCATCGAGCTGGTCGCGACGTTGCATATCCCCAACGAATGCCGCTGACCGAGTTTTTTCGCGTGCCCCAGCGCGGCGAGCGTGTCGGCGGTTTCGCCCGACTGCGAGATCACGACAACCAGTGTTTTGGGATCGGGAACGCTGTCGCGGTAGCGGTACTCGCTCGCGATCTCCGCTTGTGCCGGAATGCCGGCGATGCCTTCCAGCCACAAGCGTGCGACCAAACCCGCGTAATAGCTCGTCCCGCAAGCCAGCAAATGCACCGCATGGATGTCCGAGAATACCTCCGCAGCCGTCGGGCCGAACAGCGCCGCTTCGATGCCGCCGACGTTTTCGAGCGTGTCGGCGACTGCGCGCGGCTGTTCGAAGATTTCTTTCTGCATGTAGTGGCGGAAAGGTCCCAGGTCCACCGCGTCGTCTGCAGTCTTGACGGTGACCACTTGCCGCGTCACACGCGCCGCATCGGCATCGTAGATCGCATAGGAACCGCACCGGATATCGGCGACGTCTCCCTCCTCCAGATACGCCACGCGCTGCGTAACCGGCGCGAGCGCACTCGCGTCGGACGCAAGATAGTGATCGTGCTCTCCAACACCGACAAGCAGCGGGCTGCCCGCGCGAGCGCCGATGATACGGCCAGGCTCCCGCGTGCTGATCGCCGCGATCGCATACGCGCCGCGGAACTCGGCCACCGCCTTGCGCACGGCGGGCAGCAGGTCGCCGTCGTAGTGCGCGTGGATGAGATGAACGATCACCTCGGTGTCCGTCTGGGTGACGAACCTGTATCCCTGCTGCTGCAGCCGCGTGCGCAAGGTCTCGAAGTTTTCGATGATGCCGTTGTGCACCACTGCGATCTCATCGTTGCTGACATGGGGATGCGCGTTGGTGGGTGTCGGCGCGCCATGCGTCGCCCAGCGGGTATGTGAAATGCCCGTGGTACCGGCGATGCCCGTTGCGCTGGCCCGCGCCGCGAGGTCGGCGACGCGGGCGGTGCTGACCAGCCGATGCAAGCCGCCGTTGATCACCGCGAGCCCCGAGGAATCGTACCCGCGGTATTCGAGCCGGCGGATGCCCTCGATCAAAGTAGGGACGACGTTCTCGCGAGCGACCGCGCCGACGATGCCGCACATGATCAGTGCCGCGCTTTCACGGGCCGCTTCCAGCCCGGTACGGTCACCTGCGTGTTCTGAGAAATGGTGAGCTCGCCCGCGGGCACCTCACGGCTGATGGTCGCGCCTGCCCCTATGGTCGCGCCCTTGCGCACGGTTACCGGCGCGATCAGCTGCGTGTCCGATCCTATGTGCACGTCGTCCTCGATGACGGTCCGGTGTTTGTTCGCGCCGTCGTAATTGCAGGTGATCGTCCCGGCGCCGACGTTGACGTCACGGCCGACGCTGGCATCGCCCAAATACGCCAGATGATTGGCTTTGCTCCGCGCCCCGATGGTGCTCGCCTTGACCTCGACGAAATTTCCGATGTGCACTTCATCGCCGAGCACGGACGCCGGCCGGATTCTCGAGTACGGGCCGATACGGCATCGGCCGCCGATCTCCGCATCTTCGAGATGCGAAAAAGGAGCGACGACGCTTCCGGCACCGATCCGGACGTTTTTGAGAAGACAGTGCGCACCGATCGATACCGAGTCGCCGAGAGTCACCGCGCCCTCGAAGATGCAGTTGATGTCGATCGCGACGTCCTTTCCGCAGCTCAACGTTCCGCGCACGTCGATACGGTCCGGGTCGGCGAGCGTTACGCCGTCGCGTAGCAGGGTCTGCGCGGCTTGCCGTTGCAGCGCGCGCTCGACGGCCGCAAGCTGGGCACGATCGTTGATCCCCTGCACCTCCATCGGGTCGGACGCCGCAACCGCGACGACCGGGACACCATCGCGCACGGCCAGGGAGACGACATCGGTCAGGTAGTACTCTCCTTGCGCGTTGTCGCTGGTCAGACGCGCAAGCCATTGCGCGAAGCGCTCGGTGGGAGCCGCGAGCACGCCGGCGTTGATTTCCCCCATCGAGCGCTGCTCAGGGCTTGCGTCCTTTTCCTCGACGATCGCGCGCACGTTTCCCGCACCATCGCGTACGATGCGACCCAGGCCGGATGGGTCGGGGGGCATCGCAGTCAGTACCGCGAGCTTATCGCCGTCCACCGCAGCGGCGAGACGCGACAAGGTTTCCGGGCGGATTAGAGGGATATCGCCGATCATCGCCAGCGTAACGCCATCCTTCGGCAAGCTCTGGAGCGCGCATCTTAACGCGTCTCCCGTGCCAAGCAAGGCCTGCTGCCTTGCCCAGGTGAGATCAGCGCCCTGAATCGCCGCGGGCACTTGATCCCCGCCGCTTCCGTAGACCACACAAATGGCTCGCGGCTCGATCGCGCGAACCGCGCGCAGCACGTGAGAAAGCAGCGGGCTTCCGGCCAGCCGATGCAACGCCTTCGGTCGCGCCGAGCGCATCCGCTTGCCTTCGCCGGCGGCCAGAATGGCGACTTGCAATGGCATTTTCATGACATTCGAATTATCGCATCTTTTGTCCCCACGTTCGGCCTCCGCTTTGGCGCGCCGTCTTGAGAGGCTTGTGTGCGAAAATGGCGCGGAGAGCCGCATTTCACGGCCTTTGCAGGAGACGATTTCATGCTCAAACGCTTGCTTCCGGCCTTGGCCGGATTCGGTCTCTTGGTGCTCGCAACCGGCGTCTATGCCGCCGACGCCTGCAAGCACCGCGGCGAGCTCGACGTCATGTATTGCGATGAGAACAACGACATGGTCGCGGACGTGCCAGCCGATTCGAAGAAATGGAAAAATCCGTCGACGATCGTGTTCACCTACACCCCGGTCGAGGACCCCGCCGTCTACGAAAATATATTCAAGCCGTTCACCACCGCGCTGGGGAAATGTCTGGACAAGAAGGTCGTGTTCTATCAGGTTCAGTCCAATGCCGCGGAGATCGAGGCGATGCGCTCGGGCCGCCTGCATGTCGCCGGCTTTTCCACGGGACCCACGGCTTTTGCCGTCAATCTCGCAGGGGCGGTCCCGTTTGCCGTAAAGGGCACGGCCAAGGAATTTCAGGGCTACAACCTGATCGTGATCGTCAAAGCCAATTCGCCGTACCAAAAGCTCGCCGATCTCAAGGGCAAGAAGGTAGCGCATACGTCGCCCTCGTCGAACTCGGGACATCTCGCCCCGCTGGCATTGTTCCCCGGTGAGGGACTGACACCCGACAAGGACTACAAGATCATCTTCTCCGGCAAGCACGATCAGTCGGTGATGGGTGTGAATTCCGGTGATTACGATGCCGGAGCCGTCGCCTCGGACGTCTTCCACCGCATGGCCGAGCGCGGACAGGTGAAGGAGTCGGACTTCCGCATTATTTATCGAAGCCAGAAGTTTCCGACGTCATCGTTCGCGTACGCGCACGATCTCGATCCGAGGCTCGTCGACAAGATGCTGGGCTGCTTCTATGACTACCGTTTCCCGCCCGAAATGCAAAAGGCGTTCGACGGCGCCGATCGTTTCTTCCCGATCAACTACAAAACGTCCTGGGACGTGGTGCGCAACGTCGCCAAGGGTTCGGGCGGCGGCTTCGACAAGGCGACCTACGACAAGGAAACTGCGCGGGAAGCGGCCGAGGCGGCCAAGAAAAAGTGACGCATCCGTCCGAGAGCAAGACGCGTAGCGTCGTAGCGATTGGTTACGGATGCGTCATCCCCGCGAAGGCGGGGATCCAGTGTCTTTGCAGGCGTCGAGATAGTCTGGCGAACGCCACTGGGTTCCCGCCAGCGCGGGAACGACGGCAGAATTAGGCCGATGTAGGCTCAGCCCGTGCTGTCCATCAGGCACCTCTCCAAAGCCTACGTTGCCGGCAAGCCGGTGCTGAGCGATATCGACCTGGACATTGCGGCGTGCGGGATCACCGCGATCATCGGCCCATCCGGCACCGGCAAGAGCACGCTGATCCGCTGCATCAACCGGCTGGTCGAACCGACGTCCGGCTCGATCGAATTCGAGGGCCATGACCTCACCCGCCTCACGCGGCGCGCGCTGCGCCAGCAGCGACGCCGCATCGGCATGGTGTTCCAGGAATTCAACCTGGTGGAACGTCTCACGGTCATGGAGAATCTGCTGTCGGGACGGCTCGGCTATATCTCGGCTTGGAGGGCGTGGCGACGAAGATTTCCGGCGAGCGACGTTGCGCGAGCTTTCGAGCTGCTCGACATCGTGGGCCTGTCGGGCTTCGCCAACCAGCGCGCCGATTCGCTTTCCGGCGGTCAGCGCCAGCGGGTCGGTATTGCGCGCGCGGTGATGCAAGAGCCGTCGGTTCTGCTTGCGGACGAGCCGACGTCCTCCCTGGACCCGAAGACGTCGGTGGAGATCATGCAACTCCTCACCGACATCGCGCGAGCGCGCACTATTCCCGTGATCGTCAACATGCACGACGTCGAGCTTGCTCGCCGTTTCGCCGACCGCATCGTCGGCATGGCGGGCGGCCGAATCGTATTCGACGGGCCACCCGCCAAGTTGTCCGACGCAACGTTGAAAACCATCTACGGTGGCGAAGACTGGCTGCATTGACGCGCCGCGCGCGGGCCGGATTTCGATTCGATGATCGATAGCTCCGCCGTTTCCGCGGGATCCCGCGAGACCCCGTTCCCGGCCGACTGGCGCTCTCGCACCGCGTGGATCGCGCTCGCAGCGTACATTGTGTATGCGGCCGCGCAGATGGACCTCTCCGTGGAGCGGGTCGCGGTCGGGCTTCATAACGCAAGTCATTTTTTCGGGCGGATGTTTCCGCCGAACTTCGCGCGCTGGGAATTGCTGGTCAAAGGCCTCGAGGAAAGCCTGGAGATCGCGGTGCTCGCTTCGGCCCTCGGCATCGCGCTGTCGCTGCCGATCGGGCTTTGCGCGTCGAGAAATCTGATGCCGGCATGGGCAAGCTGGCCGGCGCGGCTCATCATCGTCGCCGCGCGCTCGTTTCATCCCGTCATCGTCGCGATCCTGTTCGTCAAGGCCGTGGGCTTCGGTGCGCTGGCCGGCATTCTTGCGCTCGCGGTCGCGTCGGTGGGATTCGCCGCCAAGCTGTTTGCGGAAGCGATCGAGGAAATCTCGCTGAAGCAGGTAGAAGCCGTCCGTGCCACCGGCGCGTCGTTCATGGGTGTGATCGCCTACGGCGTCCTGCCACAGGTCTTTGCCCGCTTTATCGGCTTCTGCACCTATCAGCTCGATTCCAATCTGCGCAATTCAACCATGGTCGGCATCGTCGGCGCCGGCGGCATTGGCGGCACCTTGTTCGCCGCTTTTCAGCGATTCGACTACGACTACGTGTGCGCGATCCTGATCTCGATCATCGCGCTCATCATGACCGGCGAAATCCTCGCCACCTATGTTCGAGCGATCTTCATCGACGGATTCTCGCTCGCGGATATTTTCAGGCGCCGCGAACGTGGCACCGCCAGTCGCGAACAACATCTGGAAGACGACTAGCGTGGCGACCCAATCAGCAACCACACCGCCGCCTGCGCATCGGATCTGGCGCCGCTTCACTCCCGCCCAACGAATGGCGCGCTTTACCGTGTACCTGCTCGTCGCCGCGGCGATTGCCGCCGCGATCCGGACCGTCGAGATCATCCCCGAATTCTTGACCGACGCTCCGGAGCAGGTGGCCGACCTTCTTACCCGCATGTGGCCGATCGACATCGCGTACTATCCCAAAGGCGTTCACGCAGCGCTAACCGAGACCCTCCACATCGCGTCGCTGGGAACGCTGCTGGCGCTGGTAATGGCGATCCCCGTCGGCCTGCTCGCGGCGCGCAACATCTGCCCTTTCACTCCGCTGAACCTCTTTGCCAAGCTGATCCTGGTGTCGTCGCGGTCGGTCAATTCGCTGGTGTGGGCGCTGCTGTTCGTCGGCATTTTCGGGCCGGGCGCGCTGGCGGGCACGCTGGCAATCGCGTTTCGCTCGATCGGCTTTGTCGGCAAGTTGTTCGGCGAAGCGATCGAGGAAACCGCCCGCGGTCCGATCGAAGCGCTCGACGCCGCGGGCGCACCCTGGCTCGCGCGCCTGACTTTCGGCTATTGGCCACAGGTCAAGCCCGCCTTCTGGTCGATCGCACTCTTTCGCTGGGACATCAATGTCCGCGAGTCGGCAGTCCTTGGACTGGTGGGCGCGGGCGGCATCGGCATGATCCTCGACTCGGCGTTGAATCTGTTTCAATGGACCCGTGTGGCGACGATACTTCTGGCGATTTTCGTCGTGGTGATCCTGGCCGAAATTGTGGTCACGTTCGTACGGCGTCGAATCCTCTAAAATCCGCCCATGACGGTTATCGCGGTCTTCAACCAAAAAGGCGGTGTCGGGAAAACGACAACCTCACTGAACCTTCTGGCCGGTATCGCGCAGCGCAAACAGCGCCCGCTGGGCATCGACCTGGATCCGCAAGCACATCTGTCCGGCATCTTCGGCATCCGTCCGCGATTGGCCGACGAGTCGATCTATTCGTTCTTCATGCGCCAGCGCCCGCTCGGCGACGTGTCCCAAATCACGGACAGCGGCGTTATCCTCTGCCCCGGGCATCTGGAGCTGACCAAGCTCGACACCTTGCTCGGCAAAGGCGTGAATGTCATCACCCGCTTGCGCGCCGCGCTCAAGACGCCCGATGTCGCTCCGGGCTCGGTGGTGATCGATTGCTGCCCGCTGCTCGGTATCCTCTCGCTCAACGCCATCTTCGCCTGCGACCTGATCATCATCCCGGTCTCTGCCGACTACCTCGCCTTGCAGGGTGCGCAGCAGGTCGAACGAAGCCTCAACGCGCTGGAGCCGGTGTTCAAGCGGCGCCTGCCGCGGCGATACCTGCTCACCCGCTTCGACGCGCGTCGCAAAATGAGCTCGGAAGTGGCGGACCTGATGGCGATGGCGTTTCGCGCCGATGAAATCTGCGCGACACGAATCGCCGAGAATGTGAGCCTGGCGGAGAGCCCCGCGCGCCAGCTCGACGTGTTCCGACATGCGCCGCAGAGCGCTGGCGCACGCGATTACCTGGCGCTGGTGGAAGAGCTAGTGGATGCCGGATTTGTTGCGTAAGGTCGACCGCGTGACCCCAGTCACGGTGGCAGGATCGTTGCTGATCATGCCGATAACGGCTTCGAGGTCGAGCGGGTCGCTGCGGCGAACGACTTCCGAGTTGCAGGCGATGATCTCGCAATGATGGTACATCTGGCGCAGCCGACGCTCCGCATCCTGCCGGTTGGCGGCCATGATGCAGATGTTGTCGACGCGCTGGCCGCTGCGCGTTTTGATGTTAAAGCCGAAGCGGGTCATCACGGTTCCCTCCCGGTCTTGAGCATTCGCTCAACCCGTATGTTGGTGCGCCTTTGTTACGGTATCAGGGCTTGCCGGCTCGGGTTGCGATAGTAGCCTAAATTGGGAACGCAATTATCGTTCCGCCGATGTCCCTGGGATCAATGAACACGCTGGGCGCCGAACCGCCGGAGCAAGTGCTCGAGCCCGGGCAAGAGTGGCTTCACGCCGCGCTGGCCAAAATGGGGCTAGTAAGCACACACTTGCAAATTTGTATTACCGCACTCACGGGCGGCGTCTCGTCGGACATCTATCGCGCCGACCTGCCCTCCGGCGTCACGGTTTGCGTCAAACGGGCGCTTCCCAAGCTCAAGGTCGCGGCGGATTGGCTGGCGCCGGTGAGCCGCAATCGATGGGAAGCCGAGTGGCTGCGAGTTGCCGGCGCGATCGCGCCGACGGCGGTCCCGCGGGTCCTGGGCGAGGACCGCGACGCGGGTTGTTTCGCCATGGAGTATTTTCCGCCCGACCGCTATCCGACGTGGAAGGCGCTGCTCGCGGCCGGGACCGTAGCCACGGGGGACGCCGCCCGGGTCGGCGACACGTTGGGCCGCATCCACGCGGCCACCGCCGATCGCAGCGATGTCGCCGCGCGCTTCGCGACCGACGACATCTTTTACGACATCCGGCTCGAGCCCTATCTGGTCGCGACAGGACGGGCACACCCGCAGTTGGCGGCACGGCTGGGAGAGCTGGTCGAGACCACTCGGCAGACCAAGCGCACTCTGGTTCACGGCGACTTCAGCCCAAAGAATATCTTGTGCGGACCCGCCGGACCGGTGATCGTCGATGCCGAGTGTGCGTGGTTCGGCGATCCTGCGTTCGATCTGGCGTTCGTGTTGAATCACCTGCTCCTCAAAGGCGCATGGCACCCACAGTGGAAGATGCGATACGTCGGCGCGTACCAGGCGCTTTGCGGCGCCTACCTTTCGCATGCAACGTGGGAACCCTCCGATCGGCTGGAGGCGCGAGTGGCGGCGTTGCTACCCGCGCTGATGCTGGCGCGCATCGACGGCAAGTCGCCCGTGGAATACGTCACCGAGCCCGCAATCAAGGAGCATGTGCGCGCGTTCGCAAGCGCACTCCTGGTCTTTCCTCTGAAGGGGCTCGAAAGCGTCGGCCAACGCTGGGCGGAATCGAACCGCTGGGCGGAAGAGGACCGATCCTGATATGGGCGGCGAGATCGTCTCGGTCCACGGCCGGCGAGTCTGGGATTCTCGCGGCCGCCCGACGGTCGAGGCGGAAGTCCGGCTCGCGACCGGTGCAATCGGGCGCGCGATCGCGCCTGCAGGCGCATCACGCGGCTCGCGCGAGGCCACCGACCTCCGCGACGGCGGAGTGCATCTCGGCGGCAACGACGTCACGCACGCCGTCGGGAACGTCAACGGCGAAATCTCGGACGCGCTCACCGGTTTCGATGCGCATGATCAAGCCGCCGTCGACGCCACGCTCATTGCGCTCGACGGCACGCCGGACAAGGCGCGGCTCGGTGGCAACGCCATGGTTGCGGTGTCGCTTGCCGTCGCGCAGGCTGCCGCCGCGTCCGGAGGCCTTGCATTGTGGCGCTATCTGGCAGGCAAGGGACCCGTCTCACTGCCGGTACCCGAGATCCAGATCTTCGGCGGCGGCGCTCACGCCGGCGGGCGCATCGATCTGCAGGACTTGATGGTGGTTCCGATGTCGGCGGCGTCCTTTAGCGAAGCGCTTTGCGTCGGCGCCGAAGTGTATCGCGCGGCCGGGGCCCTGATGCACGAGGCAGGCACGCATTGCGGCGTTGCCGACGAGGGCGGCTATTGGCCGGCGTTTGCCAGCAACGAAGATGCGCTGACCATGCTCGTGCGCGCGATCGAGAGGGCTGGCTACTCGCCCGGAGACGAGGTCGCCATCTCACTGGACATCGCGGCGTCAGAGCTTGTTCGTGACGGGCGCTATCGTTTTGATCTCGATGGCCGCGATTTCGATAGCGACGGCCTCGCGGAAGTCCTGCTTGGCTGGCTTGATCGTTACCCGGTGGTGTCGATCGAGGATCCTTTCGCCGAGCAAGACCGCAATGCATGGATCCGATTTGCGAGCGCCGCCGGCCAGCGCGTGCAGATCATCGGTGACGACTATCTGACCACGAACGCGGCGCGTGTCGACGCGGCGGCTGCCGATCTGGCGTGCAATGCAGTGTTGCTCAAGCCCAATCAGGCAGGCACGCTGAGCGAGACACTGGCCGCGCTGGAGGCCGCCATCCGAGCGGGCTTTGGCACCATTGTCTCGGCGAGATCCGGCGAGACCGAAGACGTTGCCATCGTCCATCTTGCCGTGGGGTGGAACGCCGGTCAGCTCAAGGTCGGGTCGGTCGCACGCGGCGAGCGAACGGCGAAATGGAACGAGGGACTGCGTATCGAGGAGGCGTCAGGCGCGCGTTACGCCGGGGCGGCCGCGCTGCGGCGCCCGCGTTGAATCGTTGATCTTCCGTTGTATCGTCAGCCGGACCGGCGCACAATCGCGCCTGCCCACATCTCCAGCAATTCCTGCGGAGGGTCTCCATGTTTTGTGCACAATGCGGCCAACGTATCGCCGACGGCGCCAAGTTCTGTTCCCACTGCGGAGCGGCGGTGCCAGCGCCCGCAGCCGCAAGCCCGTCGCCGGTCGAACCCGCCCTGCCCGTTCCGCCTCCGCAGCGCGCGGCGGTCGAACCCACGCCGCCGATTGCGCCTCCGCCGCGCCCAGTAGTCGAGCCCACAGCGCCGATCGCAACCAGCGCGCCGTCGCCCGCGGTCGACCACGCAATCTCCGACGCAGGCGTGCCGCGGGCCTCGGTCCAGCCGGCTGCCTCGATGGGAAGTATGCCGCCGCCTAGCCAAACGGGCGGGCCCGCCGATCCGCTGCCGCGCTTTGATGCGGCCATGGCGCACGGGATATTCGCAAGGATCAAGGGAATACTGCTGTCACCCTCGACCGAATGGCCGCTGATCGCCGCGGAGCCGACAACCGCCGGCGCGATCTACATGGGGTACGTGTTGCCGCTGGTGGCGATCGGCGTCGTGGCGACGTTTCTCGGCAGCCTTCTCCTCGTCACGATGATAGGCGGCGTCGGGATTGGAATTTTCATCGGCGTGTTTGGCGCAGTAATCAAATTTGTTCTCTCTTTTGTCGCAGTCTGGCTCCTCTCGTGGCTGCTAGACGTTCTAGCGCCAACGTTCGGCGGTCAGCGCGATTCGTTGCGAGCGCTAAAGGTAATTGCGTATAGCTATACGCCCTTATGGATAGCCAGCGTCTTCAACCTCGTTCCAATGCTCGGTATTCTCGCCTTCATCGTTGGTCTGTATGGATTCTATCTGCTCTACCTAGGGCTGCCGGTGCTGATGCACTGTCCGAAGGACAAGTCGGTCGGCTACACCATCGTGTTCGCGCTATGCGCATTCGTCATGTTCGTCGTGATCGGCGTGCTGAGCGCCTGCGCGATCGGTGGCTTGGGCATGCTCGGCTTCGGCGCATTGGGCAAGTTCAGCTCTCACGGCGACAGCGTCGCCGACACGACCATCGCCGCCGGCGCGCTATCGAACATGTTCGGCGGCAAATCAGACGCCGATCGCGCGCGCGTAAGCGACGCGCTCGGTAAGCTCGGGCGTATGGGCGAAGAAGCGGAACGCGCGGAAAAAGCGGCGCGGGCATCCGGTGCCACAGATCCGCGCGCCGCAGCCAGCTCGGCGGTCGACATGAATACCGCGCTCAATGCGGTCGGCCAGATCATGACCGGCGGCAAGGACGTTCAGCCGGTCGATTTTCATCGTCTCAAGGACATGCTGCCCGAAACAATCGGCGGGCTGAGGCGCACCGAGGCATCCGGACAGAGCGGCGAAGCCATGGGCATCAAGGGCTCGAGTGCGGCCGCACGCTACGGTGACGGTGGGAACGCCAGCGTTCAGGTCGAGATCACCGATCTGGGGTCCTTGTCGGGCCTCGCCGGACTCGCGGCGAGATTCGATCCGAGCATGGAGAAAGAAACCGATACCGGCTATGAGCGTACGATCAAGATCAACGGCCAGCTCGTCCACGAACGCTACGATCGCCGCGCCCGAAGCGGCGAAGTCAGCGTCATCCTCAACAATCGCTTTAGCGTCACCGTCAACGGCTCAGGCGTGGACGCCGGCGTCCTTACCGGTGCCCTCAAGGAGCTCGACATGTCGAAGCTGGCGATTATGACGGCGGCGAAATAGGACATTGCCCGACGCAGTTGCCTCAGCCAAGCAGAAACGCCGCCAGCTCCGCGAATCCCGCCCCTGCCTCAGCCGTCGTCACATACTTCGGCGGCGTGGCGATTGCGTCGCTGAACGCATGCACGTTCGCGACGCCGATCGAATAAATGAAAAAGTCGAACATTGGCGCGTCGTTCGGCGAGTCGCCGATAAAGACGCATCGCCCCTGTTCCGCGTCGAGAACGATGCCGA
The DNA here is from genome assembly GCA_035568975.1 of Casimicrobiaceae bacterium. GTDB lineage: Bacteria > Pseudomonadota > Gammaproteobacteria > Burkholderiales > Casimicrobiaceae > PALSA-1003. Next base: position 21,425 of record DATMNH010000137.1, read on the forward strand.
ACTCCTCATCGAGCAGCGTGCGCGTCATCGTCAGCTTGTCATAGCTGCCGAGCCATCCGTTGACGTGAATCGAAGACACCTTGGCGCTCATCCCTTCCGATCGCATCATCGCAACAATGCGCTCGACGTCCTCGCGCGAAAGCGGCACGACGTCTTCACAATAGTCTATGGCGATGTCGGTTTCGCGATATTGCTGGTCCGACGCGAGCGCGCAACCGGGAATCTCGCGCAGGATTTTCTGGCCGATCGCGGCCAGCCGTTCCCGATCGCGCTTTCTTTCGGCCTCTCCCGCGACAAAGCGCTTTTTAAAGACTCGCGCGGCGTCATCGTGCCTCATGTACAGCGCGCCGTTCTCGCCGACGACCGCGTCGACCGGCCACATGCGCGCGATGTGGTCGCACCAGCCCGCCGGCCGTCCAGTGACCGGAATGACCAGATATCCGGCGGCGTGTAGCGCTTCCATTGCCGCATATGCTTCGGCCGTGATCCGCCCCCGCGTCGACAGCGTATCGTCGATGTCGGTGAGTACACAGCGGATGTTTTGACGTGCGACGTCAGGAAGCATGGTTAGCGGCTTCATGGCGCCGGCGCAGGTACGCCCGATCGTTCGCGTAAGTAAAGAGCCACCGCTTCGCGCTCGCCCGCGCTCATGTGCAGCCCGCACTTGGTGCGCCGCCAGAGGACATCTTCGGCGCTCGTCGCCCACTCCTGCGCGATCAGGTAGTCGATCTCGGCTGCGTACAAGGTATCGCCCAAATGCCGGCCCAGGTCCGCGACCGAGCTGGCGCTGCCCAGGATGCGCGGCGTACGCGTTCCGTACCGGCGAACGAGCGCCGCAAGCAGCCGCGGATCGAGCGTAGCGTATCGCGCGTTGAGCTCGCGCTGGTACGCGGCGAGATTGCCGCGCGCCATGTCCCCCCCGGGCAAGGGCTCGGTCTTGGTCCACGGCCGTTTCATCTCGGGGAAGAAAGGAGCGAGCTCGGAGAGCGCCTGTTCGGCAAGGCGGCGATAGGTGGTGATCTTGCCGCCGAAGATGGACAGGAGCGGGGCGACGCCGTCGTCGGCGTCGAGCTTCAACACATAGTCGCGCGTCACCGCGGCGGGATCGGCGGAGCCGTCATCGTAAAGCGGCCGCACGCCGCTGTAGGTCCATACAACTTCGGCAGGGGCGATCGGCTTGGCCAGATACGCGCTGGCGATACCGCACAGATACGCGATTTCTTCACTCGATATTTCGGGATGCTCGTACTCCTCGACCGGAATATCGGTGGTACCAATCAGCGAGAATTCATTCTGGTACGGGATCACGAAAACGATCCGGTGATCGGAATTCTGCAGAATGTACGCATGCGCTTCCTGATGGATGCGAGGAACGACGATGTGGCTTCCCTTCACGTGTCGCACACGCGCCTGGGCCGGTTCGGCGCTCACTTCGTCCTGTAGTTGCTTCACCCACGGTCCCGCAGCGTTGACGAGCGCCCGCGCGCCGACCTCTTGCGTTTCGCCGTTCACTCCCTGCAGGATCATGCGCCAATGACCGTCTTCGCGATGGCCCGCGATCAGCCTGGTGTGAGTGCGTATGTCCGAGCCTTTTTCACGGGCGGAGATGGCGTTGAGCACGACCAGGCGTGAGTCGTCTACGCGCGCATCGGCGTAGACAAAGCCGCGGTGGAACGTGTTCTTCAAGCCCGCGCCCCATTTGCTGGTGGAGAGCTCGACGCCGAAGGACGACGGCAGGCTTTTACGGCCGCCGAGATGGTCATAGAGAAACAATCCTGCGCGTATCATCCACGCGGGCCTCAAATGCGGTTCGTGCGGCAGCACGAACTGCAGCGGCGCGATGATATGCGGCGCGGCGCGAAGAAGCACTTCGCGCTCGGCAAGCGCTTCGGCCACTAGCCGGAACTCATAGTACTCGAGATAGCGCAACCCGCCGTGGATCAGCTTCGTGCTCGACGACGAAGTATGCGAGGCAAGATCGTCTTTTTCGACCAGCAGTGTCGTGAGGCCGCGTCCCGCCGCATCGCGCGCAATACCTGCGCCGTTGATGCCGCCGCCGACAATGGCGAGATCGTACATGGCTCGAAAAGGAAGTGACATCGATAGCGCTCGCTTGCCAAGCGCGCATATTACCGTAGCGGACGAGGCGAGCCGTTTACGCTAACATTGCACCTTCTTTTCCTCGTCTCGCGCTAGCGCCTCCATGAAAACCCTGCCTGAGATCGACGCGCTCGTTCCCGAAATGAAACAGTGGCGGCATCATATCCACGCGCATCCTGAGACAGCCTTCGAAGAAACCGAGACCAGCGCATTTGTCGCCGAAAAGTTGCGCGCGTTCGGACTCGAGGTGCACACCGGAATGGCCAAAACCGGCGTCGTCGGCGTGCTGCACGGCAATGGCAGCGGAGGCAGTGACAGCGCTATCGGACTTCGCGCCGATCTGGACGCGCTGCACGTGCTTGAGCGCTCGGGCGTGCCTTATGCCTCGCGCAACGAAGGCAAGATGCACGCCTGCGGTCACGATGGCCACACGACGATGCTGCTCGGCGCGGCCAAAGCCCTCGCCGCCAAAAAATGCTGCGACGGCACGGTCTACTTCATCTTTCAGCCCGCCGAGGAAAATGAAGGTGGAGGCAGGGTGATGGTCGAGGAAGGCCTCTTCGACAAATTTCCCATGCGCGCGATCTACGGCATGCACAACTGGCCGCGCAAGCCGCTGGGCTCTTTCGCCATGCGCGTGGGACCGCTGATGGGCGCTTACGACATCTTCGAGATCGTTGTGACCGGCAAAGGCGCGCATGCGGCCATGGCTTACACCGGCAAGGATCCGATGCTCTTCGTCGCGCACGTCATCAATGCCTTGCAAACGATCGTCGCACGCAATCTGCATCCTCTCGACGCGGGCGTGGTCAGTGTAACGCAGGTACATGGAGGCGATACCTGGAACGTGATTCCCCAGGAGGTCGTGTTGCGCGGAACCGTGCGCACGTTCAAGCGCGACGTGCAGGACACCATCGAGCAGCGTATGCGCTCGATCGTGTCCGGCGTCGCGGCAACGTTCGAGATGTCCGCGACGTTGCGCTACGAGCGCCGCTATCCCGCGCTGGTCAATGCGGCGGCTGAAACACAGCACGCCGTCGCAGCGGCGACGGCGATCGTCGGAGCGGAGAACGTCGACACCGACCCGATGCCGGAGATGGGCAGCGAGGATTTCGCGTTCATGCTCCAGGAGAAGCCAGGCTGCTATGTCTGGCTTGGAGCGGGCCGGGGTCCCGACACGCCGAACATTCACAGCCCGCACTACGACTTCGATGATGGCGCCCTGGCGATAGGCGCAAGCTACTGGGTGACGCTGGCGGAGCAGCAGTTGCGCGCCGGTGTTGCTCTAAAGGGTTCCTAGCCCGTCAACGCTGGCGGCCGAGCGTCGCGGATCAGCGGAGCCCGAGCAGCTCGCGGGTGTGACGAGCGATCATCCGTTCCTCATCGGCAGGAATGACCCACGCGGAGACGCGTGCCTTCTCAACGTTGATGCGCGGACCGCCCGCCGCATTCGCCCCTGAATCGAGTTCCACGCCGACCCAGGCAGCATCGCGGCATACGCGTTCGCGGATCGACACCGCATGTTCGCCGATTCCGCCGGTGAAAACGAGCGCGTCCAGGCCATCGAGCGCGGCAACCATCGAACCCAGCTCGCGGCGGAACCGGTAGACGAAGAGATCGATGGCCGCTCGAGCGTGGGGGAGATCGCTCGCCAGCAGGATGCGCATGTCGCTCGAAATTCCGGAGACGCCGAGCAAGCCGGACTCTTTGTAGAGCAGCGTTTCCAGCGCGCGGGCGTCCATGCCGAGCTCATCGATCAGGTACAGGATCACGCCCGGATCGAGGCTCCCGCACCGCGTTCCCATCATGAGGCCGTCGAGCGCGGTCAATCCCATGGAGCTGGCAACGCTCACGCCCCCCTTCATCGCACACATGCTTGCGCCGTTTCCCAAGTGAGCCGCGACGACGCGGCCGCGCGCGGCCACCGGGTCGAAATCCGCCAACGCCAATGCAATGTATTCGTAGGACAGCCCGTGAAATCCGTAACGCTGCACGCCGCGCTCGGAGATCGCGCGGGGCAGCGCAAACGCCTGAGCGACGGGCGGCTGAGTGCGATGGAACGCCGTATCGAAGCACGCGACCTGGGGCAATGATGGTGCGTGCGCGGCAATGACGCGCATCGGCGCGATGTTGTGCGGTTGATGCAAGGGTGCCAGCGGGATCAGCCGCTCGAGCGCGGTCAAAACGCGTGAGTCGACCTTCACCGGCATGGTGAAATCGCGTCCGCCGTGGACCACGCGGTGGCCGACCGCGCCAAGCCGAGTGGCTCCGAGCGCGCTATTCAGAAATTCGAGCAGGTGAGTCGTCGCGTCGCCGTGGCTCATTGTGATGGCGTCGCTCCATTGCTGCTCGTGCACGACCTGATCGTCCGCGTCCCTTGCGACGAACCTGGGCAAGCCTTGCAGACCTTCGATCTGACCGCGCAGCTGAGGCCGCGCTTCACCGAGTGCGTCGGCATAGAGCGAGAACTTGACGCTCGACGAGCCCGCGTTCAGAACAAGAACGGGCTCGGCCATCGTGTCTGCCTCCGTTCGGCGCAACTGGCTCAGTCGCTCAGTGAGCAGCGAGCCAGGTCCCGTTCGCGAAGCGAATGGGGTGCGAGCGCCCGCGAATCGGCGCCCGTCGGTGACACAAGACACTTCATTTTACGAGTGACGTACAAAGAGCCGCGCGAGCTTAGCGACGCGCCGCGTGCCGGGTCGGTTGTCGGACTTTTCTGATCGCCGCTCGCGCTTTGGCAGGCGCCGGCAGCCGCTCGCGCAAATCACGCAGCAATGTGCGCTGCCGGTCGTTGAGCGGCATCCCCGATTCGACCCGGTCGAGATAGGCGCGCGCTATCCTGCGCTCCTCCCGCGTACGGATGAGCCGCGGCAGCGAGCGACGCGCGCGCTCTGGCTCGAATTCGGTGACGATGGTTTCCTCGTGCAGCAGTCGCCGGACCTCGTCTTCGGACATCGGCTTGATGCCGAGCGCCGGCGCAAGGATCTCCCGCGCGCGAGCCATCTGCGAAAGCTCGCGGGTCCCCCCGCCTTCCTTGGCCAGCAGCAACGCCATCCGGGTCAAGCCTTCCTGCAAATCGCCGTCCTCGAGCGTTTCGAGCACCTGGCGCACGGCGGAAACCTGTCGCGGATCGAACTTGGCGTCGCGTCGGATCTCCGCGCGCTGGTCGGCCACCTGCAGCGACATGAGACTCCCATAAATCTGATAGAACGCCGCTTCGCGGGCCGCATCGCGCAGATCACGATATAGATCCAGCGACGCCGTAAGCAGATCGGACGCCAGCTTTTCCTGCCGTCGCATCGCGTTCGATTCGCTTGCGGCCTTGCGACCCGATTTGGCCGAGAACGCAAGATACGGCAATCCCGCGAGCATCGGGTTCTTGTCGGAGAACATCCAGCGTTGCACACGCAGCGGATGAAACTCGCGCGCCGCCTTCGCCGCCCATTCAGGAACCATTTCCCGCAGCATCGGGCGGACCAGCAGCTCGTAGGCGCGCTCGGTAAGCTCGGAGACTGCGGCGACCGCTTCGAAGGGTTTTTCGTCCATGCGATCGCCCTTCTGCAGCTGTCGAACGTCCTCTACCTTGCGTTCCGCAAGCGATACTTCGTACGCGGTCGTCCCGTCGAGGCCGACGGCCTCGTGAATATCCATGCCATAAAGTCCGGGTGGCAGCTGCTGGATGTACTTGAGCACCTCGATGATCTGCGCGTGTTCTTTTTTTGCGACCGCGCCCGAAACGAATATACCCAGATGGCCGATGTCTTCGTGGACCAGCCCGACGATGGTCTGGCCGTTGGCCTTGATCTCGTCGCTGTTTCGATAGACGTCCGCAATCCAGTTGAACGCCTGTTGAGGCGGCGTGATGTTGTCGCCCATCGAGGCGAAGATGATGATCGGCGACTTGATCGACTTGAGATCGAAGTACCGTCCGGGACCGAGCTTGGCCTCGCCGGCGGCCAGCTTGTTACCCACGAACAGATTGTTGACGATCCACCGGATCTCCTCGTCGTTCAGCAGGTAATAGCCACCCCACCAGCGCTCGAAATCGAGGAATCGCTCGGGCTCGGTGTCGATGTTTTCCCACAGGTGGTAGTACTTTCCCCAGAGCGCGTTGGCAGGATTCAGATTCTCGAAGTTTTGCACCAGATGCGCGCCGTCGAACTTGCCAGCGCCGAGATCGCTCGCAAGCAAGGATGACCACGCCCCGCCCATGAGGCCGCCGGCATATCGCATGGGATTCTCGCCGTCGTTGCCCGACCAGTACGACATCGGCGCACCGTTGAGCACGATCGCCCCCACGAGCTCAGGCCGGCTGGCCGCGAGAAGCATCACGGCCCAGCCGGCCTGACAGTTCCCGACCAGCACCGGCTTGGCGCTTTTCGGATGCCGCTCGCCGACGATGCGCACGAACTCCGCCTCGGCATCAACGACATCGGCGAGCGTCTGCCCTTCTTCCGGCTCGGGAAAGAAAATGACGAAATACACCGGGTGACCCGCGAGCAGCGCGACACCGACCTCGGAGTCCGCCTTGAAGCCGCCAATGCCCGGACCGTGCCCGGCGCGCGGATCGACGATGATGAATGGCCGCAGCGCCTCGTCGGTCCTGATGCTGGCGGGCGCGACGATCCGTACCAGCGCGTAATTCACCGGATGTTCGAATTTGCGCCCGTCGGACAGCATCTCGTACTCGTACGCAAGCAACGGCGGCTTGCCGGCTCGCTCGTGCTCGATGTAACCGTTGCCGCGCTGGCGCAGCGTGTCCCAGAAGAGCGCGGACCGCTGCGCGAAATCGACCGCGTACTCGGCGCCCTCTCGCCACAGGTCCCACGGCGTCCACGCGCGGCTCGCCTGCTCGACATGTCTGGCGCGCGCCTCTTGGGTACGCTGGCCGTAGATCGCGAACGCCTTGCGCATGCGCCGCTCCAGGCGCGTTGCCACGTCGCGGGAGATACCTGCCGCTCGGTCGATCGTTTTGTTCAAGTTCGCCATTGGTTCCTGCCCGGATGTTGCAATGCAGCAATTATGCGCTTGGGACGGGATTGAGGCCAGCAACGGGCACTTGGCGCCAAGGTAGCAGGCATGAAAAGGGGCAGCCGCGCCACCCGCAGGCTAAGTTAGTGCTAGCTTCGCCGGCGCAACCGACGGATCGCCGCCAACTGGGCCACTGCACTGGCAAGCTCGCCTTCGGCCATCGCGATGTCCGCCTTGGAGGTCCTGTTTTGCATCGCCTCTTCCGCGAGCCGCTTCGCCTCGAGCGCTTTGGCCTCGTCCAGATCGTGGGCGCGGATCGCCGTGTCGGAGAGCACCGTCACCACGTGGGGCTGAACTTCCAGAAATCCGCCCTGGACGTAGACGATCTGTTCTTCCGCTTGTCCGGGCACCTTGATGCGAACGACCCCGGGCTTGATCTGGGTGATGAGCGGCGCGTGCCGGGGATAAATGCCGAGCTCGCCCATCACGCCCGGAAGCACGACGAATTCCGCCTCGCCGGAATAGATCGACTCCTCAGCGCTGACGACATCGACGTGAATGGTGTTGGCCATTGGGTTTCCCCGGTGAGAAAAACGCTATTGCAGCGTCTTCGCCTTTTCGACGGCCTCTTCGATGCCGCCGATCATGTAAAACGCCTGCTCGGGCAGATGATCGAACTCGCCGTCGACGATGGCCTTGAAGCCGCGGATCGTGTCCTTGAGCGAGACGAATTTCCCGGGCGAGCCGGTGAAGACCTCGGCGACGAAAAACGGCTGCGACAGAAAGCGCTGAATCTTCCGCGCTCGCGCGACCGCGAGCTTGTCTTCGGGAGAGAGCTCGTCCATGCCGAGAATCGCAATGATGTCGCGCAGCTCCTTGTAGCGCTGCAGCGTCTGCTGCACGCGACGGGCGGTCGTGTAATGCTCCTCGCCGACGACGTTGGGATCGAGCTGGCGCGAGGTCGAATCCAGCGGGTCGACGGCAGGGTAGATGCCGAGCGAGGCGATGTCGCGCGACAGCACCACCGTCGAGTCGAGGTGGCCGAAGGTGGTTGCCGGCGAGGGATCGGTCAGGTCGTCGGCCGGCACATAGATCGCCTGCACCGAGGTGATCGAGCCGGTCTTGGTCGACGTAATGCGTTCCTGCAGCGCGCCCATTTCCGCGGCGAGCGTCGGCTGATAGCCCACCGCAGACGGCATGCGGCCGAGGAGCGCCGAGACTTCAGTTCCGGCAAGCGTGTAGCGATAGATGTTGTCGACGAAGAAGAGAACGTCGCGACCTTCGTCGCGAAAATATTCCGCCATGGTGAGCCCTGTAAGCGCAACCCGCAGGCGGTTTCCCGGCGGCTCGTTCATCTGTCCGTAAACCATCGCGACTTTGTCGAGGACGTTGGACTCCTTCATCTCGTGGTAGAAGTCGTTGCCTTCGCGCGTGCGCTCGCCGACGCCAGCGAAAACCGAAAAGCCGCTGTGCTCGATAGCGATATTGCGGATGAGCTCCAGCATGGCCACGGTCTTGCCCACGCCCGCGCCGCCGAACAGTCCCACCTTGCCGCCCTTGGCGAACGGGCAGACCAGGTCGATCACCTTGATCCCCGTTTCCAGCAGCTCGGTCGAGGGCGAAAGCTCCTCGAACGCCGGCGCATCGCGATGGATCGACATGGTCTTCTCGGCGCCGACCGGACCCGCCTCGTCGATTGGACGGCCCAGAACGTCCATGATCCGGCCGATCGTCTTCGGCCCGACCGGGACCATGATCGGCGCGCCTGAATTCTGCACCTTCATGCCGCGCCGCAGTCCGTCGGAAGATCCCAGGCAGATGGTCCGCACGACGCCATCGCCCAGCTGCTGCTGCACCTCGAGCGTTAGCCCGGCGTCTTCGAGCGTCAGCGCGTCGTAGATCTTGGGCAGATGCTCGCGTGAAAATTCCACGTCGACCACCGCGCCGATGCATTGGACGATGGTTCCTTCTTTCTGGACGGTGGTTCCTTCGTTCATGTTGCCTTCCCCGATTCAAGGATCATGTTCATACTGCCGCCGCCCCTCGCGGATCTGGTCTCGTCGTAACGTTCGCTTCGCTCACGTGAGCCTCGCCCGATCCTCGCCGGCGGCTCAAACCGCCGCCGCCCCCGCGACGATCTCCGAGATCTCCTTGGTGATCGCCGCCTGCCGCGTCTTGTTGTAGATGAGCTGCAGCTCATCGATGATCGTTCCGGCGTTGTCCGTAGCAGCCTTCATCGCCACCATGCGCGCGCTCAGCTCCGAGGCGATGTTCTCGTTGGCGGCCTGGTAGATGATCGATTCGATGTAGCGCGTGAGGAGTTCCTCGAGCACCGTCTTGGCATCCGGCTCGTAAATGTAATCCCACGGAAACGCGCGCTTTTCGACCTCGCCTTCGAGGTCGGCGATGGGAAGGATCTGTCTCCCGACCGGGGTCTGCTTCATGGTGTTTTCGAATCGGGTAAAGACCAGATGCAATTCATCGATCTGCCCGGCGATGTATGCGTCGAGCTGAACCTTGACCGGCCCGATCAGCTGGTCGAGATGCGGGCGGTCACCGAGCCCGATGACATGCGACACGACGTTGGCCTTCAACCGGTTCATGAAGCCGAAGCCCTTGTTGCCGATGGCGCTCACCTGCACGCCGACGCCCTTCGCCTGCCACGCCTTGATCTTCGACAGCGCGAGCCGCAGGGCGTTGGTGTTGAGCCCGCCGCACAGACCTTTGTCCGAGGTGATGACGATGAGCCCGACGTTCTTCGGCTCGCCCCGGCTGACGAGAAAGGGATGGCGGTATTCCGGGTTGGCATGCGCCAGATGGCGCGCGATCGCGAGCATGCGACTGACATAGGGACGCGAAGCGCGCATGCGCTCCTGTGTCTTTTTCATTTTCGAGGCCGCAACCATTTCCATGGCCTTGGTGATCTTGCGCGTGTTTTGCACGCTCTTGATCTTGGTGCGGATTTCCTTGGAGCCTGCCATTGCCTGTCCTAGAAGGTCCCGTTCTTCTTGAAGTCTTCGATGGCCGCGGAGAAGGCCTTCTCGCCTTCGGCGTCCATGTCCTTCGTCTGCTCGAGCTTGTCCATCAGCGCTGCGTATTTGCTCTTCATGAACTGCCGCAAGCTCACCTCGAACGCGAGAGCTTTCTCCACCGGAACGTCGTCGTAATAGCCCTTGGTCACCGAAAAGAGCGTCAACGCCTCCTCGGAAACCGACAGCGGCGAATATTGCGGCTGCTTCATCAGCTCGGTCACGAGCCGGCCGCGATCGAGCTGCCTGCGTGTCGCTTCATCGAGATCGGACGCGAACTGGGCAAACGCCGCGAGCTCGCGATACTGCGCCAGCGATAGACGCACGCCTCCGCCCAGCTTCTTGATCACCTTGGTCTGAGCCGCACCCCCGACGCGCGATACCGAAATGCCGGCGTTGATCGCCGGCCGGATGCCCGCGTTGAAAAGATCGGTTTCGAGAAAAATCTGTCCGTCGGTGATCGAGATCACGTTGGTCGGGACGAACGCGGTCACGTCGCCCGCCTGCGTCTCGATGATGGGAAGCGCGGTCAGCGAACCCGTCTTGCCTTTCACCGCGCCCTTGGTGAAGCGCTCCACCCACTCCGGATTGCAGCGAGCTGCGCGCTCCAGCAAACGCGAGTGCAGATAAAAAACGTCGCCGGGGTACGCCTCGCGTCCAGGAGGGCGGCGGAGCAGAAGCGAGATCTGGCGGTATGCCCAAGCCTGCTTGGTCAGGTCGTCGTAAATGATCAGTGCGTCCTGTCCGCGATCGCGAAAGTATTCGCCCATGGTGCAACCGGAGTACGGCGCGATGTATTGCATCGCGGCCGAGTCCGACGCCGACGCGGCGACGACGATGGTGTAGGCCATCGCGCCGTGCTCCTCGAGCTTTCTCACCACGTTCATGATCGACGACGCCTTCTGACCGATCGCGACGTAGACGCAGAAGAGGTCCTTGCCCTTCTGATTGATGATAGTGTCGACGGCCACCGCGGTCTTGCCGGTTTGCCGGTCGCCGATGATCAGCTCGCGCTGGCCGCGTCCGATGGGCACCATCGCGTCGATCGCCTTCAGTCCCGTCTGCACCGGCTGCGCCACGCTCTGGCGCCACATCACGCCGGGGGCGACCTTTTCGATAACATCCTTCTCCTTGGCGTTGATCGGTCCCTTGCCGTCGATCGGCTGACCGAGCGCGTCGACGACGCGGCCGATCAGTTCGGGCCCGACCGGCACTTCGAGAATGCGGCCGGTGCATTTCACCGTATCGCCCTCCGAAATGTGTTCGTACTTGCCGAGGATCACCACGCCCACGGAGTCGCGTTCCAGATTCAGCGCCAGGCCGAAAGTGTTGTCCGGAAACTCGAGCATCTCGCCCTGCATCGCGTCGGACAATCCGTGGACACGGCAGATGCCGTCGGTAAGGGACACGACCGTGCCTTGCGTCCGCACCTGCGCGCCGACGTCGAGGTTCTGGATTTTGGTCCTGATGAGCTCGCTGATTTCCGATGGATTCAACTGCATGATTTTTCCTTGCGCCTTCCCATAAGGGTCGCGTTATGTTCTGGATCAAGTTCGCGGGTCACGTTTGGATCACATCCGCAGCTGGCTGCTCATAGCCTGGAGCTCGCCGCGAACCGACGCGTCGATGACCGTGTCGCCGACTGTGACCCGTGCTCCGCCGATCAGCCGTGGATCGACGCTTACCGACGCTTCGATCTTCTTGCCGAAGCGCTTTTCCAGCGCCGCCGTCAGCGCGCCGAGCTGCGCATCGTCGACCGGGAACGCGCTGACGATGTGTGCCCGAGCCACGCCGTCGGCGCCGTCCTTGAGGCTGTCGAACAAGCGCCGGATGTCCGGCAACACGGCGATGCGATCGGCTTCCAGCAGCACGCGAAGGAAGCTTTTTCCTTCCGCGCTGAGGGCGTCGCCGCAAAGGGAGAGCAGCAGCGATTCCTTGGCCGCGTTGTCCAGCTTGGGATTGTCGAGCGCGGCGCGCACCGTGGGATCGCTCGCAACATTGCTCGCGACCTTGAGCATCTCCGCCCACCGAGGTAGCGCATTTTGCTCGCGAGCCAGCGAAAACGCGGCTTCGGCATACGGGCGGGCGATGGTGACCTGCTCAGACATGATTTCTGCCTAGAGCTGCTTTTCCAGCGCTCTCAACAGCTCGGCGTGCGCCTTGGCGTCGACTTCGCGCTTGAGGATCTTTTCCGCGCCGGCGACGGCAAGCTCGGACACCTGCGCGCGCAGCGATTCCTTGGCGCGATTCACCTCCTGCTCGATCTCCGCCTTGGCCGCGGCCAGAATCCGATCCGCCTCGGTCTTGGCGTCGGTGCGTGCCTGCTCGACCGCTTCGCTTTTCAGCTTTTCGCCCTGCGCGACGATGTCCGACGCCCGGGTCTTGGCGTCGACCATCATATCGGCGATACGCTTTTCGGCGTTGATAAGGCTGTGCCGCCCTTCTTCGCCGGCCGCCAGTCCGTCAGCGATCTGCTTTTGCCGGGTCTCGATCGCGCGCATCAGCGGCGGCCAGATGAATTTGGCCGTGAACAGGATGAACGCGAAAAACGCGACCGCTTGCATCAACAATGTCAGGTTGATGTTCATGACTCGTCCCCTGTGTCGTCCTTGATCGCGCTATCGGTTTCGCGCCCGATTACTTCAAGCCCGCCGGAATGAGCGGATTGCCGAACGCGAACAGCATCGCGATACCCAGTCCGATGATGAACGACGCGTCGATCAGACCGAGCAGCAGGAACACTTTCGCCTGCAGCGCCGGAATCATTTCCGGCTGCCGCGCGGCACCTTCGAGGAAACGCGAGCACATGATTCCGACGCCGACGCAGGCACCGAGCGCACCCAGGCCGATCATGAGCCCGATGCCGATACCCGTGTATGCCTGGATCTGTGCGACCAGTTGCAGCTTGTCCATTTGCTTTCCTTTCTGAACGGAGGTTGGACGATTGAATTGGTTCTAACAACGGATCAGTGATGTTCGTGCGCCATGGCAATGTAGACGACCGTCAGCATCATGAAAATGTAAGCCTGCAACACCACGATCAGGATGTGAAAAATCGACCACAACAAATTTAGGAAAGCGGAAAAGAACAAGGCCAAGCCGGCCCCAAACCAGCCGTAGCTCGCGGCGCTCGCCGCGAAGAGCCCAAGCAGTAGAAAAATGATCTCACCCGCGTACATGTTCCCGTACAGCCGCAGCGAATGCGACAGCGGCTTGGATACATACTCGATGATATTGAACAACACATTGAAAGCGATGAGGAGCGGCGACGCCCACAACGGCCTGATGCCGAACGGCGTGCTGACCAATTCCTTGATCCAGCCGAAGAGGCCCTTGTTCTTGATGCTGTAGTAGATCATCAGGCCGAATACGGAGAGCGACAATGCGAACGTGGTGTTGACATCGGCGGTCGGAACCGCGCGCCATTCGTCCTGGCGAAAGATGTGCTGGTAGATCCAAGCCATGATGTCGACGGGCAGGAAGTCCATGGCATTCATGAACAGCACCCAGACGAAAACGGTGAGCGCAATCGGCGCGACAACCCGGGCATCCTGGTGGAAGAGGCTCTTCACCTGGTCGTTGACGAATTGCACCGAAAGCTCGACGAAGGCCTGGGTTTTCGACGGTACGCCCGAGCTTGCCTTGCGCGTTATCAGCCAGAGAAAGCCGAAGACTACGACGCCAAGAATCAGCGAGGTGATGATGGTGTCGTAATGAAGGGTCCAGAACCCGCCCGATTCCCGGACCGGCTGCGCGAGAAACGTCAGGTGATGCTGAATGTACGACGTCGGGTCGAGTGCGTGTTCTTCGGCCATTTTAAGTTTGCTGTGTGCGATTTTCTAAGTGCGGTTCTTGCCAGCGCCTTCTTGTTTGTGTTTGCAAATCTTTCCGCGGCACTTTTTTTCCGATGCGGCTCGCCATCTGCACCACCGATCGTCAATCGCGGATCAGGATCGCCGCCTGTGTTACCAGCACCGTGACGACAAACGCAGCAAAAAAAACTGCATGGACCACGTCCGGGTACATCGTGAGAACCAGCCAGAGCTGGACAACGATCAACACGATCTTGATGGCCTCGGCGCGGAACGCAGTTACCAGCGTTCCTGCCGCCGAGGCCGGATTTGCGAGCCCCACCACAACTGCGTAGGCAGCGCCCGCCGACAAATTGGTGATTCCCCCGAGCAGGCCGGAGAGCGCGCCATGCCATCCCCACCCAAGACTTCCCGCCGCGGCGATTATCCCCGTGGCGATGAGCTGCCAGCCTGCGACCCGTCGCAGGGGATAACGAAATGGCGAACGGCCGGAAACAGAATCGGGCACCGCAGGCTCAAGCAAACTTTTGGAGTATAGGGTTTTTTGCGGCGGCGCGTCAACGAATCCTGCGGTGCGCATAAGCAGCCCTCGAGGTGTCTCAGCACCTGCTTTTATCCTCCGGAAAGTGCGCACACGATCATCACTTCGGTCGCACTGTCCAGCGCCGGATTCAAGTCGTTTGCCTGCACACCGTCGACGAAGAATTTGATGTGCCGGCGAATGCGTCCCTGCTCGTCGATGATTCGAAAGCGCAGCCCCGGAAACCGTCGATCGAGGTCAGCGAGCAGACCCCCGAGAGTGAGTCCGTCAGCACTGACCGCCGCAGCGTTCGCGGTGTAATCCCGCAGCGGACCGGGAATGAGAACGCGCATCGGCGATCAGCGCCGCGTATTCGCCGGCGGCGTGAGTCGCGATGCGCCCATCTTCAGACGACTTCGACGGCGTAAACGTGCGGCAGATGCGCGGCGAGACATTTCCACGTGCGTCCTTCATCGCGACTCCCCCAAATCTCTCCGCTGGTAGTGCCAAAGTAAACGCCAACGGGGGTTCCATGATCGGCTGTCATCGCCTGCCGCTTGACGGTCAGCCACGTCTGGGTTTTCGGCAAACCCGCCGCTTGACGCTGCCAGGACTTGCCGCCGTTGACCGAGCGATAAACCGCCGGCTTGCCTGCCGGGGACGTTCGCGGCCAGACCTTGGTCCCATCCATCGGAAACACCCACACCGTATCCGGGTCGCGTGGATGAACGACCATCGGAAAACCGATCGCACCGACACTCTTGGGCATGCTCGTGCCGATGTCCTGCCAGCGCTCCGCGGGCCGGTCGAGCCGATAGATTCCGCAATGATTTTGCTGGTAAAGCCGGTCCGGCAAGCCAGGGTGCATTCGTACGCAATGCGGATCGTGACCGAATTCCGGCGTCGGCTCCGGTAGGAAATCCGCCTTGACTCCGGCGTTCAGCGGCCGCCAATCCGCACCGCCGTTGGCCGATTCGAATACGCCTCCGCTCGACATGCCGATGTACATGTGATCGCGATCGCGTGGGTCGATCAGGATCGAATGCAATTTCGGGCCGTCGGGCGTTCCGTCCTTGCCGTCGCCGCACCACGTCGTGCGCATGGGATGCTCGTTGAAGCCATCGACGCCGTCCCAAGTGGCGCCGCCATCTTCGGAGCGAAACAGTCCCTGCGGGGAGGTGCCGGCATACCAAGTCCGGGGCTCGGACGCGTGTCCCGGCGCGAGCCAGAAGGTGTGGTCGACCGCGCGCCCGCTGCCTTCACGAAATGCCGGCGGACGCTGCGCTTCGTGCCACGTACGACCGCGATCGGCGGAACGGAAGATGGTGGGTCCGAGATGGCCCGTGCGTGCCGCGGCAAGCAGCGTCTTGCTGCCGCGCGGGTCCGCGACGCAATGATGAACCACGTGGCCAAGAAAATGTGGACCGGTAAGGCGCCACTTGCGGCGCGTCGTATCGGCACCCAACTGCCACAGGCCCTTGCGCGTGGCAATGAGCAGCGTTGCGCGGCGCCCCCGCGCGATGTCGAGCTTCGCCATGTTGGTCCTTCGCATTTCCCGACCGCCGAAATTACGCCTTCGCCTCGTTTCCGACAAGACACCATTGCGAGATATCATCCTCCTTGCGCCGCCACGGAAGGTGAAGCGTTGCGGTCGGTGGGCGGGCGCTGATTCGCGGACAAGCAGATATATCCGTTACAATCGCCTTCCGCCGTTGCCACGCCACGGCGCGTTCGTGCCATTGTTCCGGAGAAGAGCCATGACCATCAAAGTAGGCGACCGGCTGCCCGCCGGAACCTTGAGTGAATACGTCGACGTCGAAACGGAAGGCTGCAAGATTGGGCCCAACCAGTTTCAGGTCGACGACCTCATCAAAGGCAAGAAAGTCGTGCTATTTGGTTTGCCCGGCGCCTTCACACCGACCTGCTCGGCGCAGCACGTGCCAAGCTACATCAAGCACCGCGACGAACTCAAAGCCAAGGGCGTCGACGACATTCTCTGCCTGTCGGTCAACGACGCGTTTGTGATGGGCGCGTGGGCCAAAGACCAGCATGCCGCAGGCAAGGTGCGCATGATGGGCGACGGCAGCGCCACCTACACCAAAGCGCTGGGCCTCGAGCTCGACCTGACCGCAAGAGGAATGGGCGTTCGCTGCCAGCGTTTTTCGGCGCTGGTCGATGACGGAGTGGTCAAGGCGCTGAACATCGAAGCGCCCGGCAAATTCGAGGTCTCCGGTGCAGAGACCATTCTCAAGCAGCTGGGTTAAACGCACGTACTCGAAGTTGCAGTGATCCCGCCCTCGTCGTGATCCACGGTGCTTCGGCGCCGCAACGCCGCGGTTTGCTTAGCGTCTGTTCCCGGGGCTCTTCATTTGCGACCCAGCCGGACGAGAATACCGTCGAGCTGCTCCAGGCTCGCATACTCGATTACCAGCCGGCCGGCGCCTTTGTTCCCCGCGTCGATGCGAACCCTTGCACCGAGGATCTCGGCGAGCTCTTCCTGGAGCCGCACCAGGTCCGCATCGCGGCCGGCAGTCGCGTCGCGCGCCTTGCGGCGCGGCGGTGGCGATAATATGCCGCGCACCAGCCGCTCGGTTTCGCGCACTGACATTTGTTCGGCAACGACCTTGGCCGCGGCGCTCACCTGCTGTGCACCGGACAATGCCAGCAGTGCCCGTGCGTGGCCCATGTCGAGCTTTCCCGCGAGCAAATATCCCTGCACCTGCTTGGGAAGCTGTGTCAGGCGAAGCAAATTGCTCACCGCGCTGCGCGAGCGGCCCACCGCGGCCGCCGCCGCGTCATGGGTCAGTCGAAACTCCGTGATCAGGCGCGCGATTCCTTGTGCCTCCTCGAGCGGATTGAGATCTTCGCGCTGGATATTTTCAATCAGCGCCAAGGCCAGCGCGGCCTGATCCGGAACGCTGCGCACCAGCGCGGGCACTTCTCTCAATCCCGCGAGCTGCGCCGCGCGCCAGCGTCGTTCACCGGCGATAAGTTCGTAGCGGCCGCCATCGACGGGCCGCACGAGTATCGGCTGCATGACCCCTTGTGCCTTGATCGACAGGGCGAGCTCGGCGAGGGAGTGCTCGTCCATGCGCGTGCGCGGCTGATACTTTCCGACGCCGATGCGGTCGACCGGGAGTGACTGCAGCGATTCGCCGCCGGCGATTTCGTCGGAGCCGGCAAGCAGTGCGTCGAGTCCGCGACCGAGCCCCTTCAACTTAGCCATGCATTGACCTCTCGGCGGAAGATGCGACACTCTCGTCCCGCCGCAGCATTTCTCCAGCCAGCGCGAGATATGCCTGCGCTCCTTTCGACGTCTTGTCGAGCTGCAGTGCAGGGATACCGTGGCTTGGCGCTTCGGCGAGTCGAATGTTGCGCGGGATCACGGTACGATAAAGTTTCTCGCCAAAGTGTTTTTGCAAATCTGCGGAAACGTTAAGCGCAAGCGTGTTGCGCGGGTCGTACATGGTTCGTAGCAAGCCCTCGATTTCAAGTCGCGGATTGAGGTGCGCGCGGACCTTGCGTATTGTTTGCACCAGATCGGATAGCCCTTCGAGCGCGTAGTACTCACACTGCATCGGGATGAGCACGCTGTCGGCCGCGCACAAGCCGTTCAAGGTCAACAGCGAAAGCGAGGGCGGGCAGTCGAGCAGGATGAAATCGTAATCGTCGATGACCGCTGAAATCGCGGCTCGCATCTGCGAAAGCGCCTC
The DNA here is from genome assembly GCA_035568975.1 of Casimicrobiaceae bacterium. Classification (GTDB taxonomy): domain Bacteria; phylum Pseudomonadota; class Gammaproteobacteria; order Burkholderiales; family Casimicrobiaceae; genus PALSA-1003. The sequence continues at coordinate 39,570 of DATMNH010000137.1, forward strand.
CGCGAGCGCGCCCTTGAGCCTCATCTCGCGCTCCGGCAAATCGACCAGTTCAATCTCCGCGCCGGCAAGCTCTCGATTGGAAGGCACCAGATCGAAGCCGCCCGACGGAGACCGCAGCCGGACATCGGAAATGTTTTTCTCCCCCAATAACACCTGATATACCGTGTAAGTAAGTGCTCGCTTATTAATTCCGGCACCCATGGTGGCGTTGCCTTGAGGGTCGAGATCGACCAGCAGCACACGGCGTTTCATCGCCACCAGGCTCGCGGCGAGGTTGACGCTGGTCGTCGTCTTGCCGACGCCGCCCTTCTGATTGGCAACCGCGATAATCTTGGTCACGGCAGGCGCGGCTCCATGATCACCAGATGCCGCTGCACATCGAGTCCCGGAACGCGGATGGCTGGCACTTCCGCGACAAGGATGTCCGGCGGCAGCTGCTGCAGTTCCTCGTGTGGGAAAAGGCCTTTCATGGCAACGAGGCGACCACCGCGGACCACCAGGCGTCGCGCGACCGTCGCGAACGTCGCCAGATCGGAAAAGGCGCGCGAGATAACGACATCGAACAAAAGCTCAGCGACGTAGTCCTGCACGCGCACGGCGCACACCTCGACATTGACGAGCTCGAGCTCAATCGCCGCCTGCCGCAGGAACGCCGCTTTCTTTTGGTTGCTGTCGAGCAACACCACGCGCCAATCCTGCCTGGCGATGGCCAGCGGAATGCCGGGCAGGCCGCCACCGCTGCCGATGTCGAGCACGCGCAAGCGCGCTTGTTTGGGCAGGTGCCCGACCACCGCCAGGGAGTCGAGTAAATGGTGGGTGACCATTTGCTCCGGATCGCGGATCGCGGTGAGGTTGTGCGTGCGATTCCATTTGTGGAGCAAGGCAATGTATTGCGAGAGCTTTCCCCGCGCCGCAATATCCGCGTCCAGTTCGAGCGCGGAAAGCCCTGCGACCAAGGCCGCCGTCATGCTGAAAGTCTTCGGGCGTCTTGCGCCTGCGGCCTAAAGCCGCGCCTGAGGTGGACCAGCAGCAAGCTGATCGCGGCGGGGGTGATACCCGAGATGCGGCTTGCCTGACCGATCGTTTCCGGCCGATGCTGGTTGAGCTTCTGTTGAACTTCGGACGACAGCCCACGCACGGTGCGGTAATCGAGGTCCCCGGGCAGTTTTTGCGCCTCCTGCGACGCGCTGCGCGCAATCTCGTCGTGTTGACGCTCGATGTAGCCGGCGTACTTGGTCGCGATCTCGACCTGCTCCGCGACGCGGGAGTCTGCTACCGCCCCTCCCGCGCCCGGAAGGGTCATGAGCCCGGCGTAGCTCACCCCCGGCCTGCGCAGAAGCTCCACCAGCGAGCACTCTCGCTCCAACGCTTGACCCAGAACGCGCAGGGCTTCAGCGCTGCTCACCAGTTTCGGGTTCACCCAGCAGGATTTGACGCGTTCGAGTTCCTTGGCGACCGCGTCCCGGTGGCGGCAAAACGCGTCCCACCGCCGGTCATCGATGACGCCGAGTGCGCGGCCCGCTTCGGTCAGACGCAGGTCGGCATTGTCCTCGCGCAACTGGAGCCGGTACTCGGCGCGGCTGGTAAACATGCGGTACGGCTCGGTGACCCCGCGCGTGACGAGGTCGTCGACCAGAACGCCGAGATAGGCCTGGTCGCGGCGCGGACACCATCCATCTTCGCCGATCGCGAACCTGCCGGCGTTGATGCCGGCAAGTATTCCCTGCGCGGCGGCCTCCTCGTAGCCGGTCGTGCCGTTGATCTGGCCCGCGAAAAAAAGCCCGCGTATCGCCTTGGTTTCAAGCGTGGCTTTAAGCGCCCTGGGATCGAAAAAATCGTATTCGATAGCGTAACCCGGGCGTAGCAGGTGGGCGCGATTCAGCCCCTTGATGGAACGCACCATGGCCAGTTGGACGTCAAACGGCAGGCTGGTCGAAATACCGTTGGGGTAGATTTCGTTCGTTTCCAAGCCCTCCGGCTCCAGGAAAACCTGGTGACTCACCCGGTCGGCGAAGCGCGTGACCTTGTCTTCGATCGAAGGGCAGTAGCGCGGCCCCACGCCTGCGATTACGCCGGTGAACATCGGCGAGCGATCGAGTCCGCCGCGGATAATCTCGTGGGTTTGCGGATTGGTGTGGGTAATCCAGCACGGCAATTGGCGCGGATGCATCTCCCGCGATCCGAGCGTCGAAAATACCGGCACCGGGTCGTCGCCGGGCTGAACCGTGAGCGAGCTGAAGTCGATGGTCCGCCCGTCAAGCCGCGGCGGTGTCCCGGTTTTCAGCCTGCCGACGGGCAACGCGAGCTCACGCAGGCGGGCGGCTAGGGTGTTTGATGGCGGTTCGCCGGCGCGTCCAGCCTCGTGGTGCTGGAGGCCAACGTGGATCAACCCGGAGAGAAAGGTTCCGGTGGTCAGCACCACCGCTTGAGCATCAAAGCGGATGCCAGCTTCTGTCACCACGCCGGTCACGCTTCCGGTGCTGACCAGGACGTCGTCCACCGGCTGCTGAAACAGCGTCAGATTGGGCTCTCTCTCGAGCATCGAGCGGATCGCTCGGCGATACAGGACGCGGTCCGCCTGGGCGCGTGTCGCGCGGACCGCCGGTCCTTTGCTGGCGTTGAGTATCCGAAACTGGATCCCAGCCATGTCGGTGGCCAGGGCCATGGCGCCGCCCAACGCATCGACTTCCTTGACCAAGTGCCCCTTGCCGATGCCGCCGATGGATGGGTTGCATGACATCTGGCCCAGGGTTTCGATGCTATGCGTCAGAAGCAGGGTGCGCCTGCCCATCCGTGCAGCCGCGAGCGCAGCCTCGGTCCCGGCGTGGCCGCCGCCCACCACAATTACCTCGAAGCGCTCTGGAAACAGCATGTTTTTAAACGATAATTTAGGAACAAACGAGCGCTACCATGATAATCCAAAGCTCGATCCCGCGAAAGCGGCCGGTCGAGGCGCTTGTTCCACGTGAAACCTGCGGCGCCACGGGTTTCACGTGGAACAAGAAGCAGGCTCACACATCCCTAGCGCGACCGGGTCGGTGGACCAGTCGACCCTCGAATGGCCAGCTTGACGGGCAATTCGGCGAGCTCCGAAACGCGGCCTGCGAAGCGGGCAAGCAGATATTCCGCAGCCGCAATTCCAGCCGCGCGCGCCGGAATGCGCACGCTGGTCAGCGTGGGCGAGACGCAACGGGCCAAGGGCGTATCGCCGAAACCGATGACCGAAAGCCGTCCGGGGACGTCGATGCCGTGACAGGCGCATGCGTGCATCACCGCCAGCGCAGTGGCGTCGCTAAGGCAGATAGCCGCGGTCGGGGAATTCGGCAGCGTCCGCCAGCGCAAGATCCCTTCAGCGACGGGCTCATCGCCAACATTCAGGACTTCCAGCGAGGATCCTTCCAAAGCGTTATTTCGGAGGGCCTCGACCACTTGAGCGCCCAAGACCGAATGCGCCTTGGCGACGACACCCATACATCGATGACCGAGCTGCCCCAGGTAGGCGGCGATCAGCTTGCCCGCGCGGCCGAGGTCAAGACCAGCGCTTACAATGAAACCGGTGCGATCCGTTCGACCCGCGCTGACACATGGCAGGTGCTGAATGCCCCGCACCTCGCGGAGATCGGTCGGCAGGTCGACCCCCAGAAAAACGAGCGCCTCGACGTCGCGGGTCACCAGCGCTCGAGCGCCGTCCAACGGCGTTCTGTCTTTCCCGCCACTGCAGAGCAGTACAGCCCGCCCGGCGTCGCTGAGCCGTGCATCGAGCGCGGCGAGCGCGGGCGCCATCCCCGGCTCCTCGAGATCTCCAGTAACGACGCCAACCAGTCCCGAACGGCGGCAAGCCAGTGCTCGCGCCGCGCTGTTCGGGACGTATCCGAGCGCCTTGGCGGACTCGGACACCCTTATCCTGATCTGGTCGCTGACCGCCTCTGGTCGTGTCAGCGCCCGGGACGCGGATGCGGTCGACACTGCCGCGGCCCGCGCCACATCGGTCAGCGTCGCTTGGGCCCAGCGAGGCCTCCGTCGACGCTTACCAATGTTGGTCACCATGGGCGCCAAGCTGGATCCTTTACCGAAACGTTGCGCCAACGCTTTGACGCAGCGAGTAATCCCTATCGAGCCCGAGAACTGTCTCGGGTAGCGCACGAATGCTTGCAAACGCTTACAGCAAGCGTTTACATTCGTCCCCAGCATAAAGCCTCGCTGGGTCATATGCAAGCGGGCCCTGACGAGACTGGAATTGCCTTGGTCGCGCCGCGTTCGTTTGGAGTCAGGGCTTACCTTACCGCGCGAAGGCGCCTTAAGCCTCGTAGCGATCTTGCGGCGCCGCAGGAAGCGGCAACACCTGCGACTTCAGAACGACGGCGGTTTAAGCGGCGAACCGCGCCCCGAGCTGGCGGCGTTGCGCCGCAAACACCGCTGGTTGCTTCGCGCCGAGCTTGGCGAAAAGCTCGTCGTGCGCGGCGAGCTCGCTTTGCCAGCGCGCGTCGTCGAGGCGCATGACCGTCGCAAATCGCTCCGGCCCGAATTCGAGGCCGCGCCAATCCAGATCGACGTATTCAGGTTGCAGTCCGAGGGGAGTCTGCACTGCGTGTGCCTTGCCCTGGCAACGCTCGACGATCCATTTGAGCACGCGCATGTTCTGACCGAAGCCGGGCCACGCAAACTTTCCGTTCTGGTCGGTGCGAAACCAGTTGACGTTGAATATTCGCGGCGGATATTTGACCGTCTTCACCATCGCGAGCCAATGCGCGAAATAATCGCCGATGTGATAGCCGCAAAACGGCAGCATGGCGAAGGGATCGCGGCGAACCTCGCCCACCTTGCCGGTGGCGGCGGCGGTGGTCTCGGATCCCATCGTCGCCGCCTTGTACACGCCGTCCTCCCAATTCGCGGCCTCGACCACCAGCGGCACGGTGTCGCTCCGTCTCGCGCCGAAGATGAACGCGGAAATCGGCACGCCCGCGGGGCTGTCCCACTCGGGATCGAGCGAGGGGCACTGCTTCGCGGAAACGGTGAAACGCGCGTTGGGATGCGCGGCCTTGCGCCCGGTTTCGCGCGCAAGCGCCGGCGTCCACGACTCTCCGCGCCAGTCGATGAGATGCGCGGGAGGCTCGCGGGTCATCCCTTCCCACCACACATCGCCATCGTCGGTGAGCGCAACGTTGGTAAAGATGACGTTGCGCTTGAGCGTCTCCATCGCGTTCGGATTCGATTCGTACGAGGTTCCCGGTGCAACACCGAAATATCCTGCTTCCGGATTGATGGCGTGAAAACGCCCGTCCGCATGCGGCTTGATCCACGCAATATCGTCGCCGATGGTCGTCACCTTCCAGCCGTCGAGACCTTGCGGCGGAATGAGCATCGCAAAGTTGGTCTTGCCGCACGCGCTCGGAAATGCTGCCGTGACATAGGTCTTGCGTCCTTCCGGCGACGTAACACCGAGGATGAGCATGTGCTCGGCGAGCCAGCCTTCGTCGCGTCCCATCACCGAGGCGATGCGCAGCGCGAAGCATTTCTTGCCCAGCAATGCGTTGCCGCCATAACCCGAGCCATAGCTCCATATCTCGCGCGTTTCCGGAAAATGCACGATGTACTTGTGCTCGGAGCTGCACGGCCACGCAACGTTCTTTTCTCCTTCGGCCAGCGGAGCGCCGACCGAGTGCACGCATGGCACGAACACGCCGTCGGTTCCAAGCACGTCGTAGACCGCACGTCCCATGCGCGTCATCAACTTCATGCTGGCAACGACGTATGGGCTGTCGGTCAATTGCACCCCGATATGCGCGATCGGGCTGCCGAGCGGACCCATCGAGAATGGAATCACATAAAGGGTCCGGCCGCGCATGCTTCCTTCAAAAAGCCGCTCGAGCGTCTTGCGCATCTCCGCGGGTGCGATCCAGTTGTTCGTGGGTCCGGCGTCCTCTTCACGGCTGCTGCAGATAAACGTTCGATCCTCGACGCGGGCCACGTCCGACGGGTCCGATCGCGCGAGATAACTGTTCGGGCGCTTTTCTGCATTCAGTCTTATCAGCGTCCCGTTGCTGACCATGGCGGCGCACAAGCGGTCGTATTCGACTTCTGAGCCGTCGCACCAGACAACGTTTGCAGGAGAGGTGCGCCGCGCGAAGTCGCGAACCCAGTTGAGAAGCCGCTCGTGCCGGACATACGATGGCGCGTTAGTGACAGGACCTGCGGAAACCGCAATTGCGGGAATCGGATCGGGGTGATTCATGAGGAACGCCGGGAAATCCGACGCGTTACGCGCGCACTGTCGCGCCAACGCCGGTCGGTCGCTATCGTGGGAAGGGCAGCAACTGTAGCACGCGGAGCAAGGCCGCGTTAAGTGTGCACCGACGTAGTGGTTTGTAGGCCACTACCGCGGCGTCGAATCGGTCAGGCCACTGGGCCGCGCGAACGTCGGTTGCGTCGGCGGTGGCGTTCGCGTTCCCGCAGCCACGTAAACAGCGGCCCGGTGCACGTGAGCAGGAGCATCACCCGCGTGACGTGAAACGACGTCACCATCGGCACTCCCAGTTCGAGGACCTGGGCGGTAACCGCCATCTCGGCGATCCCGCCGGGAGCGGTCGCAAGCACCAGCGTCGCCGGGTGTATTCCGGTGAGGCGCGCCATGAACAGTGCAAATAGGACGGAAACGCCCATCGCCACTGCTACCGTCACCACGACGGCGGCGATAAAACGCGGCGCTCGCGCAAGGAAGCTGCGATTGAATCGGGAACCCAGTGCGCAACCGAGCAACAATTGGGCGCCGTTGATCAATACCCGCGGCATCGCCGAAATGCTCACGCCCGCGATCGTCAGGGGAATCGTGACCACGAGCGCGCCCAGTACGAAGGCATTGGGAACGTTCAGTCGCGTCAGCAGCAGTCCCGCAGCTGCCGTTACCGACAGCAGCGCCGCCAGCGCAGGCCAGCGAACGTCACTGCCCGCGACCAGAAAAGGATCGGCTCCGTGCAAGCCCAGCGCCGCGAACACCGCCGGAATGGTTACGACCACGAGCAGGAGCCGAAACGACTGCGCCGCCGCGACTTGATCCACTCGCGCGCCGAAGCGCTCGCCCAGCACCGCCATTTCCGCCGCGCCTCCGGGAACGCTCGCGAACACCGCGGTCGTCCGATCCGTTCCTCCGAGGATCGACAAAATGTAGCCGCAAAGGTAACCCACCGCGATCGCAAATATGGCGCCGAGGAGGAGCAGCCAGATGAAACTGCTGACGCGCTGCGCAACCAGCGGAGAGAAGTACAAACCCAGAGCGGTGCCTACGATCCATTGGCCTACCTGCCGTCCGCCCGGCGCGGCGGCGACCGGCCAGCCTGCCACGCGCGTACCCGCAACCGCAAGCAGGGGCCCGATCATCCACGGCAGAGGCGCATGCAAGGCGGCGCAGGCCAATGCCGCGGCCAGCGCCACCGCGAGGCCGCCAGCCGCTGGGACGAATGCTCGCCCGATCGCCCTCATGGCGCCAAAGGCAATGCGTCTTCGGGTTCGAATGCCGAACGGCCTGGCGTGGCGCTGCACGTTCGGATCCGGACCGCGTGCCTCTTTCGTGGCACTCGGCAGCCAAGGTACATAGCGAAGCGTCTCGCCGCAAACTTTTTCCGGCAACACAGGTCGAGTTCTGTACGGCCCGGTTCGGCGCTACCATCGGCACTTCCGGACTTACGCCGCGCGATCACAAAAGGACGACCCATCGGCGACGCCGTCGCCGGGACACGTTCCGAAAACAAAGGTAACAGGCCGCGATCATGCGCGAAGCTTACTTGTCGCACCTGCGTCAAATCGTAGATCAGGTCCGCGATGCCGGTTTCTACAAGGCGGAACGCGTCATCGAGAGTCCGCAGTCGCCGGAAATTCGAGTCAACGGGACCGACGGCGTGCTCAATCTCTGCGCCAATAATTATCTGGGGCTCGCCGACGATCCACGCCTGGTGAAGGCGGCACAACAGGCGTTGGAACGGTGGGGCTTCGGGATGGCCTCGGTGCGCTTCATCTGCGGGACCCAAACCGTGCATAAAGAGCTCGAGGCGGCGTTGAGCGAGTTCTTGCGTGTCGATGACAGCATTCTCTATTCGAGCTGCTTCGACGCCAACGGCGGGCTCTTCGAGACGCTGCTCTCCGAGGAAGACGCGGTCATCAGTGATGAATTAAACCACGCGAGCATCGTCGACGGCATCCGGCTTTGCAAGGCGAAACGTTTTCGCTACCGCAACAACGACATGCGCGATCTCGAGGCCAGGATACAGGAGGCCGACGCGGCGGGTGCGCGCTTCAAGCTGATCGCCACCGACGGCGTTTTTTCCATGGATGGCATCATCGCCGATCTGCGTTCGATTTGCGCGCTTGCGGACAGGTACGGCGCGCTGGTGATGGTCGACGACTCGCACGCAGTGGGTTTCGTGGGAGACGGCGGCCGCGGCACGCCTGAATATTGCGGTGTCGAAGCCCGCGTGGACATTGTCACCGGCACGCTTGGCAAGGCGCTGGGCGGCGCGGCGGGAGGCTATACTGCGGGCCGGAAGGAAATCATCGAGTTGCTGCGTCAGCGCTCGCGCCCCTATCTTTTTTCCAACGCCGTGCCGCCGAGCATCGCCGCGGCGACACTCAAAACGCTCGAACTTCTGGGTGGCGAGGAAGGTCGCACGATGAGAGAGCGCGTGCATCGGAACGCGGAGCACTTTCGCGAGGGGCTGACCAGGCTGGGCTTCGATCTGGTACCGGGGCACCACCCTATCATTCCCGTCATGCTCGGTGACGCCGGGCTCGCGACGCGCGCTGCGGACGCGCTCCTTGAAGAAGGCGTTTACGTGATCGGCTTTTCGTACCCCGTCGTACCCAAGGGCAAGGCGCGCCTGCGAACCCAGATGAGCGCCGCGCACGATCCGGCACAGATAGAACGCGCGGTAACCGCATTTGCCAAGGTTGGCAAAGCGCTCGGCGCCATTCGCTAGCAGATCCATCGCCATGGAAGACACGATGAAGGCGCTCGCCAAACTGACACCCGGACCCGGGTTGAAGCTGGTCCAGGTGAACAAGCCCGAAGTGGGCCACAACGACGTCCTGATTCGCGTACGCAAGACCGCCATCTGCGGCACCGACGTGCACATCTGGAAATGGGACGAGTGGGCACAGAAGACGATTCCGGTACCGATGCATGTCGGCCACGAATACGTCGGACGAATCGTCGCGATGGGACAGGAGGTCCGCGGATTCAAGATCGGCGACCGCGTCTCCGGCGAAGGGCACATCACCTGCGGTTTCTGCCGCAATTGCCGCGCGGGACGGCGGCACCTGTGTCGCAACACGATCGGCGTCGGCGTCAACCGCGAGGGTGCCTTCGCCGAGTATCTGGTGATCCCCGCCTTTAATGCATTCAAGATTCCGGACGATATTTCCGACGATCTGGCGTCGATCTTCGATCCCTTCGGCAACGCAACGCACACGGCGCTGTCGTTCAATCTGGTCGGCGAGGATGTGCTGATCACCGGCGCGGGGCCGATCGGCATCATGGCCGTGGCCATCGCGCGCTTCGTCGGCAGCCGGCATGTCGTGATCACCGACGTGAACCCCTACCGGCTGGAACTGGCGCGCAAGATGGGCGCCTCGCGCGCCCTGGATGTGCGCACCGAGAAACTCGATGACGCCATGAAAGGGCTGAAGATGGAAGAGGGGTTCGACGTGGGGCTGGAGATGTCGGGAGTGCCTTCGGCCTTCCGCGAGATGCTGCGCA
>DATMNH010000138.1:0-44561 GCA_035568975.1 Casimicrobiaceae bacterium
CGTAGTTTGTACCCGGTGAGTTGCTTCCCCATACGCGCCACGCCGCGCGTCGCCTGTTGTCTGGTTGGAACCATCGCATCGCTGACGGCGGCGCGGACTTCTGCACACGGGTTCGGCCAGCGTTTCGATTTGCCTCTGCCGCTTTGGCTCTGGTTGACCGGCGCCGGCGCGACCATCGTGCTGACATTCGTAGTGATGGCGCTCTTCGTAAGGGAAGGGCGCTTTACCACGCGGTACCCGCGCCTGGACCTGCTCCGGTTTCGCGTCGTGCGGTGGGCTGCGAATGCGAAGACCGTCACGAGCGTCCGCCTGCTCGCCGTGCTTTTGTTCGTGTTGACCGTCTGTGCCGGACTCATCGGCAACCAGAACCCGTACTCGAATCTCATCCCGACGATGTTTTGGGTGGTGTGGTGGGTCGGCGTGGCGTTTGTTTGCGCATTGATCGGCGACTTGTGGACCTTGGTCAATCCTTGGTGGACGCTCTTCGCCTGGGCGGAAGCCGGTTATGCCGCGCTGCATAAAGGGCGGCGCTTGTCGCTTGGCCTGAAATATCCGCCATGGCTCGGCGCGTGGCCCGCGGTGCTCGTGTTCCTCGGCTTCGCATGGGCCGAGCTCATCTGGGGGAACAAGGATGTTCCGAGCCAGCTGGCCGCCGCGCTGATCGCCTACAGCCTTTTCACGTGGCTTGGGATGTTCGTGTTTGGCCGCGAGTCATGGCTGGTCCATGGCGAGGCGTTCAGCATCGCGTTCGGAGTGCTGGCGCGGTTCGCGCCGATCGAATTTCTGGGCCCGTCGGAGCAGCTGCCGCGCGGTCAGATCAACCTTAGGCCTTTCGGTGCCGGCCTGATCACTTCGCGGCCGGTGCGCTTGTCGTTCATGGCATTCGTGATCCTCATGCTTGCCACGGTGACCTTCGACGGCTTTCAGGAAACGCCGTTGATGCAGCAGCTCGATACCGCCGCGCAGGCCTCCCACGCAGTGTCGAGCTTGCTGTTCGATCTGTCGGAGTGGGGCTTCGACGAATCCCGCGTGACGCGCACCTTGATGCTGGTCGTATTCGCGATGACCTTCGTTGCGGTGTTCTGGCTCACCAGTTGGATCACGCTGCGATGGACCGCGGGCTGGCTCGGCAAGCAAGCCGCGGGCACCGAATTGACGGCTAGCGTCGTCGCCTGTTCGTTCGTCCTGACGTTGGTTCCCATCGCGGTGGCCTACCACCTCTCGCACTACTTCTCGCTACTGCTTACGGCCGGGCAATTTGTCATCCCGCTGGCGTCAGATCCCTTCGGCTGGGGCTGGAATCTGTTCGGCACCGCCGGCTACAAGGTGAACCTCGCACTCGTCAGCCCCTACGTGTTCTGGTACGGCGCGGTGACGATCATTGTGCTCGGCCACGTGACCGCCGTTTATCTGGCGCACATGACGGCGCTGCGCCTGTTCGGCAGCCACCGGGCCGCACTGGTCAGCCAGATCCCGATGCTGCTGTTGATGGTGGCCTATACAAGCTTGAGCCTTTGGATCCTGGCGCAGCCGATCGTTGGCTAGGTAGCCCTACTTGGAGGGTGGCGCAACTTGCGGACGCGCGCTCGGCTGCGACAAAGCCTGGAACTTCGGATCATTGGTCGACCAATGCATGTGGACGATGCGGAAGAGGCCCGAAGTGCGCCGCAGGATCATTGTTTCCAGCGTTATCTGATCGATCGGCGAGCCATCGGCCTGGCGACCGGTCACGTGATAGGTGGTCAGCACCCAGCGTTCGTCGCCTTCGCCGCCGACGCGGCGACTCTCGATGCTCCACGTGGATACCGCCGCCACGTCGATGTCGAACGGCAGATGCCGAAACGCATAGGCCTCGACCGTCGGGTCGACGACGCCGAACTCGAACACAACCAAGCCGCGATCGAGCAGCGACAAGGCCGCGGCCGTGTCTTTCTTCTTCAGCGCGGCATGAAACGCGTCGACCGCGTCCGCCGGAATGCGCGCGCCTTGCCCCCAACTCGGCGACGCGAAAGCGAGCATCCCCAACGTAATCGCGGCGGTCGACGACCATCGGATCAAGCGACCTCGCCGCCCGGCGTACGACGCCGTGCTAAACACCAGGGGAGGGTGCAGCGCTTGCGCCGTCCGCTGGTCCGAACATCGACACGCCGTCGGCATCGATCGATTCGATGATGAAGACATCACGCACACCGACGCCGTCGAGCGACCCCTTGTCCGCTGTCACCGTGATCTCCGATTCGGTGTTGGTGCGGACCGTGAAGACCTGGCCGAAGCGTTTGCCCGACAGCACGGTTAGCCGCCAGCCGCGCAGATCGTCGGGCGACAGAGGAAAACTGCGGGGCCCGACCGGCGATGGCATGAAGCTGTACATCTTGCCCTGCGCGTTCGGCAAACCGAGCGCGGCGACCATGCCGGTATAGCGGCGCACAGTCGGGTCGACGACGATGTTGTCGTGGCCGACCTGGACAAAACCGGATCGAGCCAAGCCGCCTCGATCGAATGGCGCGGCGTCCGAAGCAAAGGGCACCTGCGAACTCGCGATCGACCAGCCCATGGTCAGAACAACCACCGCGCTCGCCCGCACCCGAAGACGCTTTGCTTTCACCTGCACTCCATCGTACTTAATCGACGCGGCTGCAAACATGTCGGGCCGGATGGTTCGCGACGTCGAGGCCGACTACTTGCATCTGCCAACTATGGAGGACGGCTACGCAGAATGTCAAGCATGCGCTGTACGCAGGACGCAAAGGCGCTGTGCAGAAAACGAAAAGCTACTCCTGAGGAGTTTCACATATCGTTACAAGTTTTTAACTATCGGACATCTTTCGGCAATGAAGCAATAAGCGTAGCATTCTTCAGCCCATGCTTCGCTTCGGGCAAGGCCACTAAGCCGCGGGACAGATTGGTGATAACCATGTTGTTGCAGTTGACTACGCGCTGCGACCAGCAGCTTGCTGGATGGCTGGCCGTGCTCGGCGTCGTGGTTACGCTCGTCGGCTGCGGTGCGCCCGAAGAGTCGGCTCGTGCGGTGCCGGAATCGTCGGCTCGCGCGGCGCCGGAGTCGGCGACACGTGCGGTGCCGGAATCGTCGACACGTGCGGCCCCGGAAGGCCCGATGCGTCCCGTGCCGGTCGAGGTCGTGCTCGACGCCGGCGCCCGTCCGGTCGGAGCTTCCGATGCGTTGCCGATCATCGCCCCGGTCCTGCCCAAGGTCGAGCGATCGCCGTTCGAGCTCGTGGGGACCAGCATCAGCTCCATCAACACCTTCGCGGTCCTCAAGGAGGGTGACCAGAACGTGCTCACCGTGCACGAAGGGGACAGAATCGACGGCTACACGATTGCAACCATTGCGCCCGATCGCGTCAGAGTCAGATCGCCTGACAACGATGAGCGGCTTCTTATGCTTGTCGCTGCAACCGGCAACTTGGCGGCGCCCACGACGCGCGCAAGCGGTGTGCCGCCCGAACCCATGGCAAACACCGCGTTGATCGCCGATGGGATCAACACCGATCAGTCGATTCCCGAACACGTCACCTTCGGACCGACAGGTACCTTGCCGGAAGGTGTGAGGCAGATGGGACACTGAAGCCGCGCGACGAGAGCGCCTCAGTACCCAAGTAAGTACCCAAGTGAGTACCCAAGATCAAAACCTTTGCAGCGAGGTTTCGGGCTGCGAAAAACGTGGCAATAGTGCTACTTATACGGAGGAAGACCAGTGAATAGATTACGTGTAGCGATGGGAAATCGTTTTTGTATCGGAGGGGCGGCGCTGGCAGCAGTCGCGTTGGGTTTTCTCATTTCGACGGGTGCCAACGCGGCCACGTCTTGTGTTCCGGGCCCGGGCGACCAACCCGAAGCGGGGCTGCAAGGCTCGGTGACGACAGCCGAGCGGAATGTGCCCGGTGGATATCAAGGCACATGGTGCGGGGCGCATCTTGTCGGCGCGAACAATCTGTTCGACCGCGGCAGCTACGGATCGACGGCTCATATCGGCCACTGCGTCTACTCGAGCATGCGCGATCCATCGGACCTGACCGCCCCGACCACCGGCACGGCCGTGATCGATAACAGCGTGCCCTCGAATCCACAGATCGTCGGCATGCTGCGCACGCCGGCCATGATTCGCGCCTACTCGGCGCTGTACATCGAAAGCGGCAAGCTGCTGGGCGCGTTCAAGGACTTCGGCCCGAATGGCACCAACCCGGTCGATATCTATGACGTCTCGGGCGACTGCCTGCATCCGGTCTTCCTGTCGACCATCAGCGTCGCCGGCGGCAACCATGATGGCTGGCTCACGCCCGATGCCAAGACCTACTACGGAATTCCGTTCGGCGGTGTGCGTCTTCTGTCTGGCCCCGCCAACGCACAAGTCCTGAATCCAGCTCGCGTCGATTTGCACGTAACGGACTTTTCCGACCCGGTCCATCCGCAGTCCATGTTTACTTGGAATCGCCTGCAAATGCCGGCGGAAATACAGGCGCTGCCAACGCATCCGCTTGCAACCACGAACTTCCACGATATCAGCACCAACAGGGCGGGAACCCGTCTCTACATGGCGATGTACGGCGGTAACAATTCGCTGGGCGGCAATAACAACAATCCTATTCCGGAGCAGAACCAGCGGTGCTCGAACGGCATGGTGATCCTCGACTCGACGGACGTCCAAAACCGTGTGCCGAACGCGAAACTCAAGTTCGTGAGCTTCACGTCGTGGTGCGACGCGAACCAGCAGATCGACCCGGACTACGGCGATGGTTCGACCGCCTCCGGCCATGCGACCGAATACATCATCCACCAGAACGGCAAGGAGTACGTCGTGACGACCGACGAGTCCAGCGGCGGACTGGACGGCGGGCCATCCGGCATGTGCGCCCAGCGTACCTATGGCCGGATGATCGACATCACCGACGAGCTTCATCCGCAGGTCGTGGGCACGTTCAAGACCGATGTCAACAAGCCCGCGAACTGTGCCGCAATCCTGGCCGCGGACACCAACGGCGGCATGGTCCACTACCTCGGTATCGACGATCGCTTCCACGCCCGGCTGGTTTTTTACGCAGCGGCGAATTCGGGTGTGCGCGTGGTCGACTGGGCGGACCCGACCAATCCGAAGGAGATCGCTTACTATCACGCCGCGAATGACGCCAAGACGGCTGCCGGTGCAACCGACTTCACCCGCCCCGACATCAAGTACGACTCGGACAACTGCATGTTCTTTACCGGTTGGAATCAAGGCGGCTTGAAGACGCTCGAACTGACCAACCCGGACTACAACCCGTGCATGCGCAAGAGCACCGGTAGCGGGGTCGTCTATACGGACAGCGTCGGCGGCAAGGGCAACGTCAAGGTCGCGTTGTCTGCGAAGCGCATGCCTACCGGTCTGGTTGGCACGCTAGCGGTGTCTCACGTCGCCGCCGGTGCCACGATTCTAGTCAATCAGCTGACTTTCCTTGGCAGCGTTCGCGACGCTTGCGCGCCGGTATTGCCTACGGCCACCTCGCTGCAATTCGAAGGCTCCGGTACGTATAACGGAGCGCCGGCGACCTTCCGTGGTTGCGTCCAGGATAACCGTCAGACCGGAAGTCCGGGCCTCGTCAGCATTACATGCACTTCCGGTTGCAATTACAGCTCCGGCGGCGCAGCTGCTCTTGGCACCGTCGTAGTGACGCAGAACTGATTGGAGTCGCAAGGGGCTCGCCGCAGTCGCAACGGTCCGGCGCGGCGGGCGACTTGTATAGTTGCGAAGGGGTGACATCGCGTGGAGCGGCCAGCCGTAATGGCGGATGTAGCCCAGCAGGTAGAGTTCCGGATTGTGATTCCGGTTGTCGTGGGTTCGAGTCGCATCAGCCACCCCGTTCATCTGTAAAAGGATTTCGCCTCTTCGCCATCCGCAATCCGGACCTCGTGTGTCCGGTTTTGTGCCTGGTTGATTTCTACATCTTGTGAGGAGGCCGCTGTTGCCTGCATAAGGCGCAAATGCCCTTGCGCGAAATGCGCATGGCACGGCACTATCTAGAGGTCGCGCCGGCCGCCCAACTCCTGCAGCACCGCGAGTGGAGCGCCGTTCTGCGCGTGCCAACTCGCCCTGTGCGGCAATAATTCACATCGCGGGATCGCAAACCGCTGACTGCTATGGTCAAGGGCCGAATCTGGCAGAATGCTCGTATGCGGGGGATGATAAAAGCCGTCATCGGGTTACTGTCCCAGGTTCTGGGATTCGGCGTTGTTGCGCTCGTCCAGCGCGGTCCGCGCTGAGAATCGGGTTCTTCGCATACAGCCTGGAGGAACACCCGAATGAAAACATTCGCGAAAAGCGTACGCGCAACCGCGCTGGCCATTGTCATCATATTGCCGGGAGCCGTAGCCGCGGCGGAAATTCGCGTCGCATGCTATTCCGATGGCAACGAATGCGACGTTACCCAGGACCTCGCGAAGCGATTCGAGGCGCAGAACGCCGACGTCAAGGTCGTCATCGACAAAGTGCCCTACAAGGCGATCGTCGAGCAACTACCGGTCCAGCTTGCCGCGGGCGAAGGCCCGGATATCGCGCGCGTCACCGATCTTGGTGGCCTCGCCAAGTATTACCTCGACATCGCGCCTTACGTGAAAGACCCGAAATACTGGGAAGCGAATTTCGGTACCACGCTCCCGTGGCTGCGGCCGACGCCGACGGACCGCGGTATTTACGGAATGATGACGCAGCTCACCGTCACCGGTCCCTTCGTCAACAAGACGCTGTTCGAACAGGCCAATGTGCCGCTGCCCGGCCCCAAGGCGACGTGGGACGAGTGGGCGGACGCGACGCGCAAGGTGGCAAAGGCGACACAGGTACCGTTCGCGATCGCCTTCGATCGCAGCGGCCATCGCTTCGCGGGCGCGGCGATCAGCATGGGCGCGAAGTACTTCGACGCCAAGGGCAATTTGGTCGTCGACGATGGCTACAAGGCAATGGCCAAAAAGGTCTACGACTGGAACCGTGACGGCACCATGCCGAAGGACGTGTGGGGCGGTGTCGGTGGATCGACGTACCGCGACGCGTTCGAGGAATTCGCGAACGGCCGCGTCGTCATGTATTTGTCGGGCAGCTGGCAGACCCGCCGGATGGATTCGCAGATCGGCAAGAATTTCGACTGGATCGCGGTGCCCAATCCGTGCGGACCGGCGGCGTGCACGGGCATTCCTGGGGGCGCCGCATTCGTCGCGCTCAAGCGGACCAAAGCGCCGAAGGAGGTCGGACGTTTCCTTGACTTCCTCGCCAGCGAGCCGGTCTACGCCGAGTACATGTCGCGCACCGAAAACATTCCGGCGCATGCGGGCGTGGCCAAGAAGGGCGTCGAATACAAGATCTCGCCGCAGGCCAAGGCGGTGCTCAACACATTCGTCGCGGAAGTGCCGAAGCTCTCGCCTGTCGCGTATCAGATACAGGGCTATAAATACAACCGCGCCATCTTCAACCCCACCGCGGCACGGCTCGGACAGGCCATCGTCGGCGAGATGTCGCTCGATGACGCACTGAAGCGCATCGCCTCGGACGCCGACGAACAGGTGAAAGCTGCCGCCAAGTAACCGGAAGCGCCGCCGCACAGCCGGCGGCCCCACCGTTCGTGCGCCCGCCTCGTCACTTGCTACTTGCGGCACCCGCCGCTCTGGGTGGCGCGCTGCTCAATGCGCTCGACGTGCCGATGCGCGCGCTGCAGCGGCTTGTCGGCGTTCCGCGCATCGGCTGGATGTTCGTCGGGCCGAACCTCGTCATCCTCGGCCTCTTCACTTTCTTGCCGATCGTCATCAATTTCTATTTCGCATTCACCGGCGGCGTCGAGCTCTATCCATCCCAGCGACCGTTCACCGGCGGCGACAACCTGGCCACGCTTTTCACCTGCGGCAACTACCTGGATCCCTCAAGCTGCGAAAAGGACATTTTCTGGCGAGCAGTCTACAACACGGCAAAATTCGCGCTTATTCAGGTGGGGCTGATGGTGTTGTTCGCCCTGGTCACCGCCCTGGTGCTCAACCGCAAGATCATGGGTCGGGGTTTCTGGCGCGGCGTGTTTTTTTATCCGGTCCTGCTGTCGCCGGTCGTCGTTGCGCTGATCTGGAAATGGATTCTGCAGCGCGAGGGCGTGCTCAATGCGCTGCTGGCCAGCGGTGGCCTCGCACCCGTCGGCTGGCTCACGGAGGCAAGCACCGCGTTCTTCTGGTGCGTGTTTGTCAGCATCTGGGCGCACATGGGCTTCTACACGCTGATCCTACTCGCGGGCCTTCAGGCGATTCCCGCCGACCTCTACGAGGCGGCGGAGATGGACAGCGCCTCGCCGTGGAGGCGCTTCACCCGCATTACGCTGCCTCTGCTCCTGCCCAATCTCGTCGTCGTGCTCGTGCTCGCCGCCATCCGTGCCGTGCAGATTTTCGACGAGATTTTTGTACTCACCGGGGGCGGGCCCGGCTCGGCAACGACGTTCATCGTGCAGTTCATCTACCAGACAGGATTCGCCGAAGCGATTCATCAGTACGGCCTTGCGGCTGCCGCCTCGCTGGTGCTCGCCGGTTCGCTGCTCGTGCTCACGCTGATTCAATTGCGCATTTCGCGCAAGGCGACCGACGGTCCCTCGCGCCGCGACGATGGCTAGTCTCGCCGCATTTGCGACCGCGACGCGCGGGAGAGGGCGGCGCGACTGGACCGACTGGATGTCGTACGCCTACCTGCTGCTCGGTCTGGTGCTGATGTTCGGACCGGTGCTTTGGCTGGTGCTCTCGTCGTTCAAATCCGCGGCTGCGCTCAACGAGTTCCCGCCGCAGCTTCTACCGTACGGCCAGGCGAGCGTGAGGCTGGCCGGGCACGACGAGCCGCTTCCGTTGTATCGCGTCAAGCTGGCTGACGGTTCGACGCGCGAAATGGCCGAGGTCCGTCGGATCGGCATACAGGCGACCATGGTCGATCCGAAGGAGCCGACCGAAGAACTCAAGGTCAACATCCGCGATCGGGAGCGCGTTCGCGAATTTCGCTTCGCGACCGAGAACTACACTGGCGTGTTCGGCAAATTCGCGTTCGCACGGTTTTTGTGGAACAGCGTCTTCATTACCGTCGTCGCGACGATCATCACGCTGCTTTTCAACGCCATGGCAGCCTTTGCGCTGTCGAAATACCGGTTCAGCGGACACAAGTGGGTGTTCCTGCTCATCATCTCGACGCTGATGATCCCGCCGACGATCATCCTCGTGCCGAACTTCCTCGTGATCTCCGAGCTGGGACTCCTTAACAGCTTATGGGGCGTGATCTGGCCCGCCGTCGCCACGCCCACCGGCGTCTTCCTGCTGCGTCAGTACATGCTGACGATCCCCAACGAGCTCTTGGACGCGGCGCGGATGGACAATGCTAGCGAGTGGCGCATTTTCTGGCGGATCGTGCTGCCGCTGTCGGCGCCCGCGTTGGCCGTGCTCGCGATTTTCTCGGTGATGTGGCGCTGGAACGATTTCCTGTGGCCGCTGATCGTGCTATCCAAGACCGAGAACTTCACGCTGCAACTCGCGCTCAACGCTTTCCAGGGCGAGCTGACGACACAATGGCATTACCTGCTCGCGATGACCGTCATCACGCTGCTGCCGGTCACGCTCGTCTTCGCCTTCCTGCAAAAACACATCACCACCGGCATCGCGGCGAGCGGCGTCAAATAGTTCCCTTACGAAAGCACGCCATGGCCTCACTTACGCTTCGCAATATAGTCAGACGCTACGGCGCGACAACGGTCATCCACGGCCTCGACCTCGATGTCCGAGATGGCGAATTCGTCGTCTTCGTAGGCCCCTCCGGCTGCGGAAAATCGACGCTGCTACGGATGATCTCGGGGCTCGAATCGGTCAGCGAAGGGGACATTTCGATCGACGAGACCAGGGTGAACGACGTGTCGGCCGCGCAACGCGGGCTCGCCATGGTGTTCCAGTCGTATGCGCTGTATCCGCACATGACCGTTTTTCAGAATCTTGCATTCGGTCTCGAGAACATCCGAACACCGCGCGCGCAGATAGAGGAAAAAGTCGGTGCCGCCGCCAAGATGCTGAAGCTCGACGCGCTGCTTGCGCGCCGCCCCACTGAATTGTCCGGCGGCCAGCGGCAACGCGTGGCGATCGGCCGCGCCATCGTCCGTAATCCGACCATCTTTCTTTTCGACGAGCCGCTATCGAACCTCGACGCCGAATTGCGCGTGCAGATGCGCACGGAGATCACCGGGCTGCACGATCGACTCAAGACGACGATGATCTACGTGACGCACGATCAGGTCGAGGCGATGACGATGGCGGACAAGATCGTCGTGCTGCGCGCCGGCCGCATCGAGCAGGTCGGCGCACCACTGCAACTCTACAACCATCCGGCCAACCGGTTTGTCGCGGGATTCATCGGCTCGCCGCAGATGAACTTCCTGACCGCGCAGATCGCAGGCGTCGCCGGCGACGGCGTCCACGTGCGATTCGGCGCCGACGACGCGCGTGCCGCGACGGCGGCGTTGCCCGTCGACCCCGCGGACGCCGCAGCGGGCACGCTCGTGACGCTCGGCATTCGTCCGGAGCACATCACGCTCGGCGAAGCCGATGCGGCGTCGCTGCCGGTAAAGGCCAAGATCGAGCGGCTCGAGCAGCTTGGTGCGGCGTGTTTCCTCTATTGCAGCCTGGACAGCGGCGAGGCTCTGACCGTGCACGTTCCAGGGCAACTGCGACATCGCGCCGGCGATAGCGTCGCCGTGAACGTTCCGGTCGTGCATGCGCATTTGTTTCATACGCAGAACGGCGAAGCGGCGTTCGCCCGGCGCAGCACGCCTGGGGCCGATTAGAGCGCGATGCGCCCTTTTCTTCGCGCCACGTTTACCGGTCGTGACGGCGCAACGCTGCGCTTCACATTCGACGAAGGCTGGGAGTGCCGGATCCACATTCTGGAAGACTACCTGGTGCGAGTGCTGTTCGTCCGTAACGGCACCTTGCGTGAGCCACGCACCTGGACGATCGCGCCGCATGGCACCGACGTGCCGTGGGAAGGTCGCGAGCGCTTTGACGCCACAGGGTTTGCCGGCGCTGAGTTCACCGTCGCCGAGTCGCACGCGGACGTCACTATCAACACCGGTGCACTTATCTTGCGTGTCCGACTTGCGCCCTTCCGGCTGCAGTGGATGACGCCAGACGGGCGGGTGTTCGCCGCGGATCGATCGACGCACGCGTACCAGTGGAGCGAACGCAACGGCGTATTGCGGCACTACGTCGAGCGCGCAACGAGCGATCAGTATTACGGCCTTGGCGACAAGACCGGACCGCTCGACAAGCACGGGCGGCGCGTGCGCACGCTTGCCGTCGACGCGCTGGGCTACAACGGCGAGACGTCCGATCCTCTCTACAAGCACTGGCCGTTCCTGATTGCGCGCGAATCGGCGTCGGCAACGTCGAGCGGAATCTTCTACGACACGCTGGCGCCGACGACCTTCGATCTCGGCTGCGAATACGACAACTATCACGGTTTCTATCGATACGCGGAAATCGACGATGGTGACCTCGATTACTACGTGTTGCTCGGCCCACGCATACGCGATGTTGTGCGTAAGTTCACCGAACTCACGGGTCGCATGGCGTTCGGGCCGCGCTGGAGCTTGGGCTACGCGAACACCGCGATGAGCCTGACGGACGCGGCCGACGCGCAAGCGCAGCTGATCGGCTTCGCACAGGATGTAGTCGCGCACCACGTTCCGCTTTCCGCATTTCATTTCGGCTCCGGTTATACGAGCATCGGACCGCGCCGCTACGTGTTCACGTGGAATCGCGCCAAATTTCCGGAGCCGCGGGCCGCGATCGATCAATTCAAGCGCCAGAATATCCGGACCGTCGTGAACCTCAAACCCTGTCTCCTCGACGATCACCCGGCGTACCGCGTGGTGGCGCAGCTGGGTGCATTCGTCAACGATGCGCGCACCGGATTGCCCTGCGTCGGACAGTTCTGGGATGGCGAAGGTGCGCACGTCGATTTCACGCATCCGGAGGGCATTCGCTGGTGGCAGCAAGGTCTTAAGCAGCAGGTACTCGACTACGGCATCGACGCCGGCTGGAACGACAATAACGAATTCGAGATCTGGGACGACTTCGGGACTTCGCACGGCTTCGGCACGCCGCTTTCCATCGTGCGGTCGCGCCCGCTGCACGCGCTGTTGATGACGCGCGCCACCTACGAGGCGCAAGCGCGGCACGCACCGGACGAGCGCGCGTTCACGATCACCCGCGCCGGTCCACCGGGCATTCAGCGCTACGCGCAGACCTGGTCCGGCGACAACACGACAAGCTGGCACACGCTGCGCTGGAACATCCGCATGGGGCTTACCATGAGCTTGTCCGGAATGTTCAACATCGGCCACGACGTCGGTGGTTTCCACGGTCCCGTGCCCGACGCCGAGCTGCTGGTGCGGTGGGTGCAAAACGGTTGCTTCAGTCCGCGGTTCATCATGAATTCCTGGAAGGCAGGCGGCGAGGTGAACACGCCGTGGCTGCACCCGGACGCGCTCGAACCGATACGCGCGGCGATCCGTTTCCGCTACCGCTTGGTGCCGTACCTCTATTCGCTCTACCGGCGCGCGGCGTTCCATGGCGAGCCGATGTTGCGTCCCCTCTTCTACGAATTCGAAGCGGATCCGCAAGCCTTCGCCCATACGGATGATTTCCTGCTCGGGGCGGATCTCCTGGTGGCGAACGTCGTAGCGCCAGGCCAGCGCGAACGCAGTGTCTATCTGCCATGTGGCCCGCAAGGGTGGTACGACTTCTGGACCGGCGAGTATCACCCGGCAGGTGCGACAGTAAGGATAGACGCGCCGCTCGAGCGTATTCCACTCCTCGCGACGGCGGGTGCAATGATCCCTATGACCGACACGACCGATTTCTCGAACCTGCACGACGAGCCGTCACGCGCGTTGCATGTATTTCCGCACGCGGTAGCCGGGCGGAGCACGCGTACGCTCTACGAAGACGACGGCTTGAGCCACGCCTACCGCGACGGACAATTTGCGGAGATTGTCTTCGAGCTCGTCACGACCCCGGACTCGGTCCACGCGGTTGCGACAAAGACCGGCCCATACGCGTTGCCGTATACGCAGATACGCGTCGTCGTGCCGGCGCGCGAACGGCGCCCGGTAACGGTTCATGGCGTTGGCGTGGAACTCGTCGGACCGGGTTGACGATCGAGGCGACAATGGCAGCGGCGCGGTGCGGGCACGCTCCCGCGGCATGGGCGAGACTTCCGCCCGGTCTCTTCTGGGAGTTGACGAGCGTCATCAATACGCTGGATCATTAGCCGATGCAGCTTGGAAAGGAGAGTGCGATGCGATACGGATTGGTTCTTGGCTTGATTCTATTGGCGGTCGGGGGTCGCCTTATTCCTCATCCGGACAACTTCACCCCGATCATGGCCGTAGCGCTTTTCGCTGGCGCTACGCTGTCACCGCGAATCGCCTACGTCGTTCCGCTGGTGGCACTCGCGGCGAGCGATCTTCTTCTCGGATACGCGCTGGACTGGATGACGCCCGTCGTTTATGGCTGCTTGCTCGCCAGCGTTGCCATTGGCCAGTGGCTCGCGAAGCGGCGGACCTGGAGCAGAACTGGACTCGCGGCTGTTGCGGGTTCGTTGGTTTTCTACCTGGTGACCAACTTCGCGGGTTGGTTCATACCGCATGGACTCTATCCGCACACGTCGGACGGTTTGTTGCAAGGCTATGTCATGGCCCTTCCTTTCTTTCGTAATTCTTTGGCCGGAGATCTTTTCTGGACAGCGCTGCTGTTTGGGCTCTACGACGTCGGTTATAGCTGGTTGAAGTCGCCCCGAGTGAAGCCAACGCAGCTTGCGCCCTGACGGCCGCCGTGCGTGTTGTGGTGATTTTTAGCGGCTTTCCCACAACGTAGCCGTGCGGCATTTCCTCGCGCCCGATCAGCGGAGCTATCGGGCCTCGCGGTCGATGACCTTCTGCTTGGGTGTGGCCTCCTTCGCCGTCAGACCATCGCCGCCACGCGGCAAGCTTGGTTGGTCCTCTAGCGCGGCTTGCGGCGTCGCGAGAAGCCCAGTCCGGCGAGACCCAGACCGAGCAATCCGAGCGACGCAGGCTCAGGAACGAATGCGATCGCGCCGAAGAGCCCGTTCGCCTCGCCGTTGATGCCGTCCGCGAAGTAGAGAGTGTTAGCGTTTCCTGTGGTGCCGTTTCCGAAGCTGAGGCCCCAGAGTCCGCCCGGAGTGTTGCTGCCAACATTGATCGGGATACTGCCGAGAAAGGCTCCGGTGAGCGGATCGAAGGCGTTGATCTCGCTTGCGGCAAAGCTGAAATTGCCGACCAGCAGATCGCCGCCGAACGGGCCGAAACCGGCTGGCGCCAGGGCCACACCCCAAGGCGAGGCGAGCCTGCTGTCGGTGATAAGCGTTTGCAGCAGGTTTCCATTGGTGTCAAAAATAGCGACAGCTCCCATCCCCTCGGTGGCCGCGATCTGGGCCGGGCGCCCGGCGGGCGCATACGTGACATAGATATTGTTGCCGACGTTTTGTATGCCGAAAGGCACCAGCGCGCCGACGGCGGCGTCTACAAATGCGTTCGGGCCGAGATTCAAGGGCGCGAAAGCGCCGTCGAAAACATCGATGCGGTTCTGCGAATCATTGGCGGCGAAAAGCCGAGGCACCGCAGGGTTTCCGATGGCCAGACCGGTGTACACGGCCCCCGGCGTCGTCGCGACGGTCACCGACGACGTATTTGGAACCAGGGTACCCCTCCAGGCGTCGATGGTGCCGTTCAGGTTGGCAAAGATGAAGGCAGCGGCGATGGAGGCAGCGGGAGCGCCAGGGACCGGAAATGCCGTGGTGTTGTTGTTGACCTGCCCGGTCGGTCCCTGGGGCCCTGCCGCGGTAGTGGGCATCGCGACGTTAAGATTAGTTTTAGTTACAACTCCAGTCGTTGGGTTCACGCTGTAAAGAGTGGCCAGGTTTGCACCCTGATCCGACACCCAGAAGGGGCTCGTGGCGCTACGCGAAATACCCCATGGGTTCCTTAGGTTGGCGTCTGTAAACTGGGCAAATCCGGGCATATCGGAGACAAGGTTTGTCTGAGAGTAGAAGCCGGCCCAGGCATTGCTGGCAATCAATCCAAATAGTCCCAATCCGAGCCAAACAATCATGAATACGCCGCGCAAACGAGCCATGATCGACCTCCTGTCAACTATCGTGCAGATTCATCCAAGGAGAGCACCCGTTCGTAGCAAAGCAGCATGTATGCCACAATTTGCTTTTGTAGGCCAAACAAAGGGTTATTAAGGCCTCATCGCCCGTTCAAGTTGGTAACTGTAAGAAATTGCGACGGAACGATAAAAATCCAGGATTATTCATTGGAATAGATTGTTTCGCTGCGCTGTTAACTCACTACTGGTGTTTTGCGAGTACCGCTTCGTCTGGCCAAGCGGCCTTACTACGTAGCAGGCATCAACGAATGGATCTCGCTTCGACCGGTCATCAGGAGTCTGCGGCGTGAAGCCGCATATGCCGGGGGCCGTCGGAGGCGAGCGTCAGTCGCTTAGTACCAGCCCGCGCACCCCGCGCGAGGCGACTATTTCGCCGTGGACGAACATCTCGTGATTGCTCTGGATCGCTCGTCGTTCGTACAGGTAGTTGACCATCAGGCCCAGCGACTCGCGCAGCCCCTTCTTGGAGACGTCCGCCAGCCAGTTGATGCGCTCCAATTTGGCGCCATTGTTAAGGTGAAACCTGGCCACCGGATCCTGCGCCGGCTCGCCGCCGGTCCGTTGCAGCAGGTAGGTGG
Source organism: Casimicrobiaceae bacterium (assembly GCA_035568975.1). GTDB lineage: Bacteria > Pseudomonadota > Gammaproteobacteria > Burkholderiales > Casimicrobiaceae > PALSA-1003. The sequence goes on from DATMNH010000138.1 coordinate 15,810, forward strand.
CGCACAACTGCGTCAGCGGCTCCCGCAGTGACGCGAGTCGCTCGATGGCTGTCTTGGGGTCGCTGGCGATTTTTGCCGGGTCGGTGCCGAGCTCCTTGGCCACCGCCTTTAGCGCTTTTGCGAGAGGCCCGTGGCGTTCGGCGTCGGGCGCCTTGAGCCGCGACGCGAGCCAAGCGGCGAAACCGGGGATGGGTGACAGCGTGCAGAACACCTTGAGCCGAGGAAACTCCTGCGACAGCACGTCCACAACGTGCTTGATGAGGAAGTTGCCGAGCGACACTCCGCGCAAGCCCGGCTGGCAGTTACTGATCGAGTAAAAAACCGCCGTGGTCGCCCGGTTAGGATCGGTCGAAGTGGACTTTACGTCTAGCAACGACGCGACCACGTCGGCCATCCGGTTCATCAGCGCGACCTCGACGAAAATCAGCGGCTCGTCGGGAAGCGCCGGATGGAAGAAGGCAAAGCATCGACCGTCGGCCTCCAGCCGCCGGTGGAGGTCGTTCCAGCCTTGAATCTCGTGCACGGCCTCGTGGAGAATGATCTGCTCCAGCAGGTAGGCGGGTGTACGCCAGTCCACGCGGACGATCTGCAGGAATCCGGGATTGAACCAGGATGACAGCAGATGGCGGATGTCCCAATCGACGGCGTCTAACTCGCGATCTTCACGCCTGAGCTCCAGCAGCCGCTCGCGCATGCGCAGGATCGTGGCGGTGCCTCCGGGCGCCCGGTTCAGCCGCCGCAGCAGTTCCTGACGCGGCGGCTCGGCGACCGTGCTAAGCCGCGACAGGTTGGCCGCCGATGCTTCCGCGGCGTACGCCTGGGCAGCTTCGAGCACCTGCTTGGGATCGGGCGAGAATTGAGCGAGCAGCCCGGAGAAAAATCGCGCCTGGTCCTTTACGTCAAGCTCGCCGTAAAGATCGAGGGTGGTCTTCGCCAGCGATACGCCAGCCGCCTCGCCGCGCTCGGACAGTAATTTCCTGCAGCTGCCGATGAGGCGCCGCACCTTGAGGCCGTCGCGCGTAAATGCTGCGGCCCGCTTCTGAACGGATTCGAACATGCGTGAGTGGTCGGACTTACAAAATGGGCAGGTTGTTCCCGAGTATAGAACTGCGCTACACAAGGAGCTAGCCGTAACGCGACGGCATGCGTCGCGCATCTCGGTGTCGAGTTCGTGATGCCATCGATGGTGCTAATATCGCCTGGCATTCGCCGGGTCCGACGACCCGATGGCGAATGCACTGTCCAGGGGCGTACATGTTCCGCAGATGGGCCGGCATTGTATCGATTATCGTTGGCGCGGTCGTGGCGATTGCATCGCCGGGCTTTGCACACGGGCAAGCTGAAGCAATACGCGTCGGCTTTCTCACGGTCCGCACCGGCCCGCTTGCCGCCGGCGGGCGCCAGATGGAAGACGGCATCCAGCTTTTTCTCAAGGAGCGCAGCTACACGATTGCCGGAAGGAGGGTCGAACTCATTATTGCCGACACCGGCGGCAACCCCGTCGGAGCGAAGACCAAGACGCAGGAGCTGGTCGAGCGCAACAAGGTGCATGTGATCATCGGGCCGCTGGCGACGTTTGAAGCACTGGCAATCGACGATTACCTCAAAGAGGCGCGGGTGCCGCTCATTACACCGACTTCCGCGGCTCAGAACGACCTCGCACAGCAGAAGCGCAACGATTTTGTGCTACATGCGGTCGGCACCGCAGCGCAGCCGATGCACGTGCTGGGTGAGTACGCGGCGAAAAAGCTTAACTACAAGCGCGTCGCGACGATCGCCGACGATTTCACTTACGGCCACGAAGGACAAGCCGGGTTCCAGCATGCTTTCGAGGACAACGGCGGCAAGGTGGTGCAAAAGCTGTGGTCTCCGCTGAACGCCGTCGATTACGGATCCTATTTGGGCGAAATCAAACAGAATGTGGACGCAGTCTATGCGGGCTTTGCCGGTGCCAACGGATTGCGCTTTCTGCGGCAGTTCAACGAGTACGGCTTGAAGTCCAGGACCGCGGTGCTGGGCAATCCGACATGTGTCGACGAAGGCGTGCTGAAGAACATGGGAGACGAGGCGCTCGGCGTCGTGACGGCAAGCTGGTACGCGGCGACGATCGACACGCCGGACAACAAGCGCTTCGTGCAGGCAGTGCTCGACGAATACAAAGTGGTGCCGGGGTTTTACACCGCGGGCACTTACACGGCAGGACTGTTCCTTGAGGAGGCTCTAAAAACGCTCAACGGTAAGTTCGAGGACAGCGCCGCGTTCGTGCGCGCTCTGCACAACGTGCGCCTCACGCGCGGGCCGATGGGGGCGATCCGCCTCGATGAATACGGCAAGCCGATTCTCACCATTTACATCCGCAAAGTGGAGCGTAAGGACGGGGCGCTCGTAAACACGATTGTCGAGACCGTTCCCGACGTCAGCCAATTTTGGAAATACGATCCCAAGCAGTTCATGGCGAGCCCGCCCTATTCGCGCGATTATCCGACGGCCAGGAACCTCGAATAGCGCTATCGGTTTGCACCAGGGCGGAGATCGTCTTTGTCGAACTGGGTGATATGCGACCCTCGCGCTGCGTGTCGCCGACGATGTCGCTATTCCGAAAGCGGGTTGTCTACGACGGCGCTGCAGCCGAGCTGGAGAGTCAAGGCGGGCTCCTTAACGCCGACCTTCGGCGGGTACTGATCGTTCTGTCGGACGCGAAAACATGGCGACGATTAGGGTGAACGACGTGACAGCCGAATATCGCCAGGCCGGCAGCGGTCGCGATTTATTGCTCCTGCATTCGCTGCTCACCGAGATGAGCGTGTTCGAGCGCGTCGTACCGCCGCTTGCCCGGGCGCACCGCGTGACCTGTCTCAACATGCCCGGCTTCGGCGCGTCCGATCCGGTCGTGTTGGACTCGGTAGGCGAGCACGCCGACCATGTGGCTCGCGCGATGGACGCGCTTTCGCTACCGCCGACCGTCGACGTTTTCGGCAATGGATTTGGCGCCTTCGTGGCGCTGGAGCTGGCGATCCGGCACGGCGCTCGCATGGGCCGCTTGATGGTGGCGGATACGGCGCCGGCTTTTCCCGAGCCGGCCAAGGCGCCATTTCGAGACATGGCGGAAAAAGTTCGAGCGAATGGAATCGGCGCGATTCTCGACACGGCGATCGGACGCATGTTTCCTCCTGCGTTTCAGGCGGCTCACCCCGAAGTAGTGGCGGCACGCAAGGCGGCGCTCGCATCGACAAACGCGCAATGTTTCGCGCGCGCCTGCCTGGCATTGGCGGCGCTCGATCTGCGGCCGCGACTGGTGCGCATCCGTAACCCGACGCTGGTCATGTGTGGTGCACTCGATCAGACGACGCCGCCGGTGCTTGCCCGTGAAGTGGCGAGCGCCATTCCTGGCGCGGTCTACGGCGCCATCGAGGACTCGGGACACTGCCCGATGCTCGAGCAACCGGAGGCGCTGGTGTCGATGATCGAGTCGTTCACATCGGGATCTGCGTCCTCCCCAACGGGCTCGCGCAGATCGCTCGGATCGCGAGTCGGACCTTGATCATGCCGATGGTAGACAACTGGCTCGAGCGGCACGGTCCTCATCTCTCGAGCGCGGCGACACGAACAGGCGATGGCTGAAACGTTCAAGCTTCGAGTCAATGGTCGTGACTGCGAGGTTCGGGCCGATCCGAACACTCCGCTGCTGTACATTCTTCGCAACGACCTGAAGCTCAAGGGGACGCGGTTTGGCTGTGGCGAGGCGCAGTGCGGCGCGTGTAACGTGCTCTTCGACGGCAATGCCGTGCCCTCGTGCGACACGCCGCTCTGGTCGGTCCCCGGTCACGAGGTCACGACCATCGAAGGGATCGGCGGCGAGTCAGGACTGCACCCGCTCCAGCAGGCGTTTATCGACGAGCAGGCGATCCAATGCGGGTACTGCATCGACGGCATCATCATCTCGGCCGTGGCGTTGCTCCAGCGCGAGGCAGACCCGAGCGATACGCAAATCGCGGCCGCCCTGGATCGCAATCTTTGCCGCTGCGGCACCCACGTGCGGATTCTGCGGGCGATCCGCGCGGCAGCTCGCGCGATGCGGGCGTCGTCCAAGTCATGACCCCATTGATGCTTCCGCAAAGCCTCAAGGCCACGCCGCGCCTGGATCGATGGGTCTGTTTCAACGCCGACCGCACCGTGACGGTGTTCAGCGGCAAGGTCGAGCTTGGGCAGGGCATCGAGACGGCAATCGCGCAAATTGCAGCCGACGAGCTGGACGTGGCCCTCGAGCGCCTGTCGCTGGTGGCCGGAGACACGACCCAATCGCCGGATGAGTGGTATACCGCGGGCAGTCAGTCGATCGAGATCGGAGGCACGGCGATGCAGCTCGCCTGCGCGGAGGTGAGAAGCCTTTTCCTGGAGGCCGCCGCGCGCGAGTTCGAGGTCGACGTCACGGAGCTGCGCGTCCGCGATGGAACGATCGAAGTAGCTGGAACCGACCTCAGCACGAGCTATTGGGATCTCGCGCCGCGCTTGAGCCTTGGCCGCGACGCGACCGGCACCGTGGCGCCGAAGGCGCCGGCCCGGCATTGGCTCGTGGGAAAAAGCGCGCCGCGACGCGACCTCCCCGCCAAGATCACCGGGGCGGCTTATGTGCACGACCTCGAGCTTCCAGGCATGGTGTTCGGCCGCGTGCTGCGGCCGCCGTCGTATTTGGCCAGGCTCGCGACCTTCGATGCGAGCGCGATCCGCGCGATGCCTGGCGTGGTTGCGGTGATGGTGAGCGGGAATTTCATTGGCTTGTGCGCAGAGCGCGAGGAGCAGGCGCTCTCTGCCATTCGGGCCGCGCGGGCCGCGGCCTCGTGGATCGAAGAGCCTCTGCTTCCATCGTCTAACGAGGTGCGCGATTTTCTGCCGGCGCTGCCAAGCGTGCGCTCGCTCGTGCATCGGCAGGGTGAAGCGTCCGTTGCCGGCACGGCGCGACGCCTCGAGGCAAGTTACTCGAAACCGTATATTGCGCACGCCTCGATCGGGCCATCCTGCGCGCTGGCGCGCTTTGATCGCGGCAAGCTCACGATCTGGTCGCACACGCAGGGGAGCCATCTCCTGCGCGGCCAGATCGCTCAGGTCATGGGCGCTGCCGCCGCTGACATCGAGGTGATCCACAAGGATGGTGCAGGTTGCTACGGGCACAATGGCGCCGACGATGTCGCGCTCGACGCCGCACTGCTTGCTCGCGCCTGTGCGCGTCCGGTGCTCGTCCAGTGGACACGCGAGGATGAGCTCGCCTGGTCACCCTATGGCTCGGCGATGGTCGTGCGGGTCGCCGCGTCGCTCGATGCGACGGGACGAATCCTCGATTGGCAGCACGAGATCTGGAGCCATACCCACATCAGGCGACCTGGATGGGGCGAAGGCGTAAATCTCCTTGCCGCCGCGCACCTGGATCCCCCATTTCCGCCGCCACCCGCGAAGGACGTGCCACAACCCACCGGCGGCGCCGACAGAAACGCAATCCCGCTCTACGACTTCCCGGCGCAGGAAATCAGCTACAACTTCATCGCCGATATGCCGCTTCGGGTTTCGGCATTGCGCTCGCTCGGAGCGTTCGCCAACGTCTTCGCGATCGAATCGTTCATGGACGAGCTCGCCACTGCCGCCAACACCGATGCGATCGAGTTCAGGCTGCGTCATCTCCGGGACGCGCGGGGACGCGAGGTGATCGAGACGGTCGCGAAGGCCGCTCGATGGATGGCAGGGGAAAAGAGCGACGGCACGCGCGGGCGCGGATTGGGATTCGCCCGCTACAAGAATCGCAGCGCCTATTGCGCGGTGATCGCCGAGGTCGAAGTCGGCGAGACCTTGCGAGTGAGGCGCGTCGTCGCCGCGGTCGACGCCGGCCAGGTGGTCAACCCCGACGGTCTGACGAACCAGATCGAAGGGGGAATTGTTCAAGCGATCAGCTGGACTCTCAAGGAGCAGGTCCTGTGGGATCGAGACCGGATGTTGTCGCGCTCCTGGGAAACCTATCCGATCCTGCGCTTCGATGAAGCGCCTGACGTCGAGGTGGTAATTCTGAGCCGGCCGATGGAACCCGCGCTGGGCGTTGGCGAATGCGCTGCGGGGCCGACAGCGGCGGCCGTCGCCAACGCTCTATTCAACGCGATGGGTGTTCGGGCAAGAAACCTGCCGCTGACGCCGGACAGAATCGCGCGCGCGATGGAGTAGCCGATCATTCGCAATCATGACGGGACGCGGCGGCCCCGGATCATGAACCGCACGTCTACTCGGTCCTGCACTTGAAGAGCGCCACCCGGAATCGAGAATGGATCGATTCCGAAATTCGACGCGACATACCCGCGGACGTTGTGGCTCGCGATGACATGATCGTGCCGAAGGTACGAGTGCTCACTACTGCCGGAAATAATTCGCGGAACTTGGCACATCCACCCCTGCACAGCGCCGGTTCAGCTGAAAAAGCGCACAAAGGCCTGGCTGTCGCGGGGCGTAAGTAGTAACATTGATGCCGCGCGGCACCGAGTTGTTGACTATCGCTCCGGCTGTCGTGGGTTCGAACCCTATCAGCAACCCCATTTTCTGAACATCGCAATCATGACACGGCGAATTATTGATGAGTCGCGCACCGCATCCACGCGCCAATCGTACGGATTTTGGAAGGCCACTATTGCAAGGAAGCTCGTCGACTACGAGAAACTGAAGGCGATCGCGAACGAGGAAATTTCCAGGATTCCGGAGTGCGCGGGATACGAGGTCGGCATCGTGGCGCATCTTCCCGACGAGACGGGCTGCAACTGGGACATCAAGGTCACGCGCAAGGGCGACAAGCGCGGCGCGCCGCGCGTGCGCGAGGCCATGCTGCCACTTCGCGCCCGCTACAATCTGCGCGCTGACCGCGCCTGAGCAGGTCCGATCGCGCAGTTTGCGCGGAAGGTGCGCGATGCAGGACGAAAGCAATCGTGAAGTCGAACGCCTGATCGCCGAGCTCGAGCAGGCGGAGGCGTTCGAGCAGAGGCTGCGGCAGTACATCGTCGACGCCAAGGACGAGCTTGCGGCCGGCAACACGTCGGTGGCGCTTTCGCTGCTCAACGATGCGATCAGTTACATCGATTCCGCGCCAGACGTGGTGACCGGCAGCGAACACCGGCCCTGAGCGCTTCGCCGCTCGGCGGCCCCCTACGATTTCTACCGGAATACGTGCATCGCGTGTCGGTATTGGTCGACCTCGATGAAAAACTTGATGCCCTTCGCGGCAACGTCCTTCTTGAGACGTGTGATGGTCCCGGCCATCGGATAAGCGCTTCTGAACCTCACGATTCCATCATCGCCCGGCTGAGGCACGGTGCCCTGCGCCTGAGATCGAAGGTGCGATCAGCGCTAACGCAAGACATGCGCCCGGAACATACTTGATGATGCGATTAGACATGGACTTCTCCTTGGGTTGTTGCACGCGCAATGCGCGTGAGCATTGAAGGTTCGAATACACGGGTTGCACAGCACGCTGCCACGGGAGAGCGGCCTTCGCGCTCCAGCGACACGCTCCAGCAAGCTTGTGTCGCTTCGCACGCCAGCTTCGTCGCGATGAACGCGGTTTGCTTACATCGAGTGCGATCGTCAAACCGGTAGCTTGAGCTCGCGGTGCGAACGCTTCATGATCGAGCCTGCTTACGCCAATCGCGGCGACGCGCATCGCTGTAAGTTTTATGCGGGCGCGTTGACTAAGCCACTGATAGCAGCACCGAGCGCGATCGAGGCGATGGTGGGCAAAATAATCCTGATACCACCAAGGCGCGGGGCATGACCGAAGCGCAGGTGATCAACGACGTGCTATTGCACGCGCAGCCGACCAAGCAATTCGTGCAGGTCAGCGAAGTGGCGGCGCTGGCGACATTTCTTGCCAGCGACGAGGCCGCGTCCAATACCGGCGCGATCATTCCCATCGACGGCGGCTGGACCGCACAGTAAGCGAAGCAACAAGATATGAACCACGTCGGTTTCGCGCGGCCCGATGCGCGCAGTGCCGACGCCCGCAACACCGCAACCGGCAGATAAAAGGAAGCTCCATGGCGACGACGATCAAGCGACGCAGAACCGCAGGCCACGGGCGCAAAAAGACTGGAAAAGCGGCCCCGCTTCCCGGGCAGGTAGTGCTGGTGCTGCAGGGAGGCGGAGCGCTCGGCGCCTATCAGGTCGGCGTATACGAAGCGATGCATGAGGCCGGTGTCGAGCCCGACTGGGTGATCGGCACCTCCATTGGGGCGATCAACGCTGCCTTGATCGCAGGAAACGCGCTGGAAAAGCGCATGGCCCGGTTGCGCGAATTCTGGTCGCGCGTCGAGCAGGGAGCCCGCCACGACTTGATGGGTTTCTCGACCCGATTGCCGAACGCTTCGGCCAACCTTGCGACGGTCATGCAGGGCATTCCATGTTTTTTCGTGCCCAACCCGGCCGCGTGGATCTCGTCGCACATCCCGCTCGGCGCCGAAAAAGCTGCCTATTATTCGACGGCACCGCTTCGTGAAACGCTCTCGGAGCTGCTCGAGTTCGACTACAACAACGAAGGCCACACGCGGCTCACCGTTGGCGCCGTCAATGCGCGCAACGGAGAGATGCGTTACTTCGACAGCCGTGAGGAATCCATCAAACTCGATCACATCCTAGCGTCGGGCGCGCTGCCGCCGGCGTTTCCCGCGGTCCGCATCGACGGCGATCCCTATTGGGATGGCGGAATCTATTCCAACACGCCCATCGAAGCCGTGCTGGACGACAATCCGCGCAAGGACTCGCTGATTTTCACGGTCAATGTGTGGAACCCCGAAGGCACCGAACCCGAGTCCGTCTGGGAGGTCATGGGGCGGACCAAGGACATCCAATACGCGAGCCGCGCCAAGAGTCATATCGCGCGCCAGAAGCAGATCCACCACCTGCGGCACATCATCCGCGAGCTCACCAAACGCGTGCCCGAGACCTCGCGCAAGTCGGCGGAAGTGCGCGAGTTGGCTGGATGGGGATGCGGCACGACCATGCACGTGGCGCGACTGAACGCACCGAATCTCGAAGACGAAGACCATACCAAGGACATCGACTTCACGCCGGAAGGCATACGCGTGCGGTGGGAGGCGGGATATGCCGACACACGCCGGATGCTCGACCGCGCTCCCTGGATGAAGCCGGTCGATCCGACCGAAGGCGTAGTCATTCACGAGCCGGTAGAATCCACCACTCACCTTGCCGAAGGCATCGACGGCTTCGCCGGCAGGACCCGCTGACGAGCCTGCTACGCGATCGGCGCGAAAGGGCATCGATGAACGAGGAGCGATTCGACGCAATCGTCGTCGGCACCGGACAGGCCGGCCCGCCACTGGCCGTTCGTCTTGCGAGCTCGGGGCGCAAGACGGCGATCCTCGAGCGCAAGCGCTTTGGCGGCACTTGCGTCAACGTCGGCTGCATACCCACCAAGACGCTGGTGGCCAGCGCGCGCGCCGCGCATGTCGCGCGAAATGCAGCAGCCTTCGGCGTGACCATCGACGGCGCGGTCAACGTCGATATGCCGCGCGTGAAGGCGCGCAAGGACGCGATCGTCGCCGAATCGACGGGCAACGTCGAGCGTTGGCTGCGCGGCACGTCCAATGTCACGGTCATCCAGGGCCACGGTCGCTTCGAAGCGCCCCATGTAGTATCCGTCGGCGAACGTCGGTTGACCGCGCCGGAGATTTTCATCAATACCGGCGGCCGTCCCACGATTCCCGCGATCGGCGGCCTCGACGACATCGAATACCTGACGAGCACAGGCATGATGGGCATCGATTTCCTGCCTGCGCATCTGATGGTCATCGGCGGTAGTTACATCGGGCTCGAGTTTGCGCAAATGTACAGGCGCTTCGGAAGCGCAGTGACGGTCGTCGAAATGGCTCCGCGGCTGATCGCCCGCGAGGATGAGGCGGTTTCGCTGGCCATGCAGGCGATTCTCGAAAGCGAAGGCATCGCCGTCCGCCTCGACGCGACGTGCCTGCAGGTCGAGCGGCGCGACCGAGGTATTGCTGTACAGGTACGCTGCGAACAGGAACCGCGCGAGATCGTCGGTTCGCACTTGCTGCTGGCCGTGGGACGCGTTCCCAACACCGACGACCTGGGGCTCGACCGAGCCGGCGTGGCCACCGATGCACGGGGCTTCATCAAAGTCGACGACAGTCTTGCCACCAGCGTCCCGGGCATCTGGGCACTGGGTGACGTCAACGGGCGCGGAGCGTTCACGCACACGTCCTACAACGATTACGAGATCGCCGCCGCTAATCTTCTCGATCACGAGATGCGCCGCGTTTCCGATCGCTTCCTCGTATATGCGCTTTTTACCGACCCGCCGCTCGCGCGTGCCGGCATCACCGAATACGAGGCACGAGCGTCGGGCCGGCCGGTGCTGGTCGGGCGGCGGGCGATGAGCCGCGTCGGTCGCGCCCGCGAGCGCGGAGAGACGCAGGGCTTCATGCACGTGCTGGTCGACGCTGAATCGCACAAGATCCTGGGCGCTTCATTGCTCGGCATCGAGGCGGACGAGGCGATACACTGCATCATCGACGTGATGAACGCCGGCGTTCCATATACCGCCATCCGCCGCGCTGTGCACATCCATCCAACCGTTTCGGAGCTGATCCCGACACTGCTCGGCGAGCTGCAGCCTCTCCAGTAGTCAATGCAAGCTCCAGGTGCGGCAGGGTCGCAGCGCGCGACGTCGCAGCACGCCCTCAGGCGCCTCGCGATCGATCGCCGACGATCGCCTTCTTAAGTCCCACGCAGAATCCCGGAAACGACGCTCGAGCGAGCTTGTGTGCGGATAGTAAGTTCGTCAGCCCGCGCCGTGAGAAGAGCACTGCTCTTCGCGTAAGAAATCGCCAACGCGCCCGACTATCTCCCCGGGGCGATGTCGCAACCAGGTTCTGTGCGAAACGCGCCGCGTCGGAAACTCCTGACATTGCATCGACTCATTTTGCATGCGTTGTCGTCCACGTTTCCGATGGCGTTTGCGTAGTGAACAGACAAGTACTCAACGAGGCAATCCGTTTCCTATCTCGTCTGTCAACCAAGAAGGAGAAATTTCAATCTCAACATTCAATCGCAGTCGCAGTGTTCAATCCGTTCTGTTCCCGAGCTTGATGGTCCTCATCGCCGCGTCGCCGGCATTCGCAGGTGAATGCCCGGCGGACAAGGTCGGCGCGAACCCGCTTCCCGGCGCTGCGGCCGCTCCCGTCGGCGTATCCGAAATGGAGCTTTCCTCGATCGATCTTTCGCAGGAAAACGTCAAGCTGCTGCAGCGCCGCCTTCGTTTTCGCCACATGGAAATCAAGGCTGGCGGCGTCGTGCCGCTTCATAGTCACGAGGACCGTCCGGCGTTGATCATGGTCAACCAGGGTCAGATTTACGAAAACAGCAGCAAGTGCACGGTGCCGATCCTGCATAAGCAAGGTGAGATCTCGCGCGAGTTCCTGGGCGTCAAGCACTGGTGGAAAAACGAGGGCACGCAAACGGTGATATTGACGATTGCCGACATCGTGAACGACAAGAAGCCCGAAACCATGATGGAGCACATGTAGACAATGAGGCTTGACGATCGCATCGTCGCGCTTCGATACGTCGCGGGGCGTCCCAAGCTTGGGCGCCTGGCTCGGACGCTCTTCGCGGCGCAGCTGACCGCGTCCTGGCCGAAGTTGCGGCTGCGCTTGCGCGATGACGCCGCGAGCCGCTCGCTTGACCCGAGGAGCGTGAGGCCGACTTTGCAAATACGCGCAGGCTGGCTATCATGGGGCGGCCCAACTCGACCCGAAAAGCCTGTGGCCGACCCAAGCTTTGCCGCACAGCTCGAAATCCAGCGGTCCTACCTGCTACGCGTTGCCATGCTTCAGCTTCGCGACGCCCATCTCGCGGAAGACGTTGTTCAGGACACGATGGTCGCAGCACTGCTGGGCGAGGTCAGTTTCTCCGGCAGGTCGTCACTCAAGACCTGGCTTACCGGCATTTTGAAGCACAAGATCGTCGACGCGATACGCAACAAGACCCGCGGGCCCGCTTTCGTTTCGTTCGACGAAGAGTGCCGGATCGACGATTTCGACGCCATGTTCGACGAGACCGGGCATTGGGAAAACCCGCCCGCCGACTGGGGCCAACCCGAGAGCCAGCTTTCGCAGAAGGAGTTTCTCGAGACGCTGCATGCTTGTCTGGAGAAACTTCCGCCCAACACCTCGCGCGTGTTCATGATGCGCGAGGTCATGGAGCTCGAAGCGGACGAGATTTGCAAGGAGCTCACCATCACGTCCACCAACCTCTGGGTCATTCTTTACCGGGCCAGGATGGGGCTGCGCAAGTGCCTGGAACAAAACTGGTTCGCGCCGCCGGCAGGCGCATCGCCTGGGTCCGCTGCAGGACCGCATGTTTAAGCTGTCGCGTTTGACCAACTGCAAGGAAGCGAGCCGATTGCTGTCGCGGGCGGAGGAGCAGCCGCTTTCGTTGCGGGATCGGACCCGGCTGTGGCTACACATCAGGAAGTGCGTCGCCTGCCAGCGATACGAGCGCCAGCTTGGCTGGCTGCGTCAGGCAATGCGGCACTTTCGCGCGTAGCGTTTCCGGTCAGGCGCGCTGTGAGCAGCGAGCCAGGTCCCGCTCGCGAAGCGAGTGGGGTGCGAGCGTCCGCGAATCAGCGCGCGCCGGCGACACAGGACACTACATTTTACGAATAGCCTACAAGGAGCCGGCGCCGTTCGCGAAGCGAGTGGGGTGCGAGCGCCCGCGAATCAGCGCTCGCCGGCGGCACGCGACCTTGCAACCTAGGATTAGCGTGAAACGAGCCGGCGCCGCGAGCGCCGCCCTTCGAGCCAATGGTCGAGCGAGATTTTACCCGGGCCGAACACGAGCACGACGAGAATCAGCACGCCCCATAGGTAGTGGTCCTTGACCGCGATATCAGGCAGAGAAGCGTACGACACGACGGCGATGATGTTGAAGAAGAACAGCACGAAGGCGCCGAAGCGCGCGGCCAGGCCGAACGCGAGCAGAATCGGCATCGAAATCTCGGTCGCCGTCCCCATCAGCGCTGCGATGCCCGGAGCCAGCACCGGCACATGATATTCATCGGTAAAAAGCGCGACCGTGACGCTCCAATCGTGAATTTTGGTGAGCCCTGACAGGAAGAACACCCGCGCGACGTAGAGCCGAAATGCCAGCAGCAAAAGCGGCTGCAGCTTGTCGATCTGGCGCGTCGCGGCGCAATAGATGCCGCCGAGGCGGTCGAAAAATGAATTCGGCGCGAGAGCACTCATGATCCGCTTTCTGAAGTGGGGACCACGGGAGCGCGAAACGCAACGATGGTGTTCGCGGCCACGTGGCGCCGCAGTGCGGCGGCCAGATCGAATTCGGACGACATCGCCGCGCAGCGATTCGCCGCCTCGTCGAGCGTGCGACCGGCAGCGAGCAACGCAAGCAGAAGATGTTCCGCGCTCGAGATCCGCTCGATGGCGATGCCTCCGACCTCAGACGGGCGTCGCAGCACCAGCAGCGTGTCGCCCCCTTCGCCGAGATCGATGCGTTCGTCCGCGCTCCCCGCCGGCTGGTTGGCCTGCCAGATATGCAGAATCGGGAACGTCGAGACGATCAACTGCGCCGATGGATGCAAGGAGAAGCGCAGCTCGCCGTGCAACTTCGCAGGGACGCTGGCGAGCGCGGCGAGGTCGAATGTCGCCGCATCGCCGGCGATATTCGCCTGGTCGATGGCCCACTCGAGACGAGCGACGTCCGGCAAGTACTTGAGATCGCCCGCCGGCGGGTATGTGCCTAGGAATTCCGAAAAATCTGCGCCATAGCGGTTGATATCGCCGCGGGTCGAAGGATGGCCGCGAACGAAATTGTCGGACGCCACGTCGAAGAAGGGCGCACCGACCAGGCGCTTTATCACCGGGTAGGTGGCCGCGAGCGCGCTGCGGTAATTGCCCAGCACGTTCGCGCGGTAAATGCCGATCCGCGCTTCGGGCTTCATCCCGCCGGCGACAATGCGAAGCGATGCTACTGCGGCCGCGTCGTTGAAAACGGCGGCAGCCGAAAACGCACGCTGCCATTCATGCAGTGATGGCATCGCAGGTCTCAAGGATAGTCTGTGCCTGTGCCGCCTCGTCGAGAAGGATTTCGAGCGGCGGAATATCGGTGTCCCACTCGATCAGCGTCGGCTTGGGGCCGAAGCGTGCGACCGCGGCGCGGTAAAGCGCCCATACCGGCGGGGCGACCCGGGAACCGTGAGTGTCGATCAGGCAGTCCCCGCTCGCGTCGAACCCGGCGAGGTGAATCTCGCCCACCGCGTCTCCAGGAATTGCCGCGATATAAGCGTTCGCGTCGAACCCGTGATTGACCGCGTTGACGTAGATATTGTTGACATCGAAGAGCAGCTTGCAGCCGGTACGGCGGGCAACGGCGGCGACGAAATCCCATTCGCTCATCGCGTCATCGTCGAAGCGAACGTAGGCGGAGACATTCTCGACCAGGAGCGTGCGTCCGAGCGTGCTTTGCACGGCGTCGACGCGATCGCAAACAAGCGCCAGCGCTTCTTCGGTGAACGGCAGCGGCAGGAGATCGTTGAGGTGGCGGCCGTCGACGTGGCTCCAGCAAAGGTGTTCCGACACTGCGCCCGGGTCGATCCGGAAGACGAGATGCCTAAGCCGCGCGAGGTGTCCGGCATCGAGCGCATCGGCGGACCCCAGCGACAATCCGACGCCATGCAGCGAAATCGGGTAATCGCGACGGATCGCTTCCAAGGCCGCGATCGCCGGTCCGCCGTCGACAAAATAGTTTTCGCTGTGGACCTCGAGCCAACCGAGCAAAGGCCGCTCGGCCCGGACGCGGGCGACATGCGGGGCGCGCAAACCGATGCCAGCGGATACGGGAAGTGCCGTCGAGGCAGACATGGGTCTGGGTCGTCGAGCAAAATGCGCCGGCGGGACCGAAGGCTGGCGGGCGCCGGCGCGAGCGTCAGAAACTCGCGGTCAGGACTTCGGCGGCTCTGTCTTGCCGCCGATCTTTTCGCAGGTTCCCTTGGCCACGTATTGCCATGACGCCGGATCGTTGTCGACCGTGCTTTGTCCGGCGCAGGAGTGCTTGCCGGCGGCGCAATCGTTTTTTCCGGCCTTGGCGACGCCGAAGCATTTATCTTTGCTGGCGTCTGGTGCCACCGGGGCGGCCGAAACCGAAGCGGCAAGGCCGAGCGCGAGCAGACCCGCCACCGCCGCCTGAATCGTGGTTTGTTGCTTCATGAGTGTCTCCTTGGCTGTATGAAAAATGCGTTGAACCACAATGATGCGAAAAGACGGGCGCTGCACCCATCTGGCCCTTTGGTCGCCGGGGCTCGCGCTACCTTACACTATCGGGTCACGGTGGCGCCAGGCGCAACGGTTCAAATCCGGCAAATGCCGCTACTATGGGCTCGTCTCCCGGAAATTTTCAGGCTATGCGATTCACTGTTGCCACCTTCAACATTCACAAGGGGTTCTCGCACCTCGGTCGGCGCATGGTCATCCATGAGTTGCGCGAAAAGCTCCGCGGAATGGCAGCGGACATCCTGTTTCTGCAGGAAGTACAGGGCGTCCATCGCCGGCATGCGGGCCGGTACCGCGACTGGCCGCTGATGCCGCAACATGAGTTCATCGCCGATACGGTGTGGCACGAAGTGGCGTATGGCAGGAATGCGACCACCCGTCATGGTCATCACGGCAACGCGGTCCTGTCTCGCTTCCCCATTATCGCGCATACCAATCAGGACATTTCCGCGCACGCGTTCGAAAGCCGCGGCCTTTTGCATTGTGTGATGCAGCTCAGGCGCGGCATGCCGCCGCTTCACTGCATCAATGTCCATCTAGGCCTGTTCGAGCGCGGGCGGCGCTGGCAGATTCACGCCCTGACCGAGCGGATTCGCGAAATGGTGCCTCTCGATGCGCCCCTGGTCATCGCCGGCGATTTCAACGATTGGCGGAGCAAGGCCGATCGATCGCTGCAACAGGATCTTGGCGTGGTCGAGGTATTTTCCGCCGCCCGTGGGCGCCCGGCGCGAACCTTTCCATCGGTGCTGCCGGTTTTCAGGCTCGACCGCATCTACGCGCGCGGTTTGGACATCGTGGACACCGATGTTCACTATGCCTATCCGCTGGCGCGCCTGTCGGACCACGCTGCGCTGGCGGCAACATTCGATCTCGAGCGTCAACACGCGGCCAGGCGACGGTCCACTAGTTCGACGTGAATCGCTTCAAGCCCGGGAACAAGCTTACGCTGTTGCGCAACGGGACCGAATACTTCCCGGCGCTGGAGCGCGCGATCGATGCCGCGCGACGCGAGATCTGGTTCGAGACCTACATTTTCGCCGACGACGCATCCGGCCGCCGGGTCGCGGCGGCGTTGGAGAGCGCAGCGCATCGCGGAGTCAAGGTGCGCGTCATGGTCGACGGCTGGGGCGCAAAGTTCTACCTCACTCCTGGTCTGGAGCGCGAGATGACCGCCGCGGGCGTAGAGCTCCTAAGGTATCGCCCCGAGGTCGCGCCGTGGCAATTTCGCTCGCATCGCCTGCGGCGGCTGCACCGCAAGCTCTGTCAGATCGACGGTCGCATGGCGTTCGTCGGCGGTATCAACGTCATCGATGACAGCAACACCCCAGGCCATACGCCGCCGCGCGCCGACTTCGCGGTCATGGTCGAAGGGCCGCTTGTGGTGTCGGTTGCACAGACGATGCAGCGGGTCTGGGCGCTCGTGCAGCTGGTCCGCTCGGGCAGCAGCGACGTTCCTCTGTTTCCGGAAGCCAGGCGCGGCCAACGCGCCGGCTCGCAAACCGCGAAATTCGTCACCCGCGATAACCTCCGCCATCGGCGGGACATCGAGCGTGCATACCTCGCGGCGATTCGGACGGCGAAAGACGAGATCATCATCGCCAATTCGTACTTCTTCCCGGGGATCCGGTTTCGGCGGGCGTTGAAGGACGCGGCCGGGCGCGGCGTGGTTGTAACGCTGCTGCTGCAGGCGAGAGTCGAATATCTGCTGCTTCACTTCGCGACCCGCGCGCTCTACGGCCAGCTGCTCAACGCCGGCATCATCATCCAGGAGTATCACCGCAGCATGCTTCACGCGAAGGTCGCCGTGGTCGACGATCATTGGGCGACGGTCGGTTCGTCGAACATCGATCCCTACAGTCTGCTGATGGCGCGGGAGGCCAAT
This sequence comes from Casimicrobiaceae bacterium, assembly GCA_035568975.1. Classification (GTDB taxonomy): domain Bacteria; phylum Pseudomonadota; class Gammaproteobacteria; order Burkholderiales; family Casimicrobiaceae; genus PALSA-1003. The sequence goes on from DATMNH010000138.1 coordinate 33,033, forward strand.
GTCTTCGTTCGCGACAACGGATTCAACCGCGAGCTGAAGACGCAGCTGGTCGAGATGATGAGCGCAGGCTCACGGCGCGTCGCCAGCGACGATTGGGAAAGCCGACCGCGCCTCTACAAGGCGGCGATCTGGATCTCGTACGGGATCGTGCGGCTCGCGATGGGCTTCCTCGGTTATGGCGGCAACGAATGGTTTCGTAAGGAAGACTAGCGTACTGAGTCAGAAATTCGCTCGATAGTTCGCGGCGAAATCGACCGCCATGCTGCGTTGCTCGGGCTCACCGTACCACGAGGTACGCTTTCGCCCTCGCGCCTTGCCTGCCGGCCGATTTTATCCGCTCCTTTATCTTCGGAACTTCTGACTCAGTACACTAGCGTACCGAGTGCACTGGGAGCTTCTGCTAAAATGTTGCTTTGGTCGTCGCGGTCCGCCGCGATGCGCTTTCGAAATGCGCCGCGCCACTTCTCCCCCTCCGCCTCCTCCGCTTTCCTCGACTGACCGTTCCGCACTCGCCGCCCGCGGCGACTGGCACACCGTTCGTACCCTGCTGCCGTACCTGCTGGCATATAAGGGCCGGGTCGCGCTGGCGCTCACCTGCCTGATCGCGGCGAAGGTGGCCAACGTCGGCGTGCCGCTCGTTCTCAAGCAGGTCGTCGACAGCCTCACTCCCGGTTCCCAGGGACAAATGCTGGCGCTGCCTCTCGCGCTGCTGTTCGCCTACGGTGCGCTGCGTCTGTCGACAACCGCATTCACGGAGCTGCGCGAATTCTTTTTCGCCAAGGTTACGCAGCGCGCGGTGCGGACCATCGCATTGAAGACTTTCCGGCATCTGCACGACCTGTCGCTGCGCTTCCATCTTGCGCGGCAGACGGGAGGACTTACACGCGACGTCGAGCGCGGTACCCGCGGCATCTCGACGCTGATCGGTTTCACGCTGTTCTCGATCTTGCCGACCTTGATCGAAATTGCGCTGGTCTCGGCGATTCTGGTCGCGCGCTACGACCTGTGGTTCATAGGTATCACGCTCGCCGCGCTGGTGTTGTACATCGTCTATACGGTGACGATCACGGAATGGCGGACCGGCTTCCGTCGGCAGATGAACGAGCTCGACTCCAGAGCAAACACGCGAGCCATCGACAGCTTGCTCAATTACGAGACCGTCAAATATTTCAACAACGAGGAATTCGAGGCGCGCCGTTACGACGAGAGCTTGCAGCGATGGGAAACGGCCGCCGTCAGAAGCCAGACCTCGCTGTCGCTGCTCAATATCGGGCAGAGCGCGATCATTGCCGTCGCGGTAACGCTGATCATGTGGCGGGCGACGCTGGGCGTGGTCAGAGGCACGATGACCATCGGCGACCTGGTGCTCGTGAACGCGTTCATGATCCAGCTCTATATCCCGCTCAATTTTCTTGGCGTCATCTATCGCGAGATCAAGCAGGCGGTGGCCGACATGGAGCGCATGTTCCACCTGATCGATGAGAATGCCGAGGTCAAGGATGCACCGGGCGCCGCGCCGCTCCTGGCGAGCGCCGGCGAGGTACGCTTCGAGCACGTCGATTTCAGTTACGAACCCAACCGCCAGATTCTGTTCGACGTGTCGTTCGCCATTCCGGCGGGGCGCACAATCGCGGTGGTCGGTCCCAGCGGCTCGGGAAAGTCGACGCTGGCGCGGCTCCTTTACCGTTTTTACGACGTCAGTGGAGGGAGGATCACCATCGACCGGCAGGATCTGCGCGCGGTGCAACAGTCGAGTGTTCGCAACGCGATCGGCATCGTGCCGCAGGACACGGTTCTGTTCAACGATTCGATCGAATACAACATCGCCTACGGCCGGCCCGACGCGAGCGAGAACGAGATCATCGCGGCCGCGAAGCTGGCGCAGATACACGATTTCGTCAACGCCCTTCCGGAGGGTTACGCGACGCCGGTAGGCGAGCGGGGACTTAAACTATCCGGCGGCGAGAAGCAGCGGGTCGCGATTGCGCGCGCGATCCTCAAGAATCCACGGATTCTCATCTTCGACGAGGCGACGTCGGCGCTCGATTCCAAATCCGAGAAGCTGATTCAGGCCGAGCTCGAGCAGATATCGGCCGACCGTACGACCCTCACGATTGCCCATCGTTTGTCGACGATCGTCGGCGCTGACGAGATTTTGGTGCTCGAGCACGGGCGCATCACCGAGCGCGGTACGCATGCTGAATTGCTCGCCGCGGACGGCTCCTACGCGCGAATGTGGGCCTTGCAGCAGGAGGAGCGGCAGCAGGCGGCAGCGTCTCCCCCGTCTGCGGACAGCGGCAATGAACGTCGTGTCATCGCCTAAGCGTTTGATACGTTACGGTATTGGCAGACCTGCATTGGCATACCCCTTGCATACATGGTATAACCCTGCCGCGGCCACTTACGATCCAGTTGATGAAGAGCCTATTAGCCATTGTTTTTATTGCATTAACATTCACGGCGGATGCCTTTGCGGTGACCGCGGGGGCTGACCCCGATGTCGCAGGTGCGCCAAAATGGCTGCTGGACGGCAGCAAGCTGAGGCTCGCCTCTGCCAACGTTCTGGTGCTTGACGCAGCAGCCGGACACCCGATCTATTCCAAGGCGGCGGACACGGTAACGCCGATCGCCTCGGTAACCAAGTTGATGACCGCCATGGTAGTTATCGACGCCGGTCAGCCGCTCGACGAAATCGTTACTGTCGACGTCGCCGACCTCGACCTCCTGCGCGGAAGCCATTCCCGGCTGCGGCTGGGGAGCGAATTGCCGCGCCGCGAGATGCTGCGGCTCGCGCTGATGGCGTCGGAAAATCGTGCCGCATCGAGCCTCGCCAGACACTATCCCGGCGGCCTCGAAGCATTTGTCGCAGCGATGAACAAGAAAGCTGCCGACCTGGGCATGGTCCACACCCACTTCAGCGATGCGACGGGATTGTCGAGCGAAAACGTGTCGACTGCCAACGAGGTTGCGCTGATGGCGAAAGCCGCGGCGGAGTATCCCCTGATCCGCGATGCCACTACCACCTCGAGTCACTACGTCGAGGTGCAGCCGACCGGAGCGCTGCTCGGTTTCAACAACACCAATTCGCTGGTGCGTGGCGGGCAATGGGACATACAGCTAAGCAAGACCGGCTTCATCCGCGAGGCCGGCAAATGCCTGGTCATGCTGACGACCATCGCCAGTCGGCCGATCGTCATCGTGCTGCTGGATTCGGTCGGCAAGCTGACCCGGATTGGCGACGCTAATCGCGTCAAATATTGGCTCGAGACCGGAGAAGCGATGCCCGTCTTGAAGGCGGTCAAGGTGGTCAAAGCGGTCAGAGGCGTCATCAAGCCCAAGCACGTGACCAAGACCGCGGTGCCAAGGGTGGCCGGCACCGATCCTCTCTCGCAGACCGGGCTGGCTCCGGTCTAGGCGCGGAACGCTTGCCCGCTCAACGGCCGCGCAGCGGCCGTTTTCTCACCGCCGGCCGCGATGCGGCCGTATTCATTTCAAGGCGGCGTCGCTGTTCGGTGTTGCGCGAGCAATTCCTTCGCGTGCGCGCGCGTCTTGGCAGTCACTTCGTGTCCCCCCAGCATGCGCGCCAGCTCTTCGACGCGCCCGGGTGAGTCGAGCCGCGCGAGCTCGGTTGCGACCTCCCCCGCGGCCGCACGCTTGATGACGCGGTAATGGTGGTCCGCGCAAGCCGCGACCTGCGGCAGGTGCGTGACACACAACACCTGCCGCCGCTTCCCAAGCTGCTGCAGCATGCGGCCGACGGTTGCCGCGACGGCGCCGCCGATGCCGGCGTCGACTTCGTCGAAGACCAGTGTTGGCAGCTCGCCAACTTCGGCCAGCACCACCTGGATCGCCAGCCCCAGGCGTGACAGCTCGCCACCCGACGCGACCCGGGCGAGCGGTCCCAGCGGTTGCTTGATGTGTGTGGCGACCTGCAGCTCGACATTCTCGAGACCGAAGCTGGCGGGCTCGGAAACGGGGATCAACGCAATCTCGACCCTGCCGCCGGCCATCGCCAGTCGCTTCATCATCGCACTTACGCGATGTCCGAGTTCCGCGGCGGCCAGCTTGCGTTTTGCCGATAGCTCGCGCGCAAGGTCAAAGAGCGCACGCCGAGCGTCGGCTTCCGCGCTCGCGAGCCGTTCGGCATCGGCGCCGGCCGCCAGCACCGCGAGGCGCGCGATGGTTTCCTCGGCAAGCGCGGGCAATTCGCCGGGCCGAACGCGATACTTTCGCGCTGCGTCGTAAAACGCGGTCAACCGTGTCTCGACGCGCGCGAGCTCGGCGGGATCGAGGTCGAGCCGCTCACGATAGGATCGCAGCACCCGCGCCGCTTCGTCGGCGCGTATTCTTGCCTCGTCGCAAAGCGCGACCACGTCGTTCAGCGCCGCGTCATGCGCGGCGGCTTGCTTGAGCCGCTGTACCACGGCCGCGAGACGGGAGCCGAGTGACGCGTCGCCGTCGCCTAGCTCCGCCTCGGCCGCGGTCGCCGATTCGAGCAGGGTTGCCGCATGCGCCAGCCGCGATTGCGTTTGCGCAAGGCGCTCCCACTCCGCGACGCTCGGCGCAAGCGCGGTGAGCTCGGCGCGGCGGACGGTGAGCGCGTCGCGCTCGGCCTGCATCGCCGCGGCGTCCTGCATGCCGCGGTTCGCGTGCTCGACCGCGTCCTGCCACGCCCGCCAGGCGCGAGTCACTTCGCGCGCCAGCGCTGCGAAGCCACCATAGGCATCGAGCAGTCGGCGCTGAGTCTCCGGGCGGCCGAGCGATTGATGCGCGTGCTGCCCATGAAGATCGATCAGAAGCTCGCCGACGGCCTCGAGCTGTGCCAGCGTCGCCGGGCGGCCATTGACGTGCGCGCGACTTCTACCTTGCGCGTCGAGCACGCGGCGCAACAGAAGCGGCCCGTCCTCCGCGAGGTCGTGCTCGGTGAGCCATGCGCGCGCGGCCGGCGCATCCTCCAGGTCGAACTCGGCGGCGATTTCCGCGCGGTCGGCGCCAAGCCGAAGTTGGCGCGCTTCGAAGCGATCGCCGAGCAACAGCGACAGCGCATCGAGCAGCAGCGATTTGCCGGCGCCTGTCTCGCCGGTCAACACCGTGAATCCGCGGTCGAATTCGACCTCGAGCGCCGCTACTACGGCGAAGTTTCGAATGGATAGCAAACGCAGCATGGCGAAAGGAAGGTCGAGGCTGGCGCTGCGCCGTGCGATGCGACGTCGAAGCGCGCGGAGCGCGTCAGGCGTGCGTCATGAATCGGGACCGCTCTGGCCAGATCGAAGCTGCTCCGACGATAGCGAGGTTCAAGGCTCGGCGCCTGCCCTGGCCGGACGAAGCTGCTCCGGCGTCTCGGCCCAGTGCAGCTTTCGCCTCAGCATCGCGAAGTGATCGTGGTCCTTCGGGTGGAGCAGGCGAACCCGGTGCGTGGCACGGCTGACCTCGACCCTGTCGCCCTCGGCGAGCGCGTAGTGGGACTGGCCGTCGGAATGAAGGCTCGCATCCTTGCCGCGCAAAAGGGTAATCGTCACGACCGCCGAATCCCGCACCGCGATCGGGCGATTGGAAAGCGCGTGCGGCGCAACGGGAACGAGCAGTATGGCAGGCACGGCCGGGTCGACGATGGGGCCTTGTGCCGAAAGAGCGTACGCGGTCGAGCCCGTCGGCGTTGCGACGATCAAACCGTCGGCGCGCATCGCGTAGACGAAGTGCTCGTCGATCGTCACCGCGCAATCGATCATGACGCCGAGCGCGCCCCGGTTCACCACAACGTCGTTCAGCGCGAGGCTCCGTTCGCACTGGCCATTGCCGCGCAATAGCTTGGTATCGAGCAGCGTGCGGGTCTCCTCCACATATTCGCCGTCGAGCATGGCCGACAACGCCGGCTCCATATCGGAAAGCGCAATGTCGGTCAGAAACCCGAGGCGGCCCTGGTTGACGCCGATCAGGGGAATATCGAAGGGAGCGAGCTGGCGGGCGATCGAGAGCATGGTTCCATCGCCTCCGACCACGATCGCGAGCGCCGCGTGTGCTCCTATGTCGGCGGTCGACGCGGTCGAATAGCCGGGAAGCGGCGTGAACTCCGCGGTTTCGGCGTCGAGAATCACGCGATGGCCGCGCGCGGCCAGAAATACCGCCAGACGCCCCAAGGGGTCGGCGATGCCGGGACTCGCGTGGCGGCCGATCAACGCGATCGTCGCGAAATGGTGTCCCGGAGACGTCATGTCTCCGATTAAAGCACAAGGGGGCTTAGGCGACCAAGCGTGCGTTGTGAGCAGCGAGCCAGGTCCCGTTCGCGAAGCGAATGGGGTGCGAGCGCCCGCGAATCAGCGGCGGCCGGCGACGCAGAACATTGCATCAAACGGCTAGCGAGCAAGGAGCCGGCGCGCCCGGGCGCGATGCCAGCGGTACAATGGCTGCATGCGCGCAGTGGCGGTAAGTATCGGTATGAATCGGCGACGGATCGACTCCGCCAATTTATCGCGGTGCGCGGCGTTAAGCGGCAGTGTGCCTGACCTTTGTAGGAATAGCGTCACGAGATGGTAGATCCGCGCGCCCAATATCTGCTGAAGACGCTGATCGAGCGCTACATCATCGACGGTCAGCCGGTTGGTTCGCGCGTGTTGTCACGCCAGTCCGGGCTCGAGCTTTCGCCGGCGACGATACGCAACGTCATGGCCGACCTCGAGGAGATGGGCCTTATCACCAGTCCACACACCTCGGCCGGTCGGGTGCCCACGGCCAAGGGATATCGCTTCTTCGTCGACAGTCTGCTGGTCGTCAAGCCGCTCGACCAGGGCGAGATCAGCGAGCTGCAGGACCAGCTCCAGGCAGACCGCCCGCAGGCGCTGGTCAGCGCCGCGGCGCAGCTCCTTTCGTCGCTCACCCAGTTCGCCGGCGTGGTCGCGACGCCACGGCGGCGCGAACCCTCGTTCCGGCACATCGAGTTTCTGCGCCTGTCAGAGCGGCGCGTCCTGCTTATCATCGTAACTCCCGACGGCGACGTGCAGAATCGCATCCTCCATACCGACCGCCTGTATACGCCCTCGCAGTTGATCGAAGCGTCGAATTTCTTCAACGATCACTATGCTGGGCAGCCGTTCGCCGCCATACGCGGGTTGCTTGCCGACGAGCTCAAGCAATTGCGCGAAGATGTCGTCGGGCTGATGACTGCGGCAGTCGACGCCGGCGACGCCGCACTTGCCGACAGCCGCGACGATCTCGTCGTGTCCGGCGAGAAGAACCTTCTCTCCGCGTCGGATTTGTCGTCGAACATGGACCGGCTGCGCAGATTGTTCGAAATCTTCGAGCAGAAAACATCGCTCCTTCACCTTCTCGATCTCAGCCAACGCGCGCACGGCGTGCACCTGTTCATCGGCGGCGAGTCGGGACTGGCGCCGCTCGACGAGTGCAGCGTGATTACGGCGCCGTACGAAATCGATGGCCAGGTCATCGGCACCCTGGGCGTCATCGGCCCGACCCGAATGGCGTATGAGCGGGTCATCCCGATCGTCGACGTCACTGCGAGGCTCTTGTCGAACGCGTTGACGCAGCAGAGTAATGAACGATGAACGGCACAACGGCGATCGCCGACTCGTCGGCGGCAAACGCAACGCTCATCGAGCGCTTCTATACCGCGTTCGGGCGCCGCGACGTCGACGCGATGCTTGGTTGTTATCATCCCCAAGTCGTGTTCAGCGACCCGGTGTTCGGCACGCTCGCGGCGGCCGAGGCCGGCGCGATGTGGCGCATGCTGAATCGCCGCGCACGCGATCTGCGAGTCGAGTTTCGCGACGTCAAGGCAAATGAGCATGGCGGACGCGCGCACTGGGAGGCTTGGTACACGTTTGCCGCGACCGGCCGCGCGGTTCACAACCGCATCGATGCCGAATTCCACTTTGCCGACGCATTGATCGTGCGCCACGTCGATCGCTTCAGCCTTTGGCGCTGGGCGGCGATGGCATTGGGAGGGAAAGGCGCCCTGCTGGGCTGGGTTCCATCGGTCCGCGGCGCGATCCGCGCACAGGCCGCAAAAGGTCTCGCCGCGTTTCGCGCGGACGGGGCGTGACCTTAGTGCATCGAGGCGACAGTGGGTGACGCCCCGCCCGCGGCCGCAGCGCCCGCCGGCGGCCCGGACCTGATCGGGTCCTGACGACATGGCCCGCTACCGATCCGCACCGTCATTTGCGCACGATCGCCCGACGCGGCTGGGCGTTCTGCTGATCAATCTCGGCACCCCCGACGCGCCTACGACGGCCGCGGTCCGACGCTATCTCGCGCAGTTCCTGTCCGATCCGCGCGTCGTGGAGATTCCGCGTGCCCTGTGGGCGCCGCTTTTGCATGGGGTGATCCTCAACTCGCGCCCGGCCAAGTCGGCGCAGAGATACGCGACCATCTGGACCAAGGACGGCTCGCCACTGCTGGTGCACAGTCTGCGTCAGAAGACCTTGCTGCAGGGTTATCTCGGGCAGTGCTTGAAAGACCTCGGGCTCCCGTCCGATTTTGCGCAGGTCGCGCTGGGCATGCGATACGGACAGCCCTCGATCGAGTCGGCGATGACGAAGCTCGAGGCGGACGGGTGCGACCGGGTGCTCGTGCTGCCGCTGTATCCCCAATATTCGGCGAGCACGACCGCGTCCGCGCTCGACGCGATCAATAACTTCACGTGCCGGCAAAGGCGCATCCCCGCCCTTCGCGTAGTCGATGCCTATTACGACGATCCCGGTTACATCAAGGCCCTGGTGCAGAGCGTCAACGAGTATTGGGTCAGGAATGGTCGGCCGGACAGACTGCTGTTTTCTTTCCACGGCGTGCCGAGACGAACCCTTGAGCTCGGCGATCCGTATCACTGCCATTGCCAGAAGACCGCGCGATTGGTGGCCACCGAGTTGGGATTGAATGGGAAGCAAGCGCTGATCACATTCCAGTCCCGGTTCGGCCGCGCCCAGTGGCTCACGCCGTACACGCAGCCGACCTTGGTAGCGCTGGCGAAGGAGCGGGTCGACCGCGTCGACGTCATCTGCCCCGGCTTTGTCAGCGACTGCCTGGAGACGCTCGAGGAAATCGCCCAGGAGGGACAGGCCGCGTTCCTCAAAGGCGGCGGTGGGGAATTCCACTACATACCCTGCCTCAACGAACGCCCGGCCTGGATCGCGGCGCTGGCGGATCTCGCGGTGCGCAATCTGGGGGGCTGGCTCGAGCCGCCGCCGGACGCGTCGGCGCGCGAGCTGACCGGGACGAGGGCGAAAGCGCTTGGCGCCAAGCAGTAAGAAATGGCTTGGAATTCATTCCACAAGCGCCGGCGCAGGCGGGTTGAAACATGTGCAAATGCCCCCATGTGACCCGAGGCACGCGAAGGATACTCGATGAACAACAATCCCGACGATAACACTCAGGTTTCCCCGGCGGACATGACTGCCGACTCATCCGGGGCCGGCGAGGCAGGAGCTGGTCTCGACCTGCCCGCCCAGCTCAAACGCGCCGAGGCCGAAGCGGACGAGCTTCGGGACGCGTGGCTCAGAGCCAAAGCCGAAGCCGACAACACCCGGCGACTGGCGCAGAACGACGTCGCCAAGGCGCACAAGTACGCGGTCGAGCGCTTTGCGCAGGAATTGCTGGCCGTCAAGGACGCGCTGGAGCTCACCCTGGCGACGCCGAACGCCAAGACCCAGGCACTGCAGGACGGCGTGGCCTTGACGCTCAAGAACCTCGACGCCGCATTCGACAAAGCGAACATCGTCGAAATCAACCCCTTGCATGAAAAATACGATCCTCATCGCCACCAGGCGATGACCATGATCGAGTCGGAAGAGCTGCCGGGCACCGTGGTTCAGGTTTTTCAAAAGGGCTATCTGCTCAACGATCGCGTGCTCCGGCCGGCGCTGGTTGCCGTCGCCAAGAGCCCGGAAACCCCCGCTTAAGCGCGCTTTTCGCTTGAATCCCGGCGCAAGCCACCCCAGATAAACGATTACTCAAAACTCAAGAGCAATTCCCGGAAAAAAGGAAAAAATCATGGCCAAGACTATCGGTATCGACCTCGGCACGACCAACAGCTGCGTCGCCATCATGGAGGGCGGCAAGCCCAAAGTGATCGAGAACTCGGAAGGCGCCCGCACGACTCCGTCGGTCGTCGCCTATCTGGACGACGGCGAGATTCTCGTCGGCGCGCCGGCGAAGCGGCAGGCAGTCACCAACGCCAAGAACACTCTCTATGCGATCAAACGCCTCATCGGCCGCCGCTTCGAGGAAAAGGAAGTGCAGAAGGACATCGCGCTGATGCCCTACAAGATCGTCCGGGCCGACAACGGCGACGCCTGGGTCGAGATACGCGGCAAGAAGATCGGCCCGCAGCAAGTCTCGGCGGAAATCCTGCGCAAGATGAAAAAGACCGCCGAAGATTATCTCGGCGAGGAAGTCACCGAAGCGGTGATCACCGTGCCGGCGTATTTCAACGACTCGCAGCGGCAGGCGACCAAGGACGCCGGCAGGATCGCCGGTCTCGAGGTCAAGCGGATTATCAACGAACCGACCGCGGCGGCGCTGGCCTTCGGCATGGACAAGAAGGAAGGCGATCGCAAGATCGCCGTCTATGACCTTGGCGGCGGCACGTTCGACATCTCGATCATCGAGATCGCCAATGTCGACGGTGAGCACCAGTTCGAAGTGCTGTCAACCAACGGCGACACGTTCCTGGGCGGCGAGGATTTCGACCAGCGCCTGATCGACTATATCGTCACCGAGTACAGGAAGGAGTCCGGCGTCGATTTGAAGAACGACGTGCTCGCGCTGCAGCGGCTGAAGGACTCTGCCGAAAAGGCCAAGATCGAGCTGTCGTCATCGCAGCAGACCGAGATCAACCTGCCGTACATCACAGCCGACGCGTCGGGCCCGAAGCATCTGTCGATGAAGATCACGCGCGCGAAGTTCGAGTCGCTCGTCGAGGAGCTGATCGAGCGCACGATCGAGCCGTGCCGGATCGCGATCAAGGACGCGGGCGTGAAGCTCTCCGACATCGGCGACGTCATTCTGGTTGGCGGCATGACGCGCATGCCGAAAGTACAGGACAAGGTCAGGGAATTCTTCGGCAAGGAACCGCGCAAGGACGTCAACCCCGATGAGGCAGTCGCTGTCGGCGCGGCGATCCAGGGCGGCGTGCTGAAGGGCGACGTCAAGGACGTGCTCCTGCTCGACGTCACACCGCTGTCGCTGGGTATCGAGACGCTCGGCGGCGTGATGACCAAGCTCATCCAGAAGAACACGACGATCCCGACCAAGGCGCAACAAGTGTTCTCGACCGCCGACGACAACCAGTCGGCGGTGACGATTCACGTGCTGCAGGGCGAGCGCGATGTCGCTTCCGGGAACAAGAGTCTCGGGCAGTTCAACCTCGAAGGCATCCCGCCGTCGCCGCGCGGTATGCCGCAGATCGAGGTCACGTTCGACATCGACGCCAACGGCATCCTGCACGTGTCGGCAAAGGACAAGGCGACCGGCAAGGAGAACAAGATCACGATCAAAGCAAGCTCGGGACTCACCGAATCC
>DATMNH010000139.1:0-23291 GCA_035568975.1 Casimicrobiaceae bacterium
TTTTACTACAGGGATTGAACGGGGTATTCTCGGTCATGGGTCCGCTGACCTTCCCGTACATGTAGACGTTGTCAAAGAAAATCAGTTTCGCGTTCGCCCGTTTGCACGCCTCGATCGCGTTGCCCATGATTCGTGGCCACAACTCGCGCCAGACGCTGACATCGTATTTCAGACCCACCACCAAATGCACGACTGTCGAACCTGAAACGGCGCGGATGGTTTGATCAAGGTCCGAGATGTCCGCGGAAACAGTCTCGGTCGCGCCTTGGACGCGCTTGGGATTGCGGCCGACCAGACGCACCGGACGGCGTGTCTGCGCAAGCTCCCTGACCAACTCCGTCCCGATCGCGCCGCCTGCTCCTATTATCGTTTGCATGAGTCTCTCCGTGTCCAGCGAGCGTCTGCTCCTGGCCGGCTCCTACTGTTAGTTTCGCCAGCGGTGCAGGCTCGAGCGAAGTTGTGCACTTCCCGAGACGACCCATTGGAGCGAACCCATTGATTTGCCGAGCGACAAGGTTCGCCCTATATTGCGCACAACACGCGCTGGATAGTGTGCGGGTTGGCTTGCGGCCCACGACGGCCACGTTCAATAGGAGGATTCAATGTTGCGCTCGATATCGCTGCTGCTGGTGCTGGCGTTGGCTTTTGGCGTCTCGGGGGCTTTCGCGCAGACGAAGAAATCCACGTCACCGGGCAAGGTGCCCACGGCGAAGGACAGTTCCATCATCGTCATTGTTTATATGAAGGATGGGAACAAGAATGAGCTGTTGCTCGGCACACGGATCTGGCCGGCTTACCCCGACTACGACGCCGTCGCACTCCAGAGGTTCTTTGCGGTGATGAAGGCTCTCGAGCCGGCCTACAAGCAGGATGACGAGGTCGCCTATACCTGGTCCACGAAGGGAAAGGTGACCAAGTGCAGCATCTATCTCGAGTCATTGGAAACGGGCGTCAAGAACGGAACCGGCGCGGTCGTGGGGTGCGAAGCAAACGGCGTGAGCACCCTTGCCGTGACTTCCGACGCCGATCCCAAGAACATCAGCTCTTCCGCGGATCCCAAGCACCTGACTGACGTGATGGAACTTTTCAGGAAGCAATCGGAGCGAGCCAGGAATAATCTTCCCAAGAAATGAGGACTGCCCATCGGGCAGCGCTTCGTCCAAGCTTTCGGGGGACATGAAGCTCTCTTGCTTCATCGAGGTCCCGCGAGTCAAGGCCTTCAGTAGACGCGTAGCAAACTGCGCGCAGATCTTCCCATGCCTGTCCATGCCGACCACATTGTGCGCGCCGGCGCGCAATTGCAGTCGCCTTGCGCCAGTCGCGTCGCCGGGCTTCTCTGTTTGTCTCTCCAGCGGTCTGGGATCGGACGTCGGACGGACGCGCTTGACATTGCCCGGAGGATTGATAAGCTAGTCGCTGGTTAACCAATTCAGGTCCCGTGCCTAAATCGCCTGCAATCATTGCGCAGCTGAGCCCCATCCGGCTTCAGAAGCCCGCCGACCTGATCATGCAGCAGATCAGGAACCTGCTCTCGAGCGGTGCGCTGAAGGCTGGAGATCGTCTCCCGCCCGAACGCGAGCTCGCCTCGCAATTTGGCGTCGGACGGGGGCATGTTCGCGAGGCCCTGCGCAAGCTCGAGTTTTACGGCGTTCTGCAGACGTTTCCGCAAAGCGGAACGATCGTGGCGAGCTTGGGTGTCGGCGCACTCGAGAGGCTCATTTCCAATCTACTCGATCTCGATAGGGACGATATCAAGGCGCTTACGGAAACGCGCGGCATTCTCGAGATGCATTCGGCGCAGCTTGCCGCGCAAAGAGCATCCAAGGCGGCCATCGCCGAAATCAAGGACGCGCTGGAGGCCTTTCGTGCCGAAGTCGAAGCAGGACACCCCGCCGTCGAGGAGGATCTTCTGTTTCACCTGGCGATCGCCAAGTCGGCACAGAACCCGGTTATGACTTCGCTTATCGGCCTGATGACGCCAGACATCATTCGGCTGCACAAGATGTCGCGGGTCTGCGAAGCGGGACGTGCGCAACTGGCGCTGCAGGAGCACATCAAGATATTTCGGGCGATAGCCGCGCACGATGCAAGAGCGGCAACTCGGGCAATGTCGGAACACGTGCGCTTGATCAAACAGCAATTCGACGTAGCTTCATTGCAGATAATTGCGTCGCAGAGGAGTCAGGCGCACGGGTAACTCTTGGCAAGGCGCGCAGATCGCGGACATGGATCAGGGTTTGATCCGTCGAGATAGCTGGTCGATTTGCGACATTGCTAGCTGGCCTCAAAAATGGAATACACAATTCGACGATGCAAGGAGGATATGAAATGAGCACGTACTTGAAGCACTTTGGAATGGCAATACTGGCTGTCGTATCGGTAGCGCTTCCGGCGCACGAGGCCAGGGCAGAGAGCACGCTCGAAAAAATCCTGAGCGCAAAGAAGATTCGCATCGCCATCGACGTTGCCAATCCTCCCTTTGGGGTGCTCGACAAAAGCGGCCAGCCCGATGGATCGGACGTCGCGGTAGCCCGCCAGCTCGCGAAGGACCTGGGCGCTGAAGTCGAGTTCGTCCAAGTGCCATCGACCGGCCGCATTCCGGCACTGTTGGCGGGGCGCGCGGACGTCACCATCGCGTCGATCTCGGTCACCGCCGATCGCGCCAAGGCGGTGATGTATTGCAATCCAAACGGAGCGCTCTCGATCACTATCTTCGCGCCGCAGACTGTCAAGATCAAGACGCCCGCCGACCTGGTCGGCAAGCGGATCGGCATCACGCGGGCCACTCTCGAGGAAGCGACCGTCCCGAAGATGGCGCCGGAGGGCACCAAGATCGTGTGGTTCGACGATCTCGCATCGACCGTCCAGGCGCTGCTTTCGGGCCAAGTGGATGCAGCCGCCATGACCGCATTCGCCGAGAAGACCGTTGCTGACGGGAACCCCGGCAAGCACCTTGAAAACAAGCTGCTGGTGACGACCGCGTTTTATGGTCCGATCGTGCGGCCGGGTGATTTCGAGCTCCGCCAGTGGATCAACACCTGGATATTTCTCAACACGCAGAACGGCACGCTCGCCGCGATTTATAAGAAATACACCGGCATCGATCTGCCGCCGCTGCCGACGTTCTAAGCCGGACGTCGCGTAATGCATCGCGCATTGCGTCGCGCATTGCATCGATTCGCAGGCCGGATGAAGGCGGTGGCGATGCCCCGCAAATGGCCAGCAGGAAGAATACGGGGAGCGGCGTGCACTACGCTTTTCACTTCAACGTAGTGTTGGACCACTGGCGCGACCTCGCCGAAGGAGCCTGGCTGACCATTCGGCTTTCGGCGCTTGCGATGATTATCGGTCTCGCCGTGGCGACCGTCTGCGCCTATGCCAAGACGGCCGGGCCGAGTCCCCTCCGCTGGGTAATCGCCACCTATGTCGATGTGATAAGGAACACTCCCTTCCTGGTTCAGATCTTCATCATCTACTTTTCCTTGCCGGCGCTTGGCCTCTCCGTGGAGGCAAACGAAGCGGCGCTTGCCGCGATGGTGGTCAATTTCGGTGCCTATGGCACAGAGATCCTGCGCGCGGGTATCGAGTCCGTACCTCACGGTCAGATTGACGCCGCCAAGGCGCTCGGCCTTTCGCGTCTGCAAACGTTCCGCCATGTCATGTTTTTCCCGGCGCTGAAGACGGTGTTTCCGGCGCTGGCGAGCCAATTCATTCTGCTGATGCTTGCTTCAAGCATTGTCTCGGCAATCTCGGCTGTCGAACTGACCGCGGTAACCAATTCGCTCCAGTCCACGACATTCCGACCCTTCGAGTTCTATTTCATCGCAACCGGACTCTATCTCGTCATGGCGCTCGGCTTTCGGGCCGTCTTGGGCGGTATCTACTGGATCGTATTCATGCGCCGCCAACGCATCTGAGGGCGCACTCTTGAACCGAACCTTTGGGCTATCGGAGCTCCTGTTCCTCGTTGCGGCAGTGCGATGGACTTTGCTCCTCTCGCTTGTCGCGTTTCTTGGCGGCGGCGTGCTTGGCCTCGTGATCGCGATCCTTCGGACGACGTCCTCACGTTTCTTGCGCTTGCTCACCAGCGGCTACATTCAGCTTTTCCAGGGTACGCCGGTCCTGATGCAGCTCTTTCTTTTCTACTACGGATTCGCCGTCCTCTTCGACATGCAGGTCGATGCATGGCCGGCGGTGGCGCTCGCGTTTACTCTTTACTCGGGCGCATTCCTGGGCGAGATTTGGCGTGGATCGATCCAGGCGATTCCGCGAACGCAGTGGGAGGCGTCGGCCTGCCTTTCTCTTGGTTATTTCCAACAGCTCCGTTTCGTCATCCTGCCCCAGGCGATGCGGATTTCCATCCCGCCGACCGTGGGCTTTCTGGTGCAGCTGATAAAAGGCACCTCGATTGCAGCCATCATCGGCTTTGTCGAATTGACTCGCGCTGGACAGCTCATAGTCAACGTGACGTTTCAACCAATGATCGTCTATCCGGTGGTGGCGGTGCTCTACTTCGCGGTGTGCTGGCCGCTCTCGTTCCTCAGCCGATCCCTTGAAAGGCGCATCGATGCCGATCTTGGCATTAAGCGGCATTTCTAAGCGCTTCGGCACCCACGTCGCGCTCGATCGCGTCTCGCTGACGATAGAGACCGGAGAGGTCGTAGCGATCATCGGGCGAAGCGGCTCCGGCAAGACGACGCTGCTTCGCTGCATTAACGGCCTGGAGGTGCCGGACAGCGGCGATATCCTGTTCGACGGCTGCGTGATGGAACGCTCTCGCGCTGGCTTGCGCGCCCTCCGGCGCGAAATAGGCATCGTATTCCAGAGCTTCAATCTGTTTCCCCACCTTACCGTCGAGCGCAACATCACGCTTGGGCTCACCGAGGCAAAAGGCTTGTCTCTCCCGGAGGCCAGAGAGCGGGCGCGCGAGGTGCTGCGTCAGGTCGATCTCGAGGACAAGATCACCGCGGCGCCGCTTCGACTCTCAGGCGGCCAGCAGCAACGTGTCGCGATCGCGCGCTCGCTTGCAATGCAGCCGCGCCTCATGCTGTTCGACGAGATAACGTCCGCACTCGATCCCGAGCTGGTCGGCGAGGTGATCAACGTTCTCGAACAGCTCGCTACCGATGGAATGACGATGATTCTCGTGACCCATGAAATGGGCTTTGCTCGAGTCGCCGCCGACACAGTCGTTTTCATGCACCAGGGTCAAATTTGGGAAAAGGGTCCACCGTCTCGACTGTTCACCGCGCCAGCGACAGCCGAGCTGGCCAGCTTTATCGACGCGATACTGCCGGTAAGTCCTGACGTCACCCGCCCAGTGAGCTGATCGCGCTGCATGGCACTCACGACGAGCAGGCTTCATAGGAGCCGGCGCCGTTGGGTTCTCCTGCCGCTGTGAGCTACAATTGCGCTATAGTGAGAGCGTTGGCGCAGGCAAAACCTTCGCGTCGGCCGCCCGTGGGGACTACGGGACAATCATTGAGTTGTATTCGCGATGCAATTTGCCTTTCTTGTCCTATGCTTGGCACCGGTAGCGAGGGAGCCGCGAGCACAGAAAACGGAGGGCGTGGAGAAAGGCTATGGCGAGTCTATCCTCTTCAAACACCATCGATCTGCAGAAACTGATCACGGGCGCGGCCAAGCTGGAGCTGAAGGCGCTGCACGCTGCGGTGGAGTGCGTGCAGGTCTGGGTCCACCAAGCCGCAAAACTCTCGAATATCGCGGGCGACACATTGCAGGCGGTCCAGGACGACAAAGGCTCGCTATCGGATACCGTCCGCCGCCTCACCGAATTTGGCAAACAGAACGCAGACGTCTTCGGAGATCTCTCCAGCCGCTTGAGCAAGAGCTACTATGAAGAAGTCGGCCGTCTCGTCGCGGCCATCAGCTCGAAAGCCAGCAAGGCGGCGGCCGCACGCAAGCCTGCACGGCAGTCGGCGGCCGCGCACAAGCCTGCACGGCAGTCAGCGCCCGCACACAAGCCCGCACGGCGAAAACCCGCGCGCCGGAAGAAAGCTCGTTCGAAAGCCTAGTCGCCGTCCAAGACGCGACAAATGCATAGCGACGTGGAACGCAGCGTCCTCGATCATGATTCGCTATCGAATGGCGAGCGGCTTGTAACGCGGAGCGAGGCGCGCGTTCTCATCGCGTCGGGTTACTATCGGGAGAGCACGGGATCGCCCTATGGCGCAACCCACTTTCGCCGGTCTCTCGGTGACGGCTCGTGCCTTCATTTGGTCATCGAAGAGCGTCGCAGACGTCTGCACCACGATAGGTTCGATCCGCATACAAGCCCGTTCTCGCTTGGCATGCACCTGGTGCATGAAGCAAGATCGGAGGCGGTGTCCTATTGCGCCTTGGCGTGGAGCGTGGTCAAGCTTCTTGCGAGATAGGCAACGACCGGAGAGCGGCACGTCGACGTTCGTGCATCGGGGCCTCGGCGAGCCGTAGCCCCGGCAACTAGCCTTCGCCGATCAGTCGCGTCGCGGCGTCCACGAGCTTCCGGAAATGGGTGGACAGGATGGCGCTCGTGATGGTCCGAAAGCCAGCCGGGCCCTGAACCCCCACGATCTCGAGCTCCAGCTCTACTCGTGTCCCTCGACCACCGATCGCCGGCGAGAAACGCATGATCCCCTCGCAGAGCACGGTGTCCTTCATCGATCTGGGCTCGACCACCCAGTGACTCTCGTACTCGTCGGGCCGCCACTCGGTACGGCCGGTCCATTCCAGTAAACCCGGGTCAAGATGGTGTGCGAGAACTGATGGCACGTTGGCCCGCGCACGCCAGACGTGAACACATCGAACGAAGCCCTTGACGGTAGTCTCTCTGCTCTTCAGCTCGGCGTGCTCGATGTGGTCGAGATAACGCGCGAGGTCACAGGTTCGCTCACACAACGCCTCCCGGACACGATCCCGCGGATGCATGACCACCATGACCATTCTTTCCTTCACGCCGTCTCCCGCTTGCTGAACTGAGCCCGCGCCGCGAGGACTTCGGGCGCCAACGCCAGCATCCCCACAACCGAGTCCGTAATGTAGGAGCGACCGATCAGCCACGCCAACGCCTCCGCCAGTGCGCGCCGGGCGGACATCGGCTTGTAGCCTAGTTTCGCGATGCGTTCATGGCTGTACCAATAAAAGCGGCCCGACATTTTCGCTTCTTCCCGGGTCACGATGGGCCTGGTGCCGGTCAGCCGTGCCGAACCCTCCGCGGCCGCTGCAGCAAGATAAGAAGCCGTATGATTGAGCGTCAGCAACGGACCAAAGGTCCCTGCCAGATCGGAGATCAACGCATGCGTTTCGTGCCAAGTCAGATTTTCCGATCCCAGCACGTAGCGGCACCCGGCCGTTCCTCGCGCTGCAGCCAGGATGTGTCCGTTGGCCACATCGCGCGCGGAAACGATGTTGCAGCCACCAATGAAGGTAGAGCGGAATGGGTCGTTGAGATAGTTGACGATGTTGGCGTTACTGGGACTCAGCCGGTAATCGAAGGCGCCCATGACCAACGTAGGGCACACGGCAACCACGTCCAGTCCCAGCTTGGCACCCATCTCGAAGGCAGCCTTCTCCTGGCAGAGCTTGGAGAGCGTGTAGGCCGAAGGGTCCGGCTCCTCGATCGCGCTGGCTTCATCCAGTATGTGCCGCGTCGCCGTGGACCCGAGCACCACCGAGGAAGACGTCAACACAACCCGCTTGACTCGGGCTCGCCCGGCCGCTTCCAGGACGTTCCGCGTGCCCCGCACGGCGAGATCCTTTTGGTCGTCCGCAGCCTGGCCCCAGTAGGCGAAGATAGCGGCGGCATGAAATACCACCGTACACCCCTTCGCGGCGACGCCCAAGTCCGAGGGCTCGAGAACGTCGCCCTCGCATAGCTCGATGGGGAGGTCTTTGAGACTGCGCAAACTACTCGTCCGCCGAACGAGCACGCGTACGTGATGCGACGCGCCGAGCAGCGCCCTGACGAGGTTGCTGCCCACGATGCCGGTGGCGCCAGTCACCAGAACCTTCATTTCCCCGAGGCCTCCGGGTCGGGGTTCGCCATGCGGTCCAGATCCTTGTGTACGGCGTCGGCGAACCCGGTGAGGAAGTCCGGTGCATCGCGAATGAGCGCAGCCATGCCGGCAACGACCGCCTGCTCGTCGCCGCGCCCCACGTACCTGGTTCCGCTGGGTGTGGGTCCAAAGTGACGGAATCCGTGGCGATCCGTTTCCTTCCGACCGGACGTAGCAACAGGGCCGATATTGGCCCCGAAGAGCCACTGTCCCAACTCGACGGCGTCGCCCCGGTGTCTGAGCAGCTCGGCGACAGCCGCTGCCGCCGTCGCCAGATACCGCGGGAGCTCGCGCATTCCCGCTTGCTCCGGGATGCCTGCATCACCTGCGTCCTGGCCGATTCGAAACTCGCGTCCCTCGTACGCGGCCTGCAGGTTGGCAATCGTGCCCGCGAAGAAGGTCGTATATGCGCTGTCGATGATGGGGTCCCGGATTCCGGGTGCCAAGTTGACGTCGAAGAGATGAAAGAAGAGCGGCAACGCAAACTGCTGCCGCGCGAATATCCTCACCGTCGTTTGGCCTGCTCCGGTACGGGCGAAGGAAACGCTTCCATCGTCATGGCGGGCGCTGTCGTTTGGGCTTACCACGGTGCGCCAACTTATGGTCTGGCTGTCTTTCTTGTAGTTGATGAACTCGAGTTTTTCGACATCGATAAGCTCCCCGCCAAAGAACACCATCCAATTGGGCTGCTGGAGGTAGAGGTTGCGCTCCGCCTGGTGGACGACGCGCTGCCGACCGTCGCGGCGAACCGCGACGGTCGCACCCCCGATGTAATCGTTCATGTACTGGATCGCGCGGGTGATATCGACCGCACCTACGAAGCGCTCGTAAGGAATGGGAAGGGCATGCGAGCACGAGAAGAGAATGGAACCGTCGACGTGCCGCCAACGCAGGCCCATCCGATTCGCCGGAAAATTCTCCAACAGCTGCTCGTAGCGCGCGAGGTAATCAGGAATCGCCTCGTAGTCCGTCCGATCGTACGCGGCGAGGTCCAGCGTAAGCGGCGCGGCCTGCCGTCGCAGCTTGTTCTTGGAGAACATCGTATATTGCGCTAGGATCGCCGAGTCGATCCTGGCGATCGCGTAGTTGATGAACACGACCGCCCAGAACGATCTCGGGTTTTCGTCGAGTCCTGCCATCAACGGCGACACGAAGGAATTGATGCGGTCGTTGTAGAAATCCTTGAGGGGAAAGCGCTCTCGGTCCACGGACTGAAACCAGGCCGCGGCGATCTGGCCCAGACCATCGGAGCGGTTGCGAAGTCGTGCCGAATGGGCGATCAGCGGATGGACGTTGCGCCATAGCGGATAGGGCGCAAGGTCCCCGTCGATCTCATAGTGTGCCGGCAGGCCGATGTTACGCAGCGACACGGAATTGACCGGCGACGCATAAGGATCCACGCCCATCTTGGCCGCACCCGCCCAATCGGCCAGCAGCGCATCCGCGCTGGCAATGAAGGCATGTGTCTCCATCGGCTGTGGCGCACGGTGCCCGGCACCGCCGTGACAGCTGGTGAACGCATCGATGATGTTGAAATGGGGCGGCGCCCTGCGAAGTATCTCCAGGCAATCCTCCGGCGCAATGCGCCGCCGCGGCGCTCCGTTGGCGTCCTTGGCGCCGGCGAGGCCTGCAAGGTTATGGACGCAGAGCGCGAAAACACAGTCTTCGTGCGTCTTGTTCTTCGCAAAATTGATCCGGTAGCTCGCCTCCGTCCAATACTTGCTGATGGGGGTGGATGATCCGCGGGCGGACCGGTCGGACTCCGAGAGCTCGCCCTGGAGGTCGACAAACTCATACGCGCGGCCCTTTGCTGTCGCGAATCGATATCCCACCAGATCGGGCACGACTAACGGTTCGCGATTGTGAAGCCAGGCGTCGGGCTCGTTACGCCCGTCTCCCAGCGCAACATTGCGAAAACCGCGCTCGTGGAGAAGATCGATCATGTGCTCGACGAGTGCGGGATCGGTTCCACCGGGAGTTAGCGCATCGTAGAAATCCAGATCGGGCTTGATGAGGATCCGGAACTGATCCTTGGGTCGACCCAGCGCACGGTGAACCTGCGCAACTTGCTTCCAGAAGCCCGCGGCTTCCAGGACCTTCTCGAGCAGCAACAGTGGCTGCGCCCCGACATGCTGCGTGATGCTGACCTTGAGGGGCTTGCCGCGCTTGTGGCGTTTCACCGAGGCCACGGTTGACGCCCGGCGCGAGGCAGCGGGCCGTTTCTTCCCGCCTTTCGCGTTGTCAGCCATGCTGCGCGTCGCCAAGAATGATTCCTCGCCCAACCGGCCAGCTAACCCTTTCCAGGGATACGCCACGAACCGATTTTATCTGCCGATGGGTGCGATGATGCAAATCAGCGTTGCTCCTGTCGTCCACCGGTTATAGCATTGAAGGTGCGGGAGAGGCCAAGCTTCCCGATCCAATGTCGACGCGGAAGCGATGAAAGAGTATCCATACCGGTTCCACATCGCTCTGGATGGCAGTGGCCTCAACGGTCTCGAGGGAATGGCCGGAGTATGCCAATTTCTTTTCGACCCTGTCGACAACTCGTATGCGCACAAAGTCAGCTACTACGATGGCATCGCGGGCGGCCATTCGGTAAGTGTCAACCCCGGGGGCACCTTCGGCTTTCTCGGGAATACCGGTCAGCACCTGTTGGTCTATGACGCGCGCAACTCCGCCGACATCGCCCGTCAATCCACGCTTCGTTTCGAGACAAACGATACGTCACTGCGCGGAAGCACTCACGCCGTCTGGCTCTCGGACCGCGAGTTCATCACGGCCATCGGAGATTATTTCTACCGCTTCGACGTTCGCGACCTTGGCACCGGGGAAAGGTTGGGGGCGCACAGGGTCAAGCTGCCCCACGCGATCAAGCGGACCGCGTCTGGGAAGTATCTAGTCTACGGATCGATGGATAACCCGCGCATGGGCCGGCACGGCGAGGCGAAGGAAGTGGGCATATTCGACCTCGAGACCGGACAGGCGCGCCGGATCGAGCTACCGACGACGTGTTGGCACGTCGCCACAGATGCCGCGAAGGATGTGTTCTACTGCCTGTCGTTCAGGGTCCTGCCCCAGGATTACGAGGACTATCACGAGTGGGCGATGGCCTACCTCAAGGAGTATGCATTCGAGATCGACGTCGAGAGCGGACAGGTGTTGCGCCACTGGGTCTGCAGTCGGGACGTGCCTGCGCACATCAACTCCGACATCACCATGTCCGACCGCGAGCTCATCTTCTGCACCGGCGCGAGCCAGACGATCGTATTCATCGATCTGGAGTCGTTCGCGCGCTACCGCATGATCGACGAACGGCCCGACTTTGAGACCTTGGCCAACAACAAACGGGCGCTCGCCAAACAGCTTGCTGACGCCTTCTCTCGCGGTAGTGCGCTCCCGAACAGTCGTCATTTTGTCAGCGCGCTGCGAATCTCCAGGTTCGCGATCCTCGATTCCGTTTACGCCTGTCAGCTCTCAGCAGATCAATCGCTTCTCTTCACCGCCAACCGCGGGCTGAACCACATAACGGTCTACGACTATCCATCCAACGAGATTCGCTTGCAGGTGAAGATGCCGGATCTCCACGACTACATCTCTTTGCCCAAGGCTTCCGATCCACGGCTCGGGTTCCATCACGGCTACCTCTGCAGCCCGGGACCTGCTCAAGTTCAGGATCGGCCCGACGCTCGATGATTGCCTACGCCTCGCCAGGGGCCGTTCGGATCGTTTGCTCAAGCGAATAACCAGCCTTTGCAGTTCTACGCACTTGCCCCGCGAGACTCTCGGCTGCGTGCACGCGTTGCGCACACGATGCGTCGCAATCTCTTGATCGCGATTGTGACTCCGTCCTAAGGCGCGACCTCGAACGCCTCGTGCGAATCGGTATCGAAGCTCAGCCCTTTCGGGAGCGGCACAATCGCCGATTGGACGGATCCGCCGGCGACGTGGATCCTGTTACCCAGAGCGGCCATGATGCACTCGTGCCGAGGCAAGAGCATCGAGGGTAACTGCCACCAGGAGTCACTTGCCGGATCGTAGGCTTCGAACGCGCGATACGCCGCCAGGTATTTGTCGTCCTGGACTTCGCCGCCGGCCACGTAAATGATGCCGTTCAAGCTGGCTGTGTTGAGCCCGCTGCGCGCCGTCGGCATGGGTGTCTTGGTGACCCAGGAGTCGGCTCCTGGATCGTAGGCCTGCACCAGGTTGATGTTTCCCGGAAAGCCGATGATGAACGCCCCGCTCAGCCGACCGCCGATGACGTAGATCCTGCCGTTTACCGCTTCACCGCCCATGTGGTTGCAGGGCGTGGGCATCGGCGCACGCGCGCGCCACTTGTTCGTGGCCGGATCGTATTCCTCCACCGTGCCCAGCGACCGTTGCGGTTGGCGCGGACGAATGACCGGAGCGCTGGCGTCGGGCGTCGGTCCGGCGCCGCCGATCACGTAAACTTTCCCGCCCACGACCGCGGCCACACCGCCGCCGCGCGGCGTCGGCATGGGTGCCAGCGCCCGCCAGCCGTCGGTCGCCGGATCGTACTCCCACGCATCGTTGACGGGGTTCCAACCCGGCGGCCCCGCGGCAGGAAGGTCGAAGCCGCCGAACAAATACATTTTTCCGTTCAGCGCCGTGACCGCCGCGTGGTGGGCCGGATGCGGCATGGGCTTCTTCTGCGTCCACGCGTCGCCGGCAGGATCGTACTCGTACACGAGGCCTGCCGGCTTGAAACCGGGCAGCAGCCCCTGCGCGGCGTAGAGCTTGCCGTTGATCGCCGCCCCCAGCAACTCTCCGGTCGCTTGCGGAAACGGCGCGAGCTTCACCCACTTTCCCTGCGGGCTGCGCGGGATTGCCGGCGCAACCGCAGGTTGGGCATGGAGACCGATTCCATCGAAAGTCCCCATGAGCCCTTGACCGGCCGCGGTCGCGATCAGTCCCAGGCCGGAGGCCACAAATTTTCTTCTCCGCATGCCGCTCAACCTCCTCTCATCTCCCGTCAGGGCGCCGCTCACTGATCGACACTCGCTCTATCATGCACGGCGCTTGGGAGTGCTTGTCTTCGCCACGGCGGGTCCACGGTTAAGCGTCATCGGATCTGTTGCGGGCATCCTGAAGAAGCCTGCCTGGATCAGGGCCGCCATTTCGCCG
This sequence comes from Casimicrobiaceae bacterium, assembly GCA_035568975.1. Taxonomy (GTDB): domain Bacteria; phylum Pseudomonadota; class Gammaproteobacteria; order Burkholderiales; family Casimicrobiaceae; genus PALSA-1003. Next base: position 13,200 of record DATMNH010000139.1, read on the forward strand.
CGGACGATGTGCTCGATTTCGTCGATCGCCGCCGAACGACCTTCCGCGACGGGACGCGCGAGGATGAGAATGCGGTGCAGATTGGCTTCTTCGATCGGATACGCAACCAATTTTCCCGTGCGGATCTCATCGTGAAAAGCGGACACAGGCATGATCGTCATGCCGACCCCGGAAATGAGGAGCCGTCGGATCGCTTCGACGGAATCGACGACCGCTTCGACGCGCAGCCCACCAGCGAAGCCGGTGAGCTGTTGCTCAACCAGCGTCCGAATGCCGACCGTCATGATGAATGGAGTAGCACAAAGCTCGGCCAGTGAAAACGCGTGCCGAGTCCCTCTCGCGCCGGGAGGCGAGAGCACGACCAGGGGTTCGGAGCACAGCGGCGTCAAGGTGAGCGCGGTAGTACGCGGCGGATTGGTCATCAGTGCAAGGTCGAGCCGCCCCGTAAGCAGTGCGTCGAGGAGTTGGGGGCTGAAGCCCTCCACGACCTTCAAGGTCACCGTCGGGCATTGCTGGCGAGCCCGCGCGACGCAGCCCGGCAGCAGCAGCGGCGCAAGAGTCGGCGAGGTGCCCATCACCACCCTTCCGTGGGGCGCCTGGGCTTTGCCGCGGACGTGCTCGCTGGCGCGTGACACTTCGAGCGTGATGGCGCGCGCATGGTCGAGGAAATCCCGCCCGGAGGTCGTGAGGCGAACGCCTCTCGGCAAGCGTGTCAGAAGCTGCGTGCCCAACTCCGCCTCGAGTTGCTTGATGTGCCGGGTCAGCGCAGGCTGGGCAATCCCGATTTTGTCTGCGGTTCGGGTGATGCACCCTTCATCCGCGACCTGCACGAAGTATTGGATGCTGCGCAGTTCCATGGGCTCGAACTCCTCCGAGGCGCTCTGGCGCAACGATAACAAAACGGCATCTGCCGTCGGCGCGCTTCGCTTCTTTTCGCCTGAGCAAGGCGCCAGGCAAACGACCGGCTCGGCTCGATGCATGCCGAGACAGTATGCCAAGCATAGCAAATCGCGATTGGTGTCGCGCAATCCACGGTGTTCTAATGAGAGGCCTTAGAGCACGCGTTTCGCGGCGCGCGGCATCGCGGCGACCTTCCGCAAGCGTCAGTCGATGGTCTGGAGGAGACTTGCGAAATGAAACAGATTGATGTCGGCATCATCGGCACTGGCTGGTGCGGCGGCATCCGCGCGCACACCTGCGCCACGAACCCTTTGGTGAAAGGCCTGCACCTTGCGGAGATCCGCCCCGAGCGCCTGGCCGAAGTTGCCAAGGCGACCGATGCCCGCACCGCGGTAACCGATTATCGTCAACTGCTCGCCGTCGCCGAGATCGAAGCGATTATTATTTCGGCGACTCCCGAGACCACGCACTACCCGATGGCGCGCGATTGCCTGGCCGCGGGCAAGCACGTATTTCTCGAGAAGCCGGTTGCCCTGGAACTCTCCGAAGCCGACGAGCTCATCGCCCTGGCGCGCGAGCGCAAGCTCAAGTTCACCATCGGCTACTCGCAGCGGTTCAACCCCAAGTTCGCCTACGTCCGGAAGTCGATTCGCGATGGCTCGATCGGCCGGCCGGTGAGCGCGCTGGTAAGTCGCCACATCACCCGCAATCTCGGCAAGAAAATAAGCGGCCGCATCAAGCTGTCCCCCGCGGCAATGGAAGCGACCCACGACCTCGACTTCGTGCTGTGGTGTCTGGAGCCGGCAAAGCCCATACGGGTCTATTCGCAGATCAACTTCGGCACGATGCGCGAGACCACCGGCGCACCCATTCCGGACACGCAGTGGATCACGGTAACGATGGACAGCGGCGTGTCGTTCGTGATCGGCGCGGGCTGGACGCTGCCACCGGGGTACCCGAATTTCTCGACGACCTGGATCGAATTCATCGGCACCGAAGGCGCCGTCATGGTCGACGACAGCCATCGCGATGTGGTGCTGAACACCATGGCCAAAGGCATGGTGCTGCCGATGTCGACGATGCCCGGCGAAGCGGTGGATCACACTTACGCCGGTCCGATGGCCGCCGAAACGATCCATTTTTTGGAAGCCGTCGCGCTGGACAAGCCGGTGTTGGTGACGCCCGAGCACGCGCGGATGGTGATGGAGGTTTACATCGCTGCAGACCTCTCGGCCGAGACCAATCAGCCGGTGTCGCTGCCGCTCGCGGACTCCAAGAAAGTACGCGCGGTCGCCTAGAAGCGTGCCACCTTGGTGAAAAAGAAACCCAAGCGCATCGGTCTCGCCATCATCGGCGCTGGCCGGGTTGGCTTGTTTCGCGGAGAAGTCGCGGCGCGACATCCCCAGGTCGATTTCATCGGGCTGGCGGAGATCAAGCCGGATCGCGCTAAATTCGTCGCCGAGAGGCTAGGCGCGGATTTCGTGAGCTCCGACTATCGGGAGCTGCTCGCGCGACCCGAGGTGACGGCGGCGATCATCGCCACCGACGAGCATCTTCATGTCGATCCCATTCTTGCCGCGGTCGAGCGCGGGCTGTCCTTGCTTATCGAGAAACCGCTCGCGACCGAGCTCTCCGAGTCGGAGCGAGTCCTCGAGGCGATCCGGAAGTCCGGCGTCGACGCGGTCGTGGGGTATACACAGCGCTTTCGCCGGCGCTGGCTGACGGCGAAGGAAAAAGTCCGTACCGGCCAGCTCGGCGACGTGACGCTGGTTACGTCGCGGGCGTTCATGAACCGCCTCGTGGCGCTGGACAACTATCAGCGCACGAACGATCCGAAAACGATCTCGCCCATGGTGATCTCGGGCACCCATGCGCTGGACATCGTCATGTGGATGATGGAGGCGAAACGTCCGGCGGAAGTCTATGCACTTTCGATCGACAAGGCGCTCGGGCCGATTTGCAACGGCATCGACGCGACCGCCGGGATGATCACATTCGAGGATGGAAGCCTTTACCATGCGTGCATATCTTGGGCGCTGCCCGTGGTCTGGCCTGCCGCCGTGTACAGCCTCGACGTTGGCATCGTCGGCACCGAAGGCGTGCTCACCATCGACGACACGCACCGCGACATCGTCCTTGCGACCAGCATTTCGCAGAGCGAAGGCTACGCGCCCGACGCGAGCCGGCGTGTCGATTTTCTCGGCAGCTACCCGCCAGGCGACGTCGCCCTCGGCGAGCTGCGCGGCCCGATGCGCGAGGAAACCGAGCAATGGCTGAATCGCCTCGCGATGAGCTTGCCGACACAGCACGCGACCGCGACCGAAGCCCATAATCGGTTAATGCTGACCAAGGCGTTCGATCTATCGGCGAGGCAGAAGCGCGCGATACAGCTTCCGATCGCAGCGGGCGACGAAAGGAAACCGCACGGATTGAGGGCCGCAGAATAGGAATACAACTTCGTCATTCCCGCGAAGGCGGGAATCCATGTTGCGACGGTCAAGGTCAAAATGGGTCCCCGCTTTCGCGGGGACGACAACGGGTTGAGCGCTTAGGAGGCCAGTTTGGTTAAGCGCTTAGAAGCGCCTCACAAGAGGCTGGACGGAGGATTATGAGCAAGGTGACGTCGAGGGCTTTGGTAGCGTTGGTGCTGACGTTGTTCTCAGCGCTTGCATTTGCACAGCCGACCTACCCCAACCATCCCGTCAAGATGATCGTCCCGTTTGCCCCGGGCGGCGCTTCGGATTTCGTGGCGCGCATCATTTCCCCGAAGCTCGGCGAGGCGCTCGGGCAGCAGATCGTCATCGAGAACAAACCGGGCGCGTCGGGCAACATCGGCATGGAAGCAGCGGCAAAGGCCCCCGCCGATGGCTACACGATCTACCTTGGCAACATCGGCACCATCGCGATCAATCCGGCGATCTTTCAGAATCTGTCGATCAATCCGCAGAAGGACTTCGTCGCCATCACGCTCGTGGCGGGTGTACCCAGCATCCTGATCGCCAACCCCAGCGTCCCGGCGAATACCGTCGCCGAGCTCGTGGCGCTGGCGAAGTCGAAGCCGGGCGAGCTCAACTTCGCTTCCCCCGGATCGAGCACGCTGAACCGTCTGGAAATGGAACGGTTCATGAAGCTCGCCAACCTGAATATCGTGCACATTCCCTACAAAGGCGGTGCCGGACCGGCCGTAACCGGGATGCTCGGCGGCGAAACGCAGGTCATGTTCGTGACCCTATCGTCGGCGATCAGTTTCATCCAGGCCGGAAGGCTCAAGGCGCTCGGCATCTCGACAAGCAAGCGCATCGAAGCCCTGCCACAGGTGCCGACGATGGTCGAAGCAGGTTATCCCGAGATGGTCAGCAGTTCGTGGCAGGGCGTATTCGTTCCCGCGGGGACGCCGCGCCCGATCGTCGACAAGCTCCATGCGGCGCTGCTCGCGACGATGGAGGCGCTGGAGACGAAGCAACGCTTTGCCGGCGGCGGAGTAGACGTCGCGACCAGCAAGACCCCGGAAGACTTCGCAACGTTCGTCGCCGCCGAAACCGCGCGCTGGGGCAAGGTCGCAAAGGAGTCGGGGGCGACGATAGATTAGCTACGGAGTTGCAAATGCGCTGCAAATGTTCGTCGTTCCCACGAAAGCGGGAACCCAGTGTCGTGCAACCAAAGCCGCTGGGTCCCCGCTCATTTTGGTAACTGAGCGGGGACGACGGGCCTTTGTCAATCACATTCGTAAACGTCAATGAGTGATGTGATCTGGAGGCATCGAAATGGCAAATTTCGGCATGGTGGGATTGGATTGGCAGCAACGAGTCAACTGGGATCGGCTGCGCGATTACCGTCTGGACCGGGCGCGGGAGCGCATGAAGGCGCACGGGCTGGGCGCGATGCTTCTCATGTATGACGAGAACGTCCGCTACGTGACGAGCACGCTTACTCCCGGCTGGAACCGGCTGAAGCCGGGACTGCGCTACGCGTTGCTTTGCGGTGACGATCCGCCGGTGCTATTCGAGCAGGGCGACCTCGGCGCGCACATCGCGCGTCATTCGCCATGGATCCCCAAGGAGAACATCCGCTGGTCCTACGCGTGGATCAAGGGTGCGGCGGGCGCCGCCTCGCTGCAGCAGGTCACGAAGTTCACCAATGCCATCGTGAAGGAAATGAAAAAGAGCGGCGTCGAGGGAATGAAGCTCGGCGTCGACTTCGTCGACATCAACATCATCCAGGTCTTCAAGGATGCGAAGATCGACTGGGTCGACGGCATGACACCGATGATGGAGGCGAGAGCTGTCAAGAATGTCGATGAGCAGGAATGCATGCGCATGGTCGGCGCAATCGGCGACGCCGCGCACTGGGAATGCATGAAATTCCTCAAGCCCGGCCTCACCGAAAACAAGGTGACGGCGCACATCATGGAGTTTCTCTATTCGATTCCAGGCATGGAGGACGTCGAGGACGTCATCGTCTCCTCCGGTCTCAACACGTGGCCCAATTGGCGCAACTTCTCCGATCGCATCATCAAGCCCGGCGACATCGTGTTCATGGACCTGGCGGCGCTTACCTGGAACGGTTACAAGTCCTGTTACTACCGCACCTACTGCGTGGGCAAGGAGCCGACGCAGGAACAGAAGGACTATTACGCCACCGCGCTCAAGTGGCTCTACGATTCGATCAAGGCGGTGAAGGTCGGCACCACCACCCGGGAGATCGCGTTGAAATGGCCCTCGGCGAACGAAGCCTGGGGTTATGAGGAAGAAGACCAGGCGGCGGCTAATCTGTGGGGTCACGGACTGGGCCTCGCACAGTACGACCCGCCGGTGATCTCGCGCATCTGGTCGCTCGATCATCCTGTCGAAATCAAGGAAGGGATGGTGTTTGCTCTCGAGACGCAGCACGGCAAAACGCACCAGTGGGGCGTACGCATCGAGGAAATGCTGATCGTGCACAAGGATCGCATCGAGATCATCTCCAACTTCCCGGTCGAGCAGATCACCGTGGTCGATCCGATGCCCGGCTATTCGAGTTACGGGAAGGCGTAAGCGTGAGGGTGAAGACATAGACCGCGACGATCGTCGCGCATTGCATGAATCCATCACATTACAATCGTCATTCCCGCGAAAGCGGGAATCCAGTGTCGTTCGCACGGAGCTACTGCGCCGCCGCATTCGCAACGACGACGAAAGGTTAGCGGCCGTGAGCGACCAGCTTATCGTTCCCCTCTCCGCGCCCCATGCGAGTAACGCAGACCGCTTCGGGCCGAAGGCAGCGAACCTTGCCCGCCTGGGGCGCGCGGGCTTGCCCATTCCCGACGGCTTTTGCGTTGATGCCGAGGCCTATCGCGTTCAGGTTGCGGCATCGGGTCTCGCGGAGAGCGCTCGTAGCGTGAGCTCCGCGGATTCCGCAACGGCGCGCCGCGCCGCGCTGGCGATGAAGCTCGGTCTCCTCGATCGACCGATCGTGCAGGAAGTTCTCGATCCCCTGCTCGCTGCGCGGCGAGCGCTCGCCGCGACGACCGGCGCACTCATGGTCGTGCGTTCCTCCGCGCTGGTCGAGGACCGGTTCGGATCAAGCTTCGCGGGACAGTTCGAAAGCTACCTCGGCTTGGAGGACGAGACCGACTTCATCACCGCCGTACGTTCATGCTGGGCCGCGCTCTGGTCGACGCGCGTACTGCGTTACATGGCAACGCATGACGCGAGCCCCGCCGACACCAGCATGGCGATTCTCGTTCAGCCCCTTGTGTCGGCGCGAGTCTCCGGCGGCGGATTGAGCCGCAGCGCGGAGAGCGGCATGGTCCTGAATGCAACCTGGGGACTCGGCTCCGCGATCGCGCAGGGCGAGGTGGTGCCGGATCGCATCGTCTTGCAGCGCGACAAGCATGGCCAGCTGACGCTCCGCGACACGGTGCCCGGCCGCAAATTCCATCGTGTCGGCTGTGCTCATGGGACGCGCCCCGTGCCACGCACGCTTGCTTCCAAGCCGTGCCTCAACAGCGCGCGGGCGCTGGAGCTCGGTCAATTGCTGCAGCGAGTCGAGGACATCCTTGACATGCCGGTGGAGATCGAATGGGCGCTGGACGACGCGGGATTCACGTTGCTCCAGGCGCGGCCGCTGCACCTGGAACCGGTGCCTGTCCCCGACGAAATCTGGCTGCGCCACCCGGGGCTCAACGGGCATCCGGCAGGCGTAGGCTGGAGCTCCGGCCGCGCGCGCGTGGTCAACTGCGAATGCGAGCTCGCCCGCGTGGCGCCGGGCGATATCCTGGTGACGAAGGTCGCCGGCCCGGCATTGAGTCAAATACTGCCGCGCGTGGCCGGCGTGGTGGCGGAGCTTGGCGGCAGCACGTCGCACCTCGCGTCGCTCGCCCGGGAGCGCGGCATTCCAATGGTCCTGGGCGTGCTCGATGCAACACAGCGCATTCCGGACGGGGTGCAGATCGCGGTCGACGGTGTGGCCGGAGTCGTGCGCTGGATGCGCTGATGCCTCGCCGCGAATTCCCATGCGCCCACGCGTGTTCCCCATGCGCTTACGCGTCTTCATCACGCAGCCCATAGCGCCGAGCGCGATCGAACGCCTGCGTGGCGTCGCCGAGGTAGCATGGAACCCGGATGCGCTGCACACCATGACCCACGACGAGCTTCTCGCCGCGGTGCGCGAGAACGACATCCTGTTCTGTCTGCTTCAGGACCGCGTCGACGCCGATGTGATCGCGGCCAACCCGAAGCTGCGTGCAATTGCATCGATGAAGATCACGCCATCCGATATCGACGTTGCTGCCGCGACTGCGCGGCGCATCCCCGTGACCGTCATACCCCCGCTTGTGACCGAGGCGACCGCCGACTTGCATTTCGGACTCCTGCTCGCCGTTGCACGTCGGGTCGTCGAAGGCGATCGCTTGCTACGCACCGGGGTATTTCCGGGAGCGCAGTCGACTCACCTCGAGGGAGCGTTCGTCTGGGGCAAGACGATTGGACTCGTGGGCGGTGGCGGACGCATCGGCCGCGCGGTGGCGCGGCGAGCACGCGGGTTCTCGATGCGGATCCTCTACTGGGGTCCGCGCCGGATCGCAGAGAGCGAAGAGCGGGAGCTCGGTCTTGACTACGTCGCGTTGGATGCGCTTCTGGCCGAGTCCGACTTCGTCTCGATCCATGCACCGCTCAAGCCAGAGACGCATCATCTGATCGGTGCGCGCGAGCTTGCGCTGATGAAACCGACCGCATTTCTCGTCAACACGGCGCGGGGTCCGATCGTCGACGAATTGGCGCTTGCGCATGCGCTGACCGATCGGCGCATCGCCGGCGCGGGGCTCGATGTCTACGAGCACGAACCTCATGTGGAGCCGGCGCTGCTGACCATGCCCAACGTCGTGCTGACGCCCCATCTCGGCAGCGCAGTCGGCGAGTTGCGCGAAGCAATGGCCCACGTAGTCGTGGATAACATCGTCGCGGTGCTGGAGGGGCGCGCGCCTCCCAATTGCTGCAATCCGGAGATCTATGCCACACCACGCTAGACATTGTCTATCGACCGTCGTCCCCGCGAAGGCGGGAACCCATTGTCTTGAGAACAAATGGATTCCCGCCTTCGCGGGAATCACGATCTTGGGATGCACTCCCAGTTCGCGTCGTCGTATCTCGCCGACGTCGAGAAGACCAACCCCGAATATTTCAGCGACCTGCCGGCATTGCCGTGCTAAAGCGAGGCACCCATGAGCGGCGAAGCGAAAGTGGTCTTGACGGACTACGTCTGGGAATCGTTGGACGTCGAGAGGAATACGCTGGATGGGCTCGCCGAGCTGGTGCCCCTGCAGACGAAGAAGCCGGAGGAGTTTCTGGCGCAGGCGGAGGATTGCGACGCTCTGCTCAACACCTATGCCGGGCCCATCACCGCGGAAGTAATGGCGCGCATGCCCAAGTGCAGGATCATCGCACGCTACGGCATTGGTGTGGACACGATCGACCTCGACGCTGCGACGCAAGCCGGCATCATCGTCACCAACAACCCGACTTATTGCATCGAGGAAGTCGCCGAGCACACGATGGCGCTGCTGCTTGCGTGTGCCCGCAAGGTCGCCGTCTATGACCGGCTCGTCCGCGGCGGCCGCTGGGAGCTTCCTCCAGGGAAGCCCATGTTCCGTCTGTCAGGCCGGACACTGGGTCTCGTGGGTTTTGGAAACATCGCGCGGCAGGTGGCGGTGCGCGCGGCAGCCTTTGGCATGCGCATTCTCTTTGCCGATCCCGTAGTGCAGGGAGGACTCGACATTCCCGGCAAGAAGATGGAGTTGCACGATTTGCTCGGTGAGTCAGATTTCGTGTCGCTCCACCCTCCGCTGACGGCGGAGACGCGGAAGATGATCAAGGACGCTGCCTTATCGCACATGAAGCCAAGCGCTTTCCTCATCAATTGCGCGCGCGGGCCAATCGTGGATACCGATGCGCTCTGCCGCGCGCTCGACGCAAAAAAGATCGCCGGCTGCGCGCTCGATACGACGGATCCGGAACCGCTGCCCGATCCACACCCGTTGCGCGGGCGCGAGAACGTCATCATCACGCCCCACGTCGCCTGGTACAGCGAGCAGGCCTTGGTCGGCCTGCAGGCAGGGGCGCCGAGCGAAGTCCGCCGCGTTCTGACGGGCACGTGGCCGGTGAACGTGGTGAACCGGGCTGTGAAGGGGAAGAACCGTGCGGGGCTTTGATCGGGGACTGTCTGTCCCTATCATCGGCATCCTTCACACTTCGGGAGCGATCCATGCCGGCTGACAACTCCGAACAGATTGCAGAATGGAACGGCGCGTTGGGCCAGCGGTGGGTCGCAATGCAGCGGGAGATCGACCGCATCGTCGTGCCGTTCGGCGCCGCCGCGCTGAAGGCGGCGGCGCCGCAACCGGGAGAGCGGGTGATCGATATAGGTTGCGGATGCGGTGACACCTCGATCGAAATTGCGCGGATCGTCGGCGAGGCGGGCGCGGTCTTCGGCATCGACGTGTCGCAGCCGATGCTGGAGGTTGCTCGTTCACGTGGCGCGCTGGCCAATTGTGCACACCTCGCCTTCCACAATGGTGACGCTTCCGGGGCCAGCCTTCCGGCAAACACCGATTTGCTGTTCTCGCGTTTTGGCGTAATGTTTTTTAGCCAACCCGCACAGGCCTTCAGCCATTTGCGCAAGTCGCTGCGAGTGGGCGGCCGATGCGTGTTCGTTTGC
>DATMNH010000140.1:0-7418 GCA_035568975.1 Casimicrobiaceae bacterium
GCTCAGTCCTGACGAGTCGACGCTCTATGTCGCCAACGGGCTCAGCGACGACCTCACCATCGTTGATACGGCAAAGCTAAAGGCGGTCAGGACCATACCGGTCGGTCGGGTGCCGCACACGGTCGTTGTCGATGATTAGTCCCGCCGCGCGTGCCCGGCTGCGCGTCGCCGACTGCGGCCCAATGCAGACCCTCAAGGGAGACGTGATATGAAGAGCGAGGTACGCGTCAAGAGGGGAGCGCGCGGCGTGCTCTCGGTCATGCTGCTCGCCCTCGGGGTCGTTCCCGTGGCGGCGCAGAGAGCCAGCGAGTTGCCCAGACGCGCCAGCATTTTGGATATCCAGATCGGGACGGCCGCGTCCGAAATCCCCGACGAGTTCATCAATTACGCTTGCGGCACCGATGGTGGACCGCCTTCGATCCCGCTCGCGAACTTCACTCAGTTCAACAAGTGCAAGCCGGATGTGAACGGCCTGCGCGAAGTCTACTTCGAATATGACGACGAACTGGAATACCGGGCGCTCGCGCTCGATCTCAAGAATGAGATCAGGATGTATAGCGGCACGACGCTCTACGAATACCCCGTCGTCGCGTCATTGCTGTTCGACGAAACGGGAAGGGTTCGCGGTACGCGCGTGGTCACCGATCCGCGTCAGCATGGGCAACGCCGGCGTGGCGAGTTCTGGACGCTGGCGAACTTCCTGCGCCAACGCTATGGCGAGGAGGGCTGGAAGTGTACCGACCTGCCTCCGGAGGATGGGGAGCACCCAGTCGGCTCGGAGTTCATCAAGAACCATTGCGAGAAGACAGCGGACGGCCTGCGAATGATCCTTGAGCAGCACTATCTGCAAAAGGAGGGCCAGGCCTTCGTCGATCCCCACACCGGGAAAGCCGAGCGCGACGCCTATAAGAGCGCAACCCGCTGTGAGGTCTATGATGCGGAATTGCCGGTGAAGACCGGCTCGAACTGACGGCCTTTCTACTTCCCGACCGTGCCGTCGACCAGCAGCGCTCCCTGCGTCCTCATGCCGTCGGTCAATGCGCCATTAAGATCAGCCTGCTCCAGACGCGAGCCGCGAAAATCGCTGTTGGTCAGGTCCGCTCCGGCAAGGTTGGCGCGATAAAAATCGGCCTGTTTGGCGGAAGCGTCTCGGAGTTTCACCTCGGCCATTTTCGCACTGACGAAGCCGGAGCGGTCAAGCGTGGCTGAGGAGAGATCGCTGCGGTTGAGAACAACACCGGTGAGATCTGATTCCTCGATTGTGGCCTGGGAGAGATTGACGCTTGCCATCTCTGCATTGGCCATCCTGGCATGCGTAATCACCGCTCCACGCAGTACGGCCCCAGTAAACCGCGCGTGCTGCATATGCGCCTCGGTCATGATCGCGCCTTCGAGCTGAGCGCCGCTAAGATCCGCCCCGTAAAGGAGCGCGCCCGTCAGATCTGCACCTGACAATGATGCGTGCTTGAGATCAGTCTTGTTGAGATTGGTTTCGGTCAGGATCGCATGATCGAGCTTCGCGCGGGTGAGTTTGGCGCGATGCAGCACCGCGCCCGCGAGATTGGCGCCGGCGAGGTTGGCGTTGCTCAGATCGCGACGTTTGAGCTTGGCCTGTCGCAGGTCGCAGCCTGGGCAATCCTTGGTGGTGCCGGCGAGAAACGCATCGCGGTCGCCCTTGACGGCTGCGGCCGGAGCCGGCTCGGCTTGCTGGTCTTCGGCGCTGGCGGGAGCAACCGCAAAAGGGAACGGGAGGGTAACGAGCAGACCCACGACGCACGAAAGAAGGAGGGCCGTTGTGGTTCTTTGACGCGGCATTTACGATCCTCGGAACCGATTGCGCAGCAAACTCCGCTTAGTTTATAGGATAGTCGGCCGGCAGACAAAACAGCGATCACACGCCGCACGTTGCGGCATGTTCGATCAGATCAAGGCCGAGGGACGGAAACATGATGAGGGCCGCTCTAGCGCTTGCGCTCGCTCTAACGAGCACCGGCGGCATGGCAAGCGAGATCGCGGGAAAGGCGACGGTTTTCGATTCGACCACAATCGAAATCGACGGTCAGCGTATCATGCTGTTTGGCATTGATTCGATCATGCGCAAGCAGAGCTGCATGGCCAACGGCAAGGTTTGGCCCTGTTGGGAAGCGGCCGTCCGCGACCTGCAGACGCTTGTCAGCCAGGGAGCCGCAACGTGCGAGGTCGTAGGCGAGCCCGACCCTTACGGCCGCGTGCTGGGTCGGTGCAAGATCAACGGCACGAGCCTGAACGAGCAATACGTCCGCGACGGATACGCGCTCGCAAGACGGAGCGAGACGACGGACTATGTCGCCGCCGAGGCCGAGGCAAAAGGAAAGAAGATCGGTCTGTGGCAGGGACAGTTTATGGCGCCATCCGAGTTTCGGATGAAGGCCGGCATTTTCGTCGAACGCCCCTGACTCCACGGCCGGCGCGCTGGGCCGCAATCTCTTTGGGTTTGGGTGGGGTTGCCGGCATAATTCGGGTTAAAGTAGGTCGGAGAGACCGATGGGAGGGAAAGCATGATCCGTGACAAGCGAGGGCAGGCCGCGCCGAAACCCGGCGCCCGAATGGCGCTGTCCGCCGCCGCAGCCGTAGTGCTGGCTGCCTTCGCTTTGGCACCGACGGGCGCCTTGGCCGAAGACAGGGTGGCCTGGGGGCAGAAGATCTGGCAAGACAAGGCAGGCTGCAATTACTGCCACGGCTGGGCCGGAGACGGAGTCGGCGGCTTTCACCATCCGGGCCACGCGCCGTCGCTCCGCGCCACGGAACTCACACGCGACCAAATCCGAGAGACCATCCAGTGCGGCAGGCCCGGAACCTCCATGCCGCACTTCGACCGCTTCGCCTACACCGACAAGCGCTGTTACGGCATGACCGCAGCCGATCTCGGCGACCAGATGCCGGACCGCTCGCAGGTCACGCTTCAACGCGACGAAATCGACGCGCTCGCCGATTATGTGGCGACAAAGATCAAGGGCTTGGGCAAGGTTACCCAACAGCAATGCTATGATTATTACGGCCCAGGGACGGTGACTTGCGACATCTACGCTCCCAAGAGCCAATGAGCGCTATCCGTTCACGTCGGCCCGTTGCCGGATAAAATAAGCGGCCGCCCCAAGGGGCGGCCGCCGATTTTTGTCGTTGCTGCCGTGCGTGCTTAGAGGCCGAACACGAACAGCATCGAGGTGTTCTGGATGTCCTTGTCCTCCGGCGCCTTGGCCAGCATGCCCTGCGCGACGACGTTGGCGCCGATCAGAACGGCCACATACTGCTTTCCGTTAACCGAATAGGTCATCGGAGGCGCGGAGTTCAGGGAGCCGGTGTTAAAGCTCCAGAGCACTTTCAGGGTCTTGTCGTCCAGCGCATAGACGACGCCGTCGGTCGTCGCAGTGAACACCAGCCCGCCGGCGGTTGCGGTCACGCCCGAATAAATGGGCGCGTCAAGGATCACCTGCGCCACCTTCTTGCCGGTCGACGGATCCATGGCCGTCACGCTGCCCTTGACCCGGTCGGTTCGCTCGACGGTGCCGCCGAGCCAGAAGTAGCCGTTGTCGTCATTGGACGGATCAGGCGTGATAAAGGTGCAGGCCTCGATGCCGCCGCCGTACGACAGATGCGTAAGGGGGCTGTACGAGGTCGGGAAGTAGTTCACGCCACCCTGGAAGTCGGGGCAGCCAGTCATCTTCCCTTGCTGGCGCCGCGACGGTGCGCCGATCTTATAGGTCTGCAGATCCTTCTTCGGATCATACTCGACTGGCTTGCCGGTCTTTGGATCGATGCCGTCCGTCCAGTTGAGCCTGTCGGCATATTGCTCCGATTGCACAAACTGACCATTGGTACGGTCAAGCGTGTAGAAGAAGCCGTTGCGGCTGAAGTGCGCGAGAATCTTGCGGTCCTCGCCATTGATCTTGGTATCGATCAACTGGTTGATGCCAACCTCGTCGTAGTCGAGGAAGTCGCCCGGCGTATACTGGAAGTACCACTTCATCTTGCCGGTGTTGACGTCGAACCCGACCGTCGAGTTGGTGAAGAGGTTGTCGCCGGGGCGATATTCAGGATCGAACATGGGCACCGGCTGGCCGGTTCCCCAGATGGTCAGGTTCGTGGTCGGGTCGTAGGACCCGGTCTGCCAGTAGGACCCGCCGCCATGCTTCCACGCATTGTTCTTGTCCTTCCAGGTCTCGCTCCCGGGCTCGCCGGGCGCCGGGACCGTGTAGGTCCGCCAGAGCAGCTGACCGGTATCGGCGTTGAGCGCGTCGATATGCGCGCGGGCGCCGCGGTCGCCGCCGCTGCCGCCGACGATCAGCTTGTCGCCGATGACCAGCGGAGCCGCGGTCAGCGAAAAGCCGTTCGTTGGATCGTCGACCTGGGCGGTCTTCACCATTTCGCCGGTGTCACGGTTGGTCCACAGCACCTTGCCGTTGCCGGTGACGGAAATGACGAAGTTCTTATAGAAGGTAACGCCACGGTTCGAGGGTATCCACACCTCGGCCTTCGGGATGCCCGGATCCATGATCCACGCGATCTTGGCCTTCTGCGGGTCGCGCACGTCGATCTTGTAGACGGCACCGTAGCCGTCAACGACGTACATCCAGCCATCGTCGACCAGCGGCGTCGACTGATGGCCGCCCAAGGTCATCGGCGCAACGCCGACGGCGCCGCCAAGCGCGACAGTGAAAGCAACGTGAAGGTTCTTGACGTTGTCGCGGTTGATCTGATCAAGACCGGAGAAGCGGTGTGATGAGTAGTCCTTGTTGACCATCAACCAGTTCTGCGGCTCTTTATCGGCATTCATGAGACGGTCCGAGGTGACCTCTCCCGCCAACGCCACCGTTGAAGCCGAAGCAAGCAACGTCGACGCCAGAACCGCCATACGCCCGCTCGAGCGATACTTCATCTTCTTCCTCCCTCTCCAATGACTGGAGCTTGTAAGCCGGCACCACCAAAGAGCATACGACCTCATTCAAGAGTTACGTCCACACTTTGATCACCCTGGGAGATTCGTCGGCGGGGTCGAATATGATTGAGATTGTTCGTTGCCATGGCCGCAGCGATCTCTCGATCGGTCGCTTTCGACCTCGCCCTTTTTCTCCCTCGTTAAAGGATAGCATCAGAGTGGCAAAGCGTTCAACAGGTACTTTGCCTTGCCCGTCCGTGCTAATAGGCCTTTTCAAGGTGGTTTTCGCAAGGCGGCCGGCGGGGAGTTGCCCGCGACCTTCCCTCTGGCAAATTTGTTGCCGAAGTGCCCGGAGCGGGGCGAACCCGTCTTCCACGCAGGGTCGACGGGAAACGCGGATGGTGAAAGCCTAAAGCAGTCCCTTGTCGGGTAACACCACCGGTGGCAGATCCTCGAAATTGAGGCGCGCGCTGTCGTCCATGAAGGGGACGGTGTCGGTGGCCGGCGTATCTTCGTTGTTGGTCGTGATCGCGCCCATTTTTACGTCGTTTTTGGGCTCGACTTGGCGTTGTGGACCATTACCCTCTTCGCCCAATTTACCCATTACCTCGATGCCGTGCTCGCGTTTCTCCTGAGCGCGCGCAATCTTGCGCGCGAGCGCGTCTGAATAGGGCAACTGATAGCTGCGCGGCTTGGTCGAAGGTACGTTGTTGGCGTCGAGCTCCTGCGCCCAGACATAGACCCCGCCTGGATTGTTGGTCTTTTTGTCCGGCTCGACGACGGTGCTCCAGACCATCGCGAACCGGTCCGGCAGACGCTGCGTCGTCGGCCACCCTGTGAGACCGCCAATGGCCTGGAACGTCACGCCGAAAAATACGGTGGTCGCGATGATCGCCCCCGCCTTGATCCACCATCGCCAGAGCGATGTCAGGTTGAGGCTGAGCAGGAGGACGGCGAGGGCGATATAGCCTGCAGTAAGCGCGGCAACAGCTGTGGTCACGAAGCTTCTCCCGCCTGCCGATCCCGTTACTTCACCGGCGCATTGCCCGCGCCTGGCCTGCGCACGGCGCGAACGAGTGATTTCGACTTGGTATTGACGTCGCTGACCTGCCCGTCCGCGTCGAGCGTGAAGCGGACGAAGGTCTCTTCCTGTCCTTTGTGGTCGAACTCAATGGTCCCATAGTAAATCACCGTCGCGACCGGATTTAGTTTTTCGACTTTGACGGAAACGGGGACCTTGTCCGGCGTCGAAGCAACAAACTCGTTGACGTTGACCACGTATTCGCCCGGCACGATGCCGCGAATGGTCACGGTTTCCTGATTGAGCGGATTCTGGATCTGCTTGCCGTTGACGGTGATCGTGTCGCGATAATTGCCGCGATCGTCGCGGTCGAGATGCATGAGGCCGGCTTCCTTCGAATGGTACCACACGATGTTGCCGGCCGAATCCTCGACATAGAGGTCCATATCGTTTGGATCGTTGTCGGGCCAAGTCACGGTGATGAGCAGTTCCGCCTTGAGGTCAACGATGCCGGTCTTCGCTGTGGGATTGATCAGCGAAAACGCGGTGAACACCATGAAGACAAGGCCGAGCAGGACGTTGAACAGAATGTCTGTGAACGGCACGAAAGTGCCGTCGTCGCTTCCCGACCAGGTGTCTGTTTCATCCATCGCTGTCGCGCTCGAGCGCCGATACGATATGAACTTCAGTGAGTTCGGTAATGCCAGAAAACAGTTCCCCGATCGCCTTGTCGAGATAGAAATACTGCAGCTTCAAGAGGAGCGCGGTGGCTATACCGGTGACCGTGATATTGAGCGCGATGGCCATGCCGCTGCTCATTCCGGCGAGCGCCTTGCGCAGCGACTCGGCATCGAAGGCTGTGAGCTTGGCGATCGGGATGAGCATCAGGATAAAGCCGACGGCCGTTCCGAGCAGCGCGAGGCGCAGCAGCGATTCGGAGACGAATATCCCGATCTTTTCCCGGCTGCGCAGCTGATCCGCGAGGGTTCGCAGAAGCAGCGTCTGGTCAACGCGCCGCCCCTTTTGTGCGCGCGCCTTCGCCACAAGGTTGGCGACATGCCGGGCGACGATACTGTCTTGCGGTACGCTGTTCGGATCGCTCGGAAAGGTGGCGAGAAACGAATGCTCGCGACGCAGCATTTCGCGGAAGGAGCGGACCTGCGTTATCTCCGACGAGACGAACCATGTCTGCACCAGGCAATGCAGGCTGGTGAGGACGAACAGGGCAAGAATGAGCGACGAAATATGGGTCCGGTCGGTCTCCAGCATGATGCTGACAAGGCCGAGCCGCCACAGCACAATCGCGCCGAAACCGGTCAGCGAGACGATGATGAGCCAGCGCAGCAGCGGCAGGAAATCCCGCGATTCCGCAAGGGTGCCGAGCAGCATCGGTGATTGCCGGCTAAGTAAAGTCTTCTCCACGATCTATTCCTTGCACGATCCAGTTGAGCTCAAGTCGGGCCAACGCCCACGCTTCCGTAA
>DATMNH010000141.1:0-2993 GCA_035568975.1 Casimicrobiaceae bacterium
TGATACGGCTGGCGGCTTGATCAGCTAGCCACGCATCGGTTCTATAAGATGGATACGGCCTAGTCCGTCAAACACGACCGCGGTCTTTTGTGAGCGACACCAAGCAAGGTGGCTCGGAACCGCGTCGAAACTGAGACTAGCGAGTTCAGCACCGGTACTTAGATCCCACATTCGAAGTGTCCGATCTTTAGATCCCGATAGAACGTGTCGACCACGGACTACTGCAGTCATTGTCCGTCGTCAGATAAAGAGAGTCAGTTCAGGTCTCTTTAGAAGGGAGGCTCTGGCTCACCGGTTGGTTGATGTTAAGCGGCGATGTTGCGGTAGTTCAAGCGTCGGCGCTGGATGGTGTGTCGTTTGATCCGTTCTCTTTCGAGCAGTGAACCGCCCCGGGTTTGTCGGCAACTGTACTCAGCCAGGCGGTTGAACGGCGTATCTCTGGCGTGTTGCAACCATGGCGTTGAGCGTGACCAGCAACTTGTGAGCTGTTGCGATGATCGCTGCCTTCGGGGCCTTCCCGGCGCGTTGCAAGCGATCGCGGAAATCGCGGAAGCGACTGGCGGCTCGGGAGGCATGAAGGCCAGCGAGATAGAGGATTGTTCTGATGACAGGCCGTCCGCCTTCAATGGCGCGTGGACCGGACCGCTTTCCGCTGTCTCGAGCGACTGGCGCGAGACCAGCAAGCGCGGCGATGGCTCTCCGGTCGACGTTTCCTAGCTCGGGCAGTTCCGCGATCAGAGTCGCCGAGACGATTGGGCCCACGCCGGGCGCCGATTGCAGGATTTCATCGATGGCCGCCAGTTCGGCATCGGCATTAACGAGCCTGACCATTTCCCGCTCGATCTTTGCGATGCGGCGTTCAAGGACGGCAATCAGGGACTTGATATCGGCACGAACATCGGTGTCGGCGGTCTGCTTGAGCCTGGTGTCCTCCTGCTTGCGCAGATCGACGAGCTGTCGCCGCCGGACCGTTTGGGCCTGAAGGGCTTTTCGGGCCTGCGCGAGCGGCTCAGTCCGCGGTGGATTGAGACGAATACCCAGCTCGACTAGCATGCGCGCATCCACACGGTCGGTCTTGCCGATTACGCCCATAGCGCGGGCGAAGTCGCGGGCTTGTCGGGGATTGACGCGGCTGAAGGGCACCTCCGCGGTTTCCAGCGCCTCACGGAGGATGCGGTCGTATCCGCCGCTCGCCTCGAAGATAACCCAGGCGCCCTCCTTCACGCAGGCTCCGGCAAACGCTCTCGCTGCTTTCGGTGTATTGTCGATCCGCAATGACCTCTGTTTGGGATGATGGATATCGAGCCAGCTTTTGGCGACGTCTACACCGATGAAGGTCTGCTGCATCATGGCTCCTGCTCCTGTCCTGCGGGGTCTGTGGCAACAGCCCCAGTCAACTGTTCAGGATGTCATATGGACGATGCGGCTGGCTCCCGTTCCGACAAACGGGCTTCGCACCCAGGAGGCTCGCGGGATGCCAGCCGCAGGTCGTCAATAGCGCATTCTGGTTAGACAGGAGGCTCCAACTCTTGAGAAGGTGGAGCGATGACAAGCAAGACAGCGAACAAGTTTTCGCCTGAGGTCCGTGGCCGGGCGGTGCGGCTGGTGGTTGATCACGAGCACGAGCATGCGTCGCGATGGTCAGCGATCGTCTCGATAGCGAGCAAGATAGGCTGCACGTCGCAGACGCTGAATGAATGGGTGAAGAAGGCCGAGCGCGACAGCGGGCACAAGCCGGGCCTGACGAGCGATATGGCAATCAGGCTCAAGGCGCTAGAGCGGGAGAACCGGGAGCTTCGCCAGGCCAATGAGATCCTGCGCAAGGCGAGCGCGTATTTTGCCCGGGCGGAGCTCGACCGCCGACACAAGCCATGATCGCCTTCATCGACGATCACCGCGGGGCGTATGGGGTCGAGCCGATCTGCAGGGTGCTGCCGATCGCCCCATCGACCTACCATGCGCATGCCGCCAGACGCGCCGATCCGGCCCGGTTGTCGAGGCGAGCGAGACGGGATGACGCCCTGAAGCCAGAAGTTCAGCGGGTGTTCGAGGAGAACTTCCGCGTCTATGGCGTGCGCAAGGTCTGGCGGCAGTTGAAGCGTGAGGGCCGCGATGTTGCCCGCTGCACCGTGGCACGGCTGATGCAAACCCTCGGTTTGCAGGGCGTGATCCGTGGCAAGCCGGTCAGGACCACGATCAGCGACAAGGCGACGCCCTGCCCGTTGGACCACGTCAATCGTCAGTTCAAGGCCGCGCACCCGAATGCGCTGTGGCTCTCTGACTTCACCTATGTGGCGACCTGGGCGGGCTTCGTCTACGTCGCCTTCGTCATCGATGCATACGCGCGGCGTATCGTCGGCTGGCGCGTGTCACGAACAGCGCACGCGGGCTTCGTGCTCGACGCGCTGGAACAGGCTCTGCATGACCGGCGGCCTCTGCATCGCGGTGGGCTCGTGCATCACAGCGACCGAGGCAGCCAATACGTCTCGATCAAATACACCGAGCGCCTGGCCGAAGCCGGCATCGAACCTTCGGTGGGCAGCGTAGGCGACAGCTACGACAATGCTCTGGCCGAGACCATCAACGGTCTCTACAAAGCCGAGGTCATCCATCGGCGCGGGCCGTGGCGGTCGTTCGACGCCGTCGAGTTTGCAACATTGGAATGGGTTGATTGGTTCAACAATCGCCGGCTGCTGGAGCCCATCGGCAACATCCCGCCGGCCGAGGCCGAGGAGCACTACTACGCCACGCTGGATCAACCAGCTATGGCGGCGTGACTCAAACGAAACAGCCTCCGGAAAACCCGGGGCGGTTCAGCTTGCCTGCTGCCTGACTTTGATTTCGTTTATCATCGCGAGGGGCCGTCGCTAGGAGGCGACCACCGCCCTGCAACGTTGTCAGCATATTTTCAAATACCGCCGCGTTAGGTGTTGAGGGGGATGTTTAGCCTCCGCTAACCGTACGCAGATGGGTTTAAAACGCGGAGAGGTTTG
>DATMNH010000142.1:0-13421 GCA_035568975.1 Casimicrobiaceae bacterium
CTGCGCAAAGGGTCAACGAGCCGGCGCCGCGAGCAGCGCACCGCCGGGAACGGCCCTAGGCTAATGGTCGAACCCGATTTCGCGCAGGAAGGCGCCCCGGTCCTGCGCGCCGAGATGGCCGGCCACCAGTTGCACGAATTCGTCCTGCGTCGAAGCCTTTTGCGCCGCACGGTTCGCCACCACTCGCGCGATGGGCCCCAGATACGTCGCCAGGCGCATCGTCGTCTGATCGACAAAGCTCTGTTCGAGCGCCGCCGCATGGGCGCGAGCGCGCTGTCCCGTGGTCGACCCGGGTTGTCTCGCGCTTCGCACCGCGCTCGCGGTCGCGCCGCCTTCATCGAAGAATCGCTGGCGGTGCGCGGGATCGATGATGTTTTCGGACAGCAGCGTATAAAGCTCGTCGACGTCGCCTGTCCGCTCGGCGGCCCGGCGTATCATGACCCGCGCCATCGGGCCGACATAGTGCGCAAGCTGGCGCTCGACCGTGCGCAATACCGTGTCATCCCAGGCGGGAACCGCCGCCCCGGGTTCCATTCTCACCCCCGCCAGATTGAGTTGCGTCGCGCCCAGCGGATCATCGGTCACGTCGGCAAGCGCATCGCACGCTTGTCTCAGTGCACGGCTTAGCGCCTTCGCATTCTGAAAGCGCGCGTCCGGATTCTTTTCCAGCGCGGTCGCGATCACCGCGTCGATGGTCGGCGACAGGGCCAGACGCGAGACCGTCGACGCCGGGCGCGGATCCTCGTGACAGATCTTGTAGGCGATGGTTTCGAGCGCGCCGCTGAACGGCTTTTCGCCGGCAACGAGCTCGTAGAAGACGACGCCGGCGCTAAAGAGATCCGTGCGTCGGTCGACCACCAGGCCCTGACATTGCTCAGGCGACATGTACGAGGGTGTGCCCATCACCATGCCCAACGACGTCAGGCTCGAGGTATCGATGCGGGCGATGCCGAAATCTGCGACTTTGAGCGTGCCCGATTCGGTCAGAATCAGATTGGCCGGCTTGATGTCGCGATGGATGACGCCTCGCTCGTGCGCGAAATCCAGCGCCAGCAAGAGCTGAGTCATGATCGCCGCCACCTGCGCCAGATCGAAGGCGGCCCCGCGATTCAAAAAATCGCGAAGTCCGGTGCCTTCGACATATTCCATGACGATGAACGCGTTGTCGTCGTCCTCACCGTACTCGTACACGCTGACGATGTTCGGATGCAGCAGCCGGCCGGCCGCTCGCGCTTCATTCTTGAATCGCGCCATCGATTGCTCGACCAGATCGGGGTCGACCAGGTCCTTGCGTACGGTCTTGATCGCCACCGCGCGTTCGATGCCCGGATCGAACGCCTTGTAAACGACCCCCATCGCGCCCTTGCCAAGCACGCTGTCGATACGGTATTTCCCTATGGTGGCGGGGTCAGCCATGGATGTTCCTCAGCCCTCGAGCATCTTGATCGCCTGCACCATGCTGGTCTTCATTCTCCCCAGCGCCTCGGTCAGAACGCCGATTTCGTCATGACTGCGGGTGCGAAACTCTCCTGCCTCGAGATTGCCGAGGCTTACTTCGTCGGCAAGCCTCGCCAGGCGTTTGACGCGTCGGGTGACGAACCAGTACAGCATCAGATTGAGCATGATAATGGTGAAGATGAAAATGGCCGCCAGCGACAGCAGGAAAATCTTGAACACGTAGTTGGCACGCTGCAGCGGGACCGCCGTCGGCACCGACACGACCTGCGCGCCGATTATATCGTTGACCTTCCAGCCGAAGCCATTGGCAGCGCCGTAGGTTTCGATCATCGTCTTGGGCGCCGCATCCGGAGTGCTGTGACACACAAGGCACGCGGGATCCTTGATCTGGATCGGCCGAGCCAGATACAGCGACCGGCCGTCCGGCGTATCCCGTTCGCCGAATGTCTCGAGCCGGCTCGGCGTCTGCCGGAACATGTTGACGACGTCGATCTCCCAGTCGGCGGCGTGGTCGCGGGGATTGGTCGGATTGAGCGTCGCCTCCTTATAGCTGTAGTCGGGATACTTCTTGCGCATGTCGTTGAATTGCTCGGTGGCGGCGAAGGCGGGCACCGATTGCGGCAGAAACCGATACTTGAGCTGCGTCTCCAGGAGCGGTTTCACCTGCGTGTTGGTGTAGACGCGCGCGGACGACGCCGCTTCCATCATGATCCGGGCGTGCTGCAGCACTTCCTCGCGCGCATTGGCCTGCAGCACCTGGTACGAGACGTAACTCGCCAGCGCGAAGCCCACGATAAAGATAGCGAGCAGCGCAGCGTTGAATTTCCAGACTAGGTTCACTCGTACTCCGGTGGTTTGCTCAAAGCGATTTCGCTACTTGCGCGGGGTTTCCCACGGCCAGTGCCATGTTCTTTCGGTCTCTTTTGGCTTTTCTTTTTCCTTCTCTTTCTCATTCTCTTTCGGCGGCGGAACCGGTTCGATTTTCGGCTTGGCAACCACGGCGTTCCATTCCGGGAGAATCTTGCCGTTGGCCTCCGCCGCGGTGCGGAACGCAGGGTCCGCGAGCTTCGGCTCGAAGCGCTTCATGAAGGCCGCACGGTAGGGGCCGGTCAACCACGGTTGCGCCTCGGGAAACGTCGCGTCGCGGTCCGGGGCGGGGTCCGCCCGCGCGGAGGCGAATTTTGACGCGCGCTTGGGCAGAGGATCCATGAAATCACGTGGCATCGTAGCGACAAACGCAGACGGTGCCCGCGCCGCTGACTCGACGGGCTTGCCGGCGGCGCGGGCGGCGTATCCTCCGGCCTTGGTTTCGGTTCCCGAAGCGTCCGGTTTTGTCGCGTCGGTCATCTTGACGGAACCGGTCTCGACGAACATCTCGATCGCATCCCCGGTGACGTGCATCACCGCGGTCGCGTCGGATGCCGTCACCGTGCTAAGCGGCGTCCGAATTCTCACCCGCTCGCCCGGCGGCTTGGTGTCGAGTTTGAGCCAGCCACGGGTAAGAAACAGTTCGGCCAGGGCCGCTTGCTTGGCGTCGCGCGCGGTAAGCGATGCCGCATACAAGGCGCCGGGTCCGACTACACTGATGGCGCCGCCATCGGTCAGCTCGAGCTGGAGCTGACCCTTGTCGGGAACGTCGAGGGTGTCGCCGTCGCGGACGCGGACGCCCTCGGACAGACCGAACCAGGCCGTTCCGCGCAGAACCTTGGGCTTCCCGTCGACGAGCGTGACCATCCCGATGTCGGCGCCAAGACATGGGAGAGCGACGAGAAATATCAGGCAAGCGAGCCCGAACCAGGAAGTTTTCATCATCGGAAACCGCAAGCGGTGATCAGCGCCGCGGACAGCGAAGAATACTAGGCTGCGCCCAGTGCCAAGTCAACGTGAATACTGCGCAAATTCGCTCCCGGAAACTCGGTTCGCTTGTCTTGCCTTATACTGCCACTAATTCGTGTCGCTCACCGCCGCATGGTCTCCACTACACGCAACCTCGTCGTCCTGTTCGCGGACATCTCAGGCAGCACCAAACTCTACGAATTTCTCGGGAATTCGGATGCATTGGCCACAATCGACCGCTGCCTCGCAATCGTGAAGCGTGTCTGCGTGGATTTCGACGGCCGTGTGGTCAAGACCATAGGCGACGAGGTCCTGGCAGTGTTTCCCGCCGCCGATAGCGCCGCGCAGGCAGCCATCGAAATCCAGCTGCGCATCTGCAAGCAGCGCACCAGCCGCGACGACCCGGTGGCGATGCACATCGGGTTCCATTCCGGACCGACCATCGAAGACGGAAGCGACGTGTTCGGCGACGCGGTCAACGTTGCCGCGCGCCTGACGGCATTTGCCACCGGCGGACAGATTTTCACCTCGGCGCAGACTGCCGCCGAGCTCTCGCCGGCGTTGCGCGCGCGGACCCGTGACCAGGATTCCCACACGCTCCGCGGCAAGGAGCAGGACGTCGCGATGTTCGAGCTGACCTGGGCGGAGTCCGAGGAGGAGCTTACCTCCATGTCGCCTCGCGTTGCGCTTGCTCCGACCAAGGTCAAGCTGACGCACGGCGCACTCGAAATCGAGCTCGGAGAGGCGCGATCGCGCTTGACTCTCGGACGCGATGTCACCAACGACATCGTGATCGCCGACCGCAAGGCCTCGCGCATGCATGCCCATATCGAGCGGCGGCGCGACAAGTTCGTGCTCATCGACCACAGCTCCAACGGAACCTGGGTGACGACCGACGGCGAGACCGAGATCACCTTGCGCCGCGAAGAGCTGACCCTGCGCGGGCGCGGCCACATCAGCTTCGGCCACGCGTTCGCCGACGACCCGGCCGAGGTCCTCGCCTTCGCCTGTCTCGATTGACCCCGCCCGGCGCTTGGTCGCGCGCGCCAGTCCACACTTTCCGTAAGCAGGTACGGAACCGCACATGACCTGGTCGATTGTCGCGCGTGACCCGAGCGGCGCATTGGGCGTGGTTGTCGCCAGCCGCTTTTTTGCCGTCGGTGCGCTCTGCCCCTACGCACACAGCGGTGTAGGAGCGCTGTCGACGCAGGCGTTGCTCAACCCGCTTTATGGCCCGCGCGGGCTCGCGCTGCTGTCGCAAGGCATCGCACCGAACGACGTGGTGCGCTCGCTCCTGGCCGACGATGCCGGACGCGAGCATCGCCAGTTCCACCTGGTCGACGCCGAGGGCAACGTCGCCGCGCACACCGGCATCCAGTGCCTGGAATGGAACGGGCAGCTGGCGGGAGACGGTTTTTCGGTGGCGGGGAACATGCTCGCCGGACCGCAGGTCATCGAAGACACGGCTCAGGTCTACGATGCGGGGCGCGAGCTGCCTTTCGCCGAGCGCTTGATGGCAGCGATGATTGCGGGCGAGGCCGCCGGTGGCGACAAGCGCGGCAAGCAAGCCGTTGCGCTCCTGATCTGCACCACCGAGGCGTACCCCTTCCTCGATCTGCGAGTCGATGATCACGCCGAGCCGCTCGAGGAATTGCAACGCCTCTATGTCAAGAGTCTCGAGCGCTATCAGCCCTTTGTCGCCTGCCTTCCCGGCCGTGCGCGCCCGACGGGGGTCACCGACCGCGCTTCGATCGAGGCGGAGATCCTCAACTTTCACGCGGCCCGGATGCAGCGCAGGCAATGAGCGCGCTGCTCGATGTTCGTGCGCTCAAGACGTTCTTTCAGGTCGAGGGCGGCGAATTCCCCGCCGTCGACGGTATCAGCTTTTCGATCGATCCGGGACGAACGCTCGGCATCGTCGGCGAGTCCGGTTGCGGCAAGAGCGTGACCGCGCTTTCGATCATGGGCCTGGTGCCGAGCCCGCCCGGGCGGATTGCCGGCGGCGAGATTCTGTTCGACGGCGTCGATCTCCTGCAGCTTTCGACGGCCGCCTTGCGAGAGCTTCGGGGGAATCGCATCTCGATGATCTTCCAGGAGCCGATGACTTCGCTCAACCCGGTGCTGACAGTCGGCGAGCAGATCGTCGAAGGCATCCTGCGTCATCGGACGATGAGCGCAGCCGCGGCGAAGGACCTGACCATCGAGATGCTGCGGATGGTTCACATTCCGTCGCCCGAGCAGCGCTTCGGCGATTATCCGCACCGGCTTTCGGGCGGAATGCGGCAGCGGGTGATGGTCGCGATGGCGCTCGCGTGCAAACCGAAGCTCCTGATCGCCGATGAGCCCACGACCGCGCTCGACGTTACCATCCAGGCGCAGATACTCGACCTGATGCGCACGCTGCGCGAGGAAACGGGGACCGCGATCATCCTCATCACCCACGATCTCGGTGTCGTCGCCGAGCTCGCCGACGACGTGGTGGTGATGTACGCCGGCCGCATCGTCGAGCGCGCCACCGTGGTCGCGCTCTTCGCCGAGCCGCAGCACCCGTACACCGTCGGGCTGCTGGGCTCGATACCCAGGCTCGACATCGAGCAGGATCGGCTCGCCGCGATCGAGGGCCAGGTGCCCAACCCTCTCGCTCCCGTGACCGGCTGCCGCTTCCATCCGCGCTGCCCGTTCGCGATCGAGCGTTGCCGGCACGAGGATCCTCCGCTCTTCGACCTCGGCAGCGGTCACGAGTCGGCGTGCTGGCGCGCGCCCTTGTACGAGAACATGGCGACGCCGGAATGATCTCGCGCGCCGACGGGGCGTTGCTGCGCGTGGAAGATCTCGTCAAGCACTTCCCGGTGAAGAAGGGCCTTTTCGGGCGCAATACAGGCGCCGTGCAGGCGGTCGACGGCATCAGCTTCGAGCTCGCTCGCGGCGAAACGCTGGCGCTGGTCGGCGAATCGGGCTGCGGCAAATCAACCACCGGCAGGCTGCTGCTGCGATTGATCGAGCCCACCTCGGGCAAGGTCTGGTTCGACGGACAGGACCTGTTCGCGCTCGATGCGCAGGCGCTGCGCGCGCAACGGCGCTCGATGCAGATTATTTTCCAGGATCCCTACGGCTCGCTCAACCCGCGCATGACCGTCGAGCAGATGCTGGCCGAACCGCTTGCGCTCTATGGCCTCGCGGCAGGGCGGCGGAAAGAACGGGGCGCGGAACTTCTGGGCCTCGTGGGGCTGAGCGCACAACACGCGCAACGCTATCCGCACGAATTCTCGGGTGGCCAGCGACAGCGGATCGGCATCGCCCGCGCGCTCGCGGTCGAGCCACGGCTCATCGTCTGCGACGAGCCGGTCTCCGCGCTCGACGTTTCGATCCAGGCGCAAGTCATCAATCTGCTCATGGATCTGCAGCAGCGCCTGGAACTTTCGTACGTGTTCATCGCCCACGATCTCGCGGTGGTCAAGCACATCGCCACGCGCGTGGCCGTGATGTATCTCGGGCGCATCGTGGAATACGCGGACAAGCGCGAGCTCTTCGCGCGGCCGAGGCATCCCTACACCCGAGCGCTGCTGTCGGCGATCCCGGTGCCGCGACCCGGTGCGAGGCGGCAGCGAATCATTCTGCAAGGCGACGTGCCCAGTCCGCTCGATCCGCCGTCGGGCTGTCGATTTCGCACCCGCTGTCCGTATGCGCAATCCCGTTGCCAAGTGGAGGACCCGCCTCTGATCGCCGACGACCTGCATGCGGTCGCATGCCATTTCTGGCGCGAGATCGTAGCTGCGCCGATGGATGCGCCGCTTGCCGAAGCCGCGAGCATCGACCTGCGTCTCGCTCGTCTCCAGGAGGCTTTCCGCGAGAAGGCGCCGGCGGGTTGACCGGCGCGCCGGGGTGCGCACGAAAGCGGAATGGCGCTAAGATGAGTTTCGACAGGTGACTGCCATTGAGCCGTGTACCCTGAGCTTGTCGAGATTGCCCGAGCACGCCGCTAAAAAGGGGGTGTCACGGCGGCTTTGGTTGACTTTGGTTGACGCACCACCACGGAGACAAACATGCGCATGACTTCATGGATCCCTCGCGCCGGCATCGCTTTATTGGCCGCGATCGCCGCCGTCGCGACCGCGCCGGCCCACGCCCAGACGCTGCGCTTCGGATTGGCCGAGGATCCCGACGTGCTCGACCCGACGCTGGCGCGAACTTTCGTCGGCCGCGTGGTGTTCGCCGCACTCTGCGACAAGCTCTTCGACGTCGACGAAAAGCTCAACATCGTGCCGCAGCTCGCGACCGCTTACGAATGGTCGGCCGATCGCAAGGCGCTCACGCTGAAGCTCCGCCGCGGCGTGACCTTTCACGACGGCGAGAAATTCGACGCCGCCGCGGTCAAGTTCAACATCGAGCGCCACAAGAACATGGCCGGATCCAATCGCCGCGGCGAGCTGGCGCCCGTCGCGAGCGTCGACGTCGTGGACGAATCCACCGCGCGACTCAATCTTTCGGCGCCTTTCTCGCCGCTCCTGGCCGCGCTGGCCGATCGCGCGGGAATGATGGTGTCGCCGAAGGCGGCGCAGGCCGAGGGCGACAAGTTCGGCGCCAAGCCCGTATGCTCGGGGCCGTTCCGCTTCGTCGAGCGCGTGGCGCAGGACAAGATCGTGCTCGAACGCTATCCGAACTACTGGAACAAGGGCGAGATTCATCTCGACAAGGTCATCTATCTCCCGATCGTGGACGCGACGGTGCGCCTCGCCAATTTGCGCGCGGGACAGCTCGACATCATCGAGCGCATGGCCGGGTCCGATGTGCCCTCGCTCAAGACCGACAGCCGTTTCAAGGTCGCCAGAATCACCGAAATCGGCTATCAGGGCATCACCATCAACGTCGGGAAGAGCGATCTCTCGCAAAAAAACCCGCTCGGAAAGGACCCACGGGTGCGTGAAGCTTTCGAGCTCGCGCTCGATCGCGACGGTATCGTTCAGGTCGCGATGGATGGCGAGGCCGACGTGGGCAATCAGTGGGTCGCTCCCGGCAATGCGTACTACTCCAGGAACGTTCCCATACCGAAGCGCGATGTGGCTCGCGCCAAGGCCTTGCTGGCGGAGGCGGGCGTTACCAATCCGAGCTTCACGCTGGTGACTCCCACCACGTCGGACGCGCAGAAGATCGCGCAGATCGTGCAGGCAATGGTCAAGGACGCCGGCTTCGACGTAAAGATTCAATCCACCGAATTCGCGACTTCGCTGGACATGGCCGACAAGGGCCAATTCGAAGCCTACGTGCTGGCCTGGAGCGGACGAGCCGATCCCGACGGAAACTTGTACAGCTTCGATTTCTGCAAGGCTCCGCTCGATTATGCGGGCTATTGCAAGCCGGAGGTCGACGAGCTGCTCAACCGCTCGCGCAGCGCGCTCGATCCGGCCGAACGCAAGAAGATCTACGAGCAAATCGCCGCCATCGTGCTCAAGGACCGGCCCATCGTCTATCTTTTTCACCGTCACTGGCTGTGGGCGCACACCGCCAAGCTCTCGGGCCTGCGCACGATTCCCGACGGGCTGGTGCGCGTGCAGGGTTTGAAGATGAATTGAGGATCTCGAGGACAGTATCGGCAACACTCGCGTCATCCCCGCGAAAGCGGGGATCCATTTTGCGACGTTACTAGTCAATGGATTCCCGCCTTCGCGGGAATGACGGCCCACTGCGCCGATTAGCTCAGGGGCGAATGATTCTCGACTCGCTCACTCTTAGCAACTCAGACACAAAGTATTCATGGGCAACTATCTCCTCCAGCGTCTCGCCACCATCCTCCCGACGCTGTTCTTCGTCTCGATCCTGATCTTCGGGCTGCAGCAACTCCTGCCCGGCGACCCGGCGATCATTCTGGCGGGTGAAGACAGGGATCCGAGCGTCGTCGCACATCTGCACGAGAAGCTGCATCTGGACGATCCGCTTCCAGTCCGCTATCTGTACTGGGCCGGCGGCGTTCTCAAGGGCGATCTGGGCGAATCGGTGCGTATCCAGAAACCGGTGCTCGATCTCATCCTCGAAAAATTGCCGGTCACGCTCGAGCTGGCACTGCTGGCCATCGTTATCGCGCTCTCCATCGGGCTGACCGCCGGCATCGTTTCCGCGGTGTTCAAGGACACGTTCTGGGACTACGCCGCGAACGTGTTCGCGCTCTGGGGGCTGTCGACGCCGAACTTCTGGCTCGGCATCATGCTGATCCTGTTTTTTTCGGTGACACTGGGCTGGCTTCCCGCTTCCGGCTACGTCAGTCCGTTCGAGGACCTCAAGGCGAACCTCGCGGCGATGATCATGCCGGCGTTCGTGCTCGGCAATGCCATCGCCGCGGTTCTGATGCGTCACACCCGAAGCGCCATGCTGCAGGTGCTCAATTCCGACTACGTGCGCACCGCTCGCGCCAAGGGGCTCGACGAGCGCGTCGTCATTCTCAAGCACGCGCTGAGGAACGCCTTGATCCCGGTCATCACGCTCGGTGCGCTCGAATTCGGCACTTTGCTTTCCGGCGCGGTGCTGACCGAACAGGTGTTCACCATTCCCGGCTTCGGCAAGCTGATCGTCGACGCGGTGTTCAATCGCGACTACAGCGTCGTGCAGGGCGTGGTGCTGTTCACCGCCACGGCGTACATCGTGCTCAACCTGCTCGCCGACCTCGCGTACTTCGTCGTCAATCCGCGCCTGCGGGAGTAGATCGGGATGAGGACTCTGGTGACAAACAAGCTCGCGGCTCAGTTGGCAACTCCGGCGGCAAACTAGTGGCAACGCTCGCCGCCGACATTCCTGCGTTGCGCGAGCTCACGCCACGACAGCGCGTGCTGCGGCGCC
The DNA here is from genome assembly GCA_035568975.1 of Casimicrobiaceae bacterium. Taxonomy (GTDB): domain Bacteria; phylum Pseudomonadota; class Gammaproteobacteria; order Burkholderiales; family Casimicrobiaceae; genus PALSA-1003. Next base: position 10,123 of record DATMNH010000142.1, read on the forward strand.
TGAAGCGCCGGCGCGGGGCCATGCTGGGCTTAAGCGTCGTCGTGTTCTTTGTGGTGCTCGCGGTACTCGCGCCGACGATCGCGCCGCACGATCCCTTGCAGACATCGTGGAGCGAGGTGCGCAAGGCGCCGAGCGCGGCGCACCTGTTCGGCACCGATGAGATCGGGCGCGACGTGACATCGCGCGTTATCTGGGGAGCGCGGGCATCGCTCCTCGCCGGCCTCGTCTCGGTGTGCATTTCGCTGTCGCTCGGAGTGCCGATCGGTTTGCTTGCGGGTTACGTAGGCGGTTGGGTCGACGCCCTGATCTCGCGCATTACCGACGCCATGCTTGCGTGCCCGTTTCTCATCCTGGCCATCGCGCTGGCGGCCTTCCTCGGGCCCAGTCTCACCAACGCGATGATCGCCATCGGGATCTCGGCCACGCCCGTATTCATCCGTCTGACGCGAGCGCAGGTGCTCTCGGTCAAGGTCGAGGACTACGTCGAAGCCGCACGTGCGGTCGGAAACTCGCATCTGCGCATCGCGCTCCGCCACATCCTGCCCAATGTGATCGCGCCCCTGATCGTGCAGGCGACACTCGCGATCGCCGCCGCGGTCATCGCCGAGGCGAGCCTGTCATTTCTGGGCCTTGGCCAGCAGCCGCCGGCGCCCTCCTGGGGAAGCATGCTCAATACCGCCAAGAACTACATCGACAACGCACCGTGGATGGCGGTATGGCCCGGTCTGTCCATTTTCTTGCTGGTGCTGTCGTTCAATCTGGTCGGCGACGGCTTGCGCGACGCGCTCGACCCGCGGCATAGATAGCGTATCGCGGAGGACGTCGTCGCCCGCGAAGACGAGCCTGGAGGCGATGTTTCGAGGAACGGCCAAGCAGGACCCAGTGCCGTTGAGATAGGTCCAGACACTGGATTCCCGCTTCCGTAGGAACGACGAGCATGCGGAGCTCGACGCCCGCATTGAAGCGATGGATTCGTCCGGCGGCTCCGATGGAAACGTGCATAGCGCCCGCGGTAACATGCATGGCATTTCCGGTTCCTTCCCCTGGCGCGCTTTACTGCGTAGCGTGAACTTCCGGGACCCTTCCGCTGACGAAGCTTGCATGAGCAAGGACCCCACCGTGCCGAAAATTTACGTTGTTCACGAGAATGACGCCTGGGTCGAGCCCTTGCGGGCGGCCTTTTCCGCGCTCGATCTGGCCTACGAAGAGTGGTTCGTGAGCGAGGGCTCGATCGACCTTGCGACAAGCCCGCCGGAGGGTGTCTTCTACAATCGCATGAGCGCGTCGTCGCACACCCGCGGCCATCGCTACGCGCCTGAGCTGACTGCCGGAATTCTTGCCTGGCTGGAGTCGCACGGCCGACGCGTCGTCAACAACGGCAGCGCGCTGCGACTCGAGATCAGCAAGATCGCGCAATACGCCGCGCTTGGCCGCCACGGCATTCGCACCCCGCGCACCATCGCCGCCGTCGGCCGTGACAAAATCATTTCGGCCGCGGACAAAATGCGCGGGCCCTTCATCACCAAGCACAATCGCGCGGGCAAGGGCCTGGGCGTGAAGCTGTTCCAGAATGTTGCCGCACTGACGGCGCATATCGATGGCCCGGCGTTCGAGAATTCGGTCGACGGCATTACGCTGATCCAGGAATATATCCGTGCACCGGAGCCGTACATCACCCGCGTCGAGTTCGTCGGCGGCAGATTTCTCTATGCGGTGCGGGTCGACACCACGCTCGGCTTCGAGCTGTGCCCAGCGGATGTGTGCCAGGTCGATGATGCATTTTGTCCGGCGGGTGAGACGAGCCAGGCGGCGTCGCGATTCCAGATTGTCCGCGATTTCGCGCACCCGATCGTCGAGCGCTACCGCCGCTTCATTGCCGACAACGGCATCGGCATCGCCGGCATCGAGTTCATCACCGACGTGAACGGGGAAATGTACACCTACGACGTCAACACCAATACCAATTACAACGCAGCCGCGGAGTCCGCAGCCGGCATCTACGGCATGCGTTCCATTGCCGCCTACCTGGGCAGCGAGATCAAAAAACTCGACCGCTCCAAGTTCCGCGCGCAGGCTGCCGCCTAGTGTACTGAGTCAGAAATTCGCTCGATAGTTCGCGCCGACGAGCACGTCGCCGCAACGCTTGTGCAGGCGTCGTCGACCCGCGCTATCATCGACGTTCCTGCATCAGGGAGGCGACGATGAAGCTCAAGGGCTCCTGTCATTGCGGTGCGGTCAAATTCACCGTCGACTCATACACGCCGCAACCGTTCATGCGCTGCTACTGCTCGATTTGCCGCAAGACCGCGGGCGGCGGCGGTTATGCGATCAACATCATGGGCGAGACCGCAACGCTCAAGGTCTCCGGCGCCAAGAACGTGGCCGTGTACCGCGCCCGAATCAAGGACAAGGGTGCGAAGCGGGGTGCTCGCGGTACCTTATCGCAGGCGCGTCGCAATTTCTGCGCGAAGTGCGGAAGTGCGCTATGGGTGTGGGATCCGCAATGGGCGGAATGGGTCTACCCATTCGCCTCGGCGATCGACACGCCGTTGCCGAAGCCGAAGCAAGAAGTCGAGCTCATGCTCAACTACGCCGCATCGTGGGCGGACGTCCCAAAAGGCCGCGCGCACAAGCATTACCGAGAATATCCCGAGGAATCCATCGCTGGATGGCACAAGAAACACGGACTTGAAGTTCGTTAGCGTTTTATACCGACCTCGGCGACGGCTATGCGTTCGCATACGCCTTCGTACTTACCGGGACCGTGCCGGATCTCCATCGGGCAGGACGTCGGCGGCCCAATCGCTCTTTTTCCAGTTTGGCACCGGCGTTTCGCATCCGGCTTTGGGCACGAAGGACGATCGCTCGACCCGCTGATACTTGTGGATATATCGGGGACAATTCGGGAACACGCGCGCCACGGCCACCCGGACGATGAACTGGGCCTCCGGGTAATCGGGAAGCAAGGGATCGTCCATGGAAATGCTGGCCTCCCCCGAGAGGCGTAAGCGGCGCTGCCGCTCGAAATCGATGAACAACATCCCGACGCGCGGATGGCGCACGACGTTGCCCATCGAAAGAAACATGCCGTTGCCGTCGTAGTTCGGGAACGCCAGCGTGACCGGATCGACGACGCGAACGAAGCCGGGGTTGCCGCCCTTGTACGAGCAGCTTGGCTGACCGGCCTCGTCGGTCGTGGCGAGAAAGAACATGTCGAGCGACTCGATGAATGCCTTGTCGGCGTCACCGATACGATCGACCACCAGCCGCTGCTCGATGCGATCCGCGAGCCGGCGGGT
>DATMNH010000143.1:0-3722 GCA_035568975.1 Casimicrobiaceae bacterium
GGTGCCGATCTGAAGCTCGTCGAAATTGACCGTATGGTCCTCGATCCGCATTTTGGTTGTGACCGATGCCGACTGGCCGTTGACCTCGCCTTTGAGGCTGACCGGGTACGGCCAGCGTTGCTGGGCCAGGGTCTGCAGCGGCCCCAAATCGCCTTCCATCGCAACGGCGATGTCGCCGATCGTGCCGCGAAAGCGCGCGCTGACCGGCGATTCCGCATCCCGCGCATGAAGCGACAGCGTATCGATGGTGATATTGGTGGTCTTGCCCGATTCTCCGTCGCGAAAGCTCAGCGTGCCATGATCGACAGCGAGATCGTCAACGGCAAATGCATTAAAGCCGCTGGCCGGCGATGGGGGCGCGCCACCGCTGCCAGCGCTGGGGAACTCCCAGTTGCCCTTCCCTCCGCCATCTGTTTCCAGGGCGATGACCGGATCGATGAGCTTGAAGCGAACGATTTCGAAGCGACGCTGCAGGAGCGGCAGCAGCTTGACTTGGGCCTCGACGCGCTTGGCGGTTAGCATCTGCGCTGACTTGCCCCATTCAGCGTTGCTCAAGCTCACGTCGTCGATCAGCAGCTGAGGTTCCAGGGAGAGCTTGAAGTCGATGCCGCCGCGTATGACCAGGTCCCGTCCGGTGGCATCCTTGACGCGCTTTTGAATGGGTGCGACGAAATCGTTGACGTCGATCGTCCGGACCGCGATCGCAACCGCGACGATCAGCAAAACGAGCAGGCCGCCGATGGCGGCGAGGATTCGCCAGAACAGGCGCATCTTCTGATTGTAGCGCTGTGAGCAGCGAGCAAGGTCCCGTTCGCGAAGCGAATGGGGTGCGAGCGACCGCGAATCAGCGCTGACCAACGACACGCGGCACTTCAACGCCCTTATACCGCGCAAGGAGGTGGTCCTCGCGTGGGCGGACAGTTACGACCGTCGCCGGATCCCGACAGTTTCGCGCGACGAGGCTCCGTCAGCGCAAAGAGGCGTTGAATTTCTCCAGCGCCGCGGCGCCCGGAATCAGTTCCTTCTCACGCAGTTCGTTCAACGGCGTGTCGACCGTGTTCAGCGATGCATGCATGTCGCCTGCATCGTTGTTCAGGTACAGGAGTCCGGTGACCACCTCGCCCACAGCATGGCGCTGCTGAAGGTAGTTCATCGCTCCGATCCGATCGCCCGCGTCGAAGTCATCGTGCAGCTTGCGCAAACGCAGCACCGAGCCGTCATGCTGCATGACTTCGCGCACGCTGCCAGGAGCGTAGTCGGCGGTTATTTCAGCCCGCTGCGGCATGAAGTCAAGCCGGTTGACCGCCTCATTGTGCTCGCGCACGAAATCGTAGCTCTTGGTCGATCCGGGATGGTTGTTGAACGCAACGCAAGGGCTGATGACATCGATGAACGCCGCGCCACGATGACTTACCGCGGCCTTGATCAGCGGCACGAGCTGTGTCTTGTCGCCGGAGAAGCTTCTCGCTACCAGCGTCGCCCCGAGCTGCAGGGCGAGCATCACCATGTCGATTGGCTCGTCGTTGTTGATCGCCCCGCGCTTGGCCTTGGACCCTTTGTCGGCCGTCGCCGAGAACTGGCCTTTGGTCAGGCCGTAAACGCCGTTGTTCTCGACGATGTAGACCATGTTGACGCCGCGTCGCATCGAATGCGCGAACTGCCCAAGGCCGATCGATGCCGAGTCACCGTCACCCGAAACGCCCAGATAGATCAGATCGCGATTGGCGAGATTGGCGCCTGTGAGCACCGACGGCATGCGTCCGTGCACGCTGTTGAAACCGTGCGAGTTGCCCAGAAAATACGTCGGCGTCTTGGACGAGCAGCCGATACCGGAAAGCTTCGCCACGCGATGCGGCGCGATGTCGAGCTCGAAGAAGGCCTGGATGATCGCGCTCGAGATCGAATCGTGCCCGCAGCCCGCGCACAAGGTCGAAACGGTTCCCTCGTAGTCGCGATGCGTGAACCCGAGCTTGTTCTTCGGAAGCTCGGGATGGTGCAGCTTGGGCTTGGCGAGATAGGTCATAGCGCGCTCACGGCGCCACCTTGCGCAACGGAGTCACGTTGAACATCGCCAGCTTGTCGCCGATTTCGCCGAGAATGAAGCGGGCGGTGATCGGCGTGCCGTCGTAGTGCAACACCGGCATCAGCTTGCCCGGGTCCACCACCAGCTCGTTGACCAAGAGCGAGCGCAGCTGCGCGTCGCGGTTTTGCTCGATGACGAACACCTGCTCGTGCGCCGCGATGAAATCCGCCACGGCGTCGTGAAACGGAAACGCCCGCACACGAAGCGTGTCGACGTGGATCCCCTGCGTGGCAAGCGTCGCCAGCGTCTCGTCCATCGCCGGACCCGTGGACCCGTAATAGATGGCGCCGAAACGCGTTGTCTGACCTGCGCTTCGCACAACGGGTGCCGGCACATATTGCTTCGCCGTCTCGAACTTGCGCAGCAGCCGCTGCATGTTGTCGACATAGGTCGCGCCGTCCTCGCTATAGCGCGCGTACCGATCCTTGGTCGTGCCACGGGTGAAATACGATCCGCGCTTCGGGTGCGTTCCTGGACGGGTCCGGTAGGGAATGCCGTCGCCGTCCACGTCGAGGTAGCGGCCGAAATCTTGCCCCGCCTCCAGCATCTCGTAGGTCATCACCTTGCCGCGATCGTGCGAACGCTTGTCGTTCCAGGACAGCGGCTCGCACAGCCAATCCTGCATGCCGATGTCGAGATCGAGCATGACGAAGATCGGCGTCTGCAAGCGGTCGGCGAGGTCGAAAGACAGTGCGGCGAAGTCGAACGCCTCCTTCGGGTCCTCCGGAAACAGCAGCACGTGCTTGCAGTCCCCGTGCGATGCGTATGCGCACGAGAGGATGTCCGACTGCTGGGTGCGCGTCGGCATTCCGGTCGACGGCCCGCCTCGCTGAACGTCGAACAGCACCGCCGGAACCTCCGCGAAATAGGCTAGGCCGATGAACTCCTGCATCAACGAGATCCCCGGCCCCGACGTGCACGTAAACGAACGCGCACCATTCCACGCCGCGCCGATCACGATCCCGATCGACGCGAGCTCGTCCTCCGCCTGGATGATCGCGTAGCGGGATTTGCCGGTCGCGGCGTCGGTGCGAAACTTGCGGCAATGGCGCGTGAAGGCTTCGGCCAGTGACGACGACGGCGTAATCGGGTACCACGCCGCAACGGTCGCGCCGCCATAGACACACCCGAGCGCGGCCGCGCTATTGCCCTCGATGAAGATCCGCTCGCCGACGGCGTTGGCACGCTTGACCCGGATGCCCAGCGGATAGTCGAGATTGTTCTGGGCGTAGACGCGTCCCATATGCATCGCATGCACGTTCGGCTTGAGCAGCGCTTCCTTGCCCTTGTACTGCTCGCCGATCAGCTCCGCGATTTCTTCCGGATCGACATCGAGCAACGCGGAAAGCGCGCCGACGTAGATGATGTTCTTGAACAACTGCCGCTGGCGCGAGTCGGTGTACTCGCGGTTGCAGATTTCCGTCAGCGGAACGCCGACGACGGTGATGTCGTCGCGGAACTTCGACGCCGGCAGTGGCTTGGTCGAATCGTAGAACAGATATCCGCCGGGCTCGATCTCCTTCAGGTCCTGATCCCAGGTCTGAGGGTTCATCGCCACCATGAGGTCGACGCCGCCGCGGCGGCCGCGCCAGCCCGCTTCGCTGATCCGCACCTCGAACCACGTGGGCAGCCCCTGGAT
>DATMNH010000144.1:0-7260 GCA_035568975.1 Casimicrobiaceae bacterium
CAACGTGGCGGCCTTGCTATGCGGCGATCCGCCGGGCTTCGATCGTGTCGCCTTCCATCGCGACTTCAATCGCTCAGTCGTCGCCTTCTTCGTGGCGCAACTAAGGGGCACGCCAGAGCTGGGGCCATAGAAGGTCCTAGCCCTGCGATGGCCAAAGCTAGATTGGGCGCAATCGCTCGCGGACTCACCCGTCTCGGCATTGAGGCGCAGATCGCGAAATTTCTCCGCGACAACCTGTAGACGTGTCGAACGTCCGGTTTGACCGCAAATGACTGACCGCAACGGGTCGGTAGCAGCCATCCGCTAACGTCTGCGTTTGATCCTGCCCACGTTGCGTAGACACGGTGACTAGGCGATTTGCGTCGTCATTGAGCGCGGCGCTCGCGTCGCATACGCATTACCCCTCGTCCGAGCTCACGATTAACGAGATGACGGCGCTCGCATCGGTGTGGATGCACGCGCAGTTCATCGATGTCAGCGCAGCGCAATCAGCGGTCACGCGCTCGGCCTCAAGATCGGCGCGGCAACGTGCCCAATTTCGTTGCTCTTGCCATCGGCAGATGCTGAGGCGATCCAGGGTCCGCTCTATTTTCGAGCTCAACATTGGCGTCTGCCCGCTGCTGCGCGGGCTCGTCGTTCAAGGACGAGTGAACCGCGCACCGCATTGCCGCGAGCTTTCAATTTGCTGACGACAATCACCTTGTCGATACTGCACCATCCAAAGCGCGCTATCTCGGATATACCGAACGCGCCGGTACTTCGACTCGCTGGTCATCCAATAACCAGCAATTTGCACAGTCCATGCGTATCGCCCTCTACAACCTCCATTTCCAAACCCTTGGCGGCGGGGAGCGACGCACTGCGCTACTTGCCGCTCATCTCGCTCAGACGCACGAGGTCGCGATTTTTTCTAGCAGCCCGATCGATAAGAACCGCGTCACGGATCTCTTTGGGATCGACCTTTCCAAGTCGAACAACGTGCTCCTGCCAGCTTCCGAATTGCATCATGGAGCTGCGATCGCGGCGTGGAATCCGGACCTTTTCATCAATAACTCCTACGGCAGCCACCTGCCTTGCCCGGGTGCGCGCGGCATCTACATGTGCATGTTTCCCGAAGGCCAGCCCGAGGGATTCGAAGGCTACCAGGTCATCACCGCCAACTCGGAATTCACGAAGCAATGGATTGCCCAACTCTGGGGACGCGCTTCCGAAGTCGTTTACTCCGCGGTCGAGCCGATGGGGCCGCCCGCGACGAAGGAGCAAATCATCCTCAATGTCGGCCGCTTCCAGGGCGATGGAGGACAGAACCTCTTCAAGCATCAGGAGCTGTTGCTCAACGGCTTTCATCGGTTGCAGTGGCGAATCGACGCACCGTGGGAGATGCACTTCGTCGGCACCGTCGGGCAGCAGCTCGAAGACCGGCCGTACGCCGAGTTGCTGCGAAGCCGGGCGTCGCGCCGCGTGCATTTTCATTTCGGGCTTCCACAGGAAGAACTGCGCGAGCTCTATCGCCGAGCGACGATCTACTGGCACGCGACCGGATACGGCGCGCTTGCCGGCAACAATCCGGCGCGTCAGGAGCACTTCGGGATGACCATCGTCGAAGCCATGTCGGCGGGAGTCATTCCACTCGCTTTTCGTGCCGGTGGGCCGTGCGAGACGATCGTCCACGGCATCAATGGTTTTCTGTGGACACGTCCCACGGAACTGCTCGAGTACACGCGAAAGCTTATCGGGAGCCCTGATCTACAACAGAGAATGCTCGACCAGGCCATTCGACGCAGCCGGCAGTTCGACAAGGAGCAGTACCTGCTGCGCATGAACGCCATCATTTCCCGACTTTGCGCGTCATGAAGCTGGAAGTCTGGGGACTGGGACACGCCGGTTTGGTCTGCGCCGCAGCGCTCGCGCATCAGCGACATCGCGTCGTCAGTGTGGGCATTGATCCGGAAAGGGTTGCACGTATCAAGGCGGCTGATGCTTAATTTCGAGAGCGGTGTCTTGGCGACCGTGGTAGCGCCACTGTGCCGAGGGACGCCGACGCAAGTTAGACTTCCACGCATCGGCAAGAATTCGGAGAAAGCGATGTCACGGCTAGCCCGTATTGTGCTTGTGGTCCTGTTGGCGACTGCAGTCGTTCCCCAAACGCTGGCACGGGACGAAGCGGCTCCGGTCCCCGTACAAACCCTTGTAGTATTTAACTCAGATGAGGGACTTGCACGCTTGGCGCGGGCAACGGCGAAGGTCGATTTTCCGGCCCTGGCGAATCAGTTTGAAGCACAATCCAATATCGCCTTCTGCGGCCCCACCACGGCAGCCATTGTGCTGAATGCGATACGTGGGGGAAGCCGCGACCTGCCCCGCGATCACAGCCGCCTGCATCCTGAAGACCTTCGGTATATCCCGAGCGGATTCGACCTGACCGTACCGCGTTTCACGCAGGACAACGTGATCAGCAAGGGCGCGAAGACCCGCGCTCAAGTGCTTGGCGAGCCCGTCACCGTAGACGGGAAGCAGGTCACGGACTCCGGCTATCAGTTGCGCCAGTTCGATGAACTCCTGAGGGCGCACGATCTTGTCACCCGGCTTGTCGTGGTTGACGACAAGAAGTCGGAGGAAGAAATTCGCGCCGATTTCCTGGAGAACCTCAAGCGTGCCGGCGATTACGTGGTCGTCAACTACCGGCGGGAGAATGTGGGCCAGCGAGGCGGCGGCCATATCTCGCCGCTCGGCGCATATGACGCCGAGACAGACTCCGTGCTGGTCATGGACGTGAATCCCGCGAGTGCGGGTTGGGTCTGGATGCCAATCGCAACGCTGATCAAGGGTATGCGCACCTTCGATACGGTAGAGAACCGAGGCTACATCCTAGTTCAACAACGCTGAGCATCGGCGGACAGACAGTTTGCGGCCAACTGGAGACATTCGGCAGCGACGTGAAAACCCTGTGAATTCAACTGGTCAGCGCAACACATGCTAGGTTTAGGAAACGCAACAGCAAGTGCTTGTCAAATCGATACTAATCGCAATTGGCGCTGTTTCTTGGTCACTCTCACTCGTACTTGTGCAACCTCGGATCGTCGCTAAGCCACGTCGCAGGAAGCCCATAGGCTTCAAACCGTTGTCTATAAGGATGGACGGTGTTGCGTCGACCGGTTGAGCCCGCACCCGAAAGCAGTCAGCTGCCCGCGAGCGTACTATGGTTAGGCTTCCATTCGTCGACGGGGTGACTCGGTGATGGATCGGCGACAACTGCTTGTTGTGCTTGGCGCGGGCGCACTCGCCAAGCCGCTCGCTTGCTTCGCGCAGCAGCGGGGCAAGGTCTGGCGCATCGGCATATTAATGCCCGCCTCTGCAAATACCAACACCCATTACTATCGCGCGTTCGTCGACGGACTAAAGGAACGTGGGCTCATAGAGGGCAAAAACATTGCGCTCGAATGGCGCTTTGCAGACGGCGACAACGAGCGGCTGCAAGCGCTTGCCCAAGAGCTCGTCAACCTCAAAGTGGATGTCATAGTGGCAAACTCCACACCCGGTGTACGCGCTGCGCGCCAAGCCACGTCCACGATTCCGATCGTCATGGTTGTGGTCGGCGATCCTGTGGCGAGCGGCTTTTCGGCGAGCCTGTCCCGGCCCGGGGGAAATGTCACAGGACTATCCATCAGTGCAGCGGACGTCAGCGCGAAGCAACTCGAGTTGCTGCGTACCCTATCCCCCGAATGGTCGCGCATTGCGGTATTGACGAACTCGGCCAATCCGTTCCACGTGCTGGTGCTCAAAGAAATCCAGTCCGGCGCGACAAAAATGAGCGTACGACTGCTGCACTTTGAGGCTCGCAGTCCGGTCGAAATCGACACCGCCTTCGCCGCGATGGTGCGCGAGCGCGCGCAAGCGGTGATTGTTGCGCCAGATCCGTTGTTTCGCCAGCAGGGACGCCAGCTCGCGGAGTTGGCGGAGCGTCACCGGCTGCCTTCGATGCTCGCAACCAAGGAGCTTGTCGAAGCGGGCGGGCTGATGAGCTACGGGCAAGACTACGTCGAGCATTACCGCCGCGCGGCGACCTACGTTGACAAGATCCTGAAGGGCGCCAATCCGGCCGACCTTCCGATCGAGCTGCCGACCAAGTTCGAACTGGTCATCAACATAAAGACCGCGAAGGCGCTTGGCCTCAAGATCCCACAATCGTTGCTGCTGCGCGCGGACGAAGTCATTCAGTGATGGATTGTTCCGCGTAGTGTGCGGGTTTCGCGTTACTCGCCGCAACTGCCGGTCAAATTGATCTGCTAACCGTCTGCTTCTGACAAGTCCGACCGTCTGGTCAGGGTCGTGAGCCGGCAACGAACCACGGGCAGCTTGCGGCCAAAAGCCGCCATACCGCCTAGTCTCCGAAAGCTGCCGTTCGCAGGCCTTATCCCTGCGCAGAGCTTCAGCGACTCGCAACGTTTTTGACACGCGATGCCGCAAGGTATAAACGCACGCAGGCCTCGCGTTCAGAGATGAACGTATGATTGGCGCAGGCGTGTTCGGCGATGACGACTTGCTCAAACGGGGCGCCGTCGCGCTGGAATAGGCCGGTGACGGCGGTAAGGAGTCCGATCGCGATGAGGGTCGACAGCGCGGCCGTGACGAGGGTCGTGGCGACGCGGGGGCGGGCTAGCGTGGGTTTGACGTTCATTGCAGTCTCCTTGCGGTCCTGATTCGGTCGGGAAGAGTCTGGTGCTGCTGGGACGTACTTTCCTTCAGGCGAGCTGCTTCAGTCCTTTAGCCGGGCTTAAATGTTCTGAAAGCTGCGCTTAAGGCAACGAAGCGGGAGTAAATTCGCGACAATTGCTGTGTCAACCGCGCTCGACCCATCCGCCGTGATGACCATTTACCGTTTTGGCCGCTTTGAGCTGCAGCCCAATCAGCGCCGGTTGCTGAACGACGGCCACCCCGTGGAGCTCGGCCATCGGGCAATCGACGTGCTGTTGGCGCTGGTCGAGCGCGCCGGTCACCTGGTGACCAAGGACCAATTGCTTGGCCTGGTCTGGCCTGGCGTGGTCGTGGAGGAGAACAACCTACAAGTGCAGGTCTCCGCGCTGCGCAAGATTCTGGGGACGGCAGCGATTGCGACCACTGCGGGCCGCGGTTATTGCTTTACGCTGGAGCTCACGCCCGGCGGTGTGTCGTCATCGCTGCCGGAGACGCCGCGGCACAACCTGCCGTCTCAGCTGACCAGTTTCATTGGTCACGACGACGATCTCGAGGAGTACGCCGCACTGCTCGAGCAAACGCGACTGCTTACACTGACCGGCATCGGCGGCTGTGGCAAGACTCGACTCGCTGTCGAGCTCGCAAAACGGGTTCTCCAGTCGTTCCCGGATGGCGTTTGGTACGTCGATCTGGCGTCGCTCCTGGATGCAGAGCGCGTGGCGCTGACGGTTGCGACGCTGCTCGGGATTCGAGAGGAGAATGACCGGCAGATGGTCGACACGCTTTGCGACCGCCTTGCCACTAAACATATGTTGCTGGTCCTCGACAACTGCGAGCATCTGGTGGCGGCGTGTGCGGCTCTGGTACAGCGGGTGATCGGCGCCGCCTCAGGCGTGCGCGTGTTGGCGGCCAGCCGCGAAGGGTTAAGTGTTGCCGGTGAGCGCACAGTCACTGTTCGTTCGCTGTCGTTTCCACCGCCTGGATCGAAACTTGACCACAGAGCACTGGATGCCTGCGAGGCGGTGCGCCTCTTCGTCGAGCGGGCACGACTGTTGGTTCCCAAATTCTCGCTGGGAGACGACAGCCGTGATGCCGTGGCCGAGATCTGCCGAAGACTGGACGGCATTCCGCTGGCTGTCGAGCTGGCCGCAGCCCGCGTGAAAATGCTTACGGTGGAGGAAATCCGCGCCAGGCTCGACGACCGGTTCCGGCTGCTGACGGGCGGCAGCAAGACCGCGATGGCGCGGCAACAGACGCTGCTCGCGACGATCCAGTGGAGCTACGACCATCTCGCGCCCGACCAGCAGCAGCTGTTGCAGCGGCTGTCGGTATTTGTCGGCGGCTGGACTCTAGCCAGCGCCACGCGGGTAGCCGCCGAACAGCTGGACGAGTTTGCGGTTCTGGACGTGCTCACGCGTCTCGTCGAGCAATCACTCGTCACAACCAACCGCGTCGAGGGCGGCACAACCCGCTACACAATGCTGGAAACAGTGCGCCAGTATGCACAGGATCGGCTTAACGAGTCCGGTGAGGGCGAGGCGACGCGTAACCGCCACCTCGCGTTCTTCGTGGCGCTCGCGGAGGAAGCGGAACCGGAGCTTGTCGGGCAAAAGCAGGGCGCGTGGTTCGCGCGGCTTGACCTGGAACGCGAGAACCTTCTGGCGGCTCATTCTTGGTGCGATCACGCCGAGGATGGCGCCGAGCTGGGATTGCGACTGGTTTTCTCCTTAGGGGTGTACCTGCTGCATCGCGGCCTGGTCCCGCTGAGACATCGGGTGACGGAGGATGCACTGACGCGGCCTGGGGCCGAGGTGCGCAACCTCGCTCGGTGCCGGGCGCTCTGGGCCGCGGCCGAGGCCAGCTATTTTATGGGCCGTTACGCGGAGACGAAAGAATACGTTGAGACGAGTCTGTCCATCTCGCATGAGATAGGCAACAAGGGAAGAGAGGCCGAAGCGCTCCGGTTGTTGGGGTATGTGGTCCTCGCTGGGGGAAACAGAGCCATGGCACGCACACATTTCCAGGACGCGCTTGCGCTTTCGCGACAGCTTGGAGACAAGCGACAACTTTCTCGCGCGCTCCATGCGCTTGGTGTGTTTTTTTACGGCGAAAAGCGAGAACAGGAAAAGGCGCAGCATCTGTTCGAGGAAGCGTTGACGCTTAACCGCGAGCGGGGAGATCGCGCCGGTATTGCCATCAATCTGTCAGATCTCGGGGCGACGTCGATTGCCCTCGGGTTGGGAGACCGCGCAAGGGAGATGTTGCGCGAGGGGTTCTCGATCGCCGAGGACATCGGTTCGAAGCGAGCTGGCATTGCGCATCTGAGCGGTGCGTCGGAGCTCGCGGTATTTTTCGGCGAGTGGAACCTCGCCGCGCGACTCTATGGGGCAGCCGAGGCGCAGAGGGAGCGCATCGGTCATCACCCCGAGCCAGGGGAGGAAGTGTTTATCGAGCGGGCGCGGGAGGCGTTGGGAGCCATCGCGTTTGCCGCCGCTGAGTCCGATGGCCGCTCGCTTTCATATGACGAGGCGATCGCCCAAGCCCGTGCGTGGCTGGACGAGGGTT
>DATMNH010000145.1:0-3244 GCA_035568975.1 Casimicrobiaceae bacterium
CACGCCTGAAAATTCGAAGCGCAAGACGACGCGGCGGTCCGGCAACGCGTTCACATCGACACGCCGGCGCAATCCCCAGACCAGTAGGGCGGGATCGAGATCGGAGCGTTTGATCCGATCGTGGGTGTAGGTCATTCCCCATTGGCCGAGCGCGGCTATCACCGCGCGCAAGCCCTCGCCGGCAGGCGTGAGACAATACTCACGCCCCTTGCCGCCGGCTCGCGGCCGGCGTTCGATGACACCCTGGTTCTCTAGCTCACGCAGCCGTGCGACCAGGACGGCTCGGGAGATGAGCGGCACGCCGCGATGGATGTCGTTGAAGGAGTGTGCACCCGCAATCAGTTCGCGCACGATGAGCGGGGTCCAGCGGGTAGCGAAAATCTCCGATGCCTTCGCGACCGGGCAGAACTGGCCATAGTTTGCTGACATCTGCCTCACGTAGTCACCGGCGGCCGGAACTGCCAGTACGAAAAACAGACCTGGCCGAGCGAGGCGCCCCGTCCACATATCAGCGCGACGCCGCGATCTGCGGCATCTTTTCTTTCATATTCGGGGCGCCTCGTGTCACGGCGCCGACATCGCAAGGAGTACTCCGCAATGACCGATTACGTCCTGATCCATGGCGCGTGGCATGGGAGCTGGTGCTGGACGCGCGTGCGTCGCCTGCTGGCGGCCGGTGGGCATCGGGTGTTCACGCCGACGCTGACGGGTGTGGGAGAACGCTCCCATCTCCTGAGCCGCGACGTCGACCTCGGCACCCATGTCGCGGATGTCGCCAATCTCTTGATCTGGGAGGACCTGCGCGACATCGTCCTGGTCGGACACTCCTACGGCGGTGTCGTCGTGCGCCACGTTGCCGACCGGATGCCGGACCGGATTCGCTCGCTGGTCTATCTCGACGCCTTCGTTCCCGACAACGGCAAAGCCCTTTTCGACTACCTGCCAGATGACGGCAAGAGCGACCGGGAACTGGCTGTGGCCCACGGCGATGGCTGGAAGGTCCCGCCGCGCCCGGCGTCGTTCTTCGCGGTCAATGCGGCAGATGCCGACTGGGTGGATCGGCAGTGCACGATGCACCCGCTGTCCAGTTTTGAAGCGCCGGCACGGATCAGCGGCGCCTGCGACGACATCGCAACCATCGGATACATTCTGGCACGTGGCTTTGACAGCCCTTTCGAGCAGTTTTACGCCAAGGCAGGAGAGCGCCGCTGGTGGCAAGCGGAGCTTGCATGCGGGCATGATGTGATGCTCGACATGCCCAACGAGCTCACCGCCTTGCTACTGCAGCGGACATAAAGCGCGAAATCGGGCAAACCAGCCGCGCTTCTTCGAGCACAGGCCGGGGCGTCTCCAGGACGCGCTATACATGACACGTGGTTGTTCTGTCAACCAAGCCCCTTTTGTTGGACTCTGGCGGACCAACGCCGCCGACCCACGCCCGCTCCGAGCAAAAATTGAACAGATTTTGGCGTGGAATCCGCGCAGATGATCGACCCATCTCCGTGGCAACGCAAACGCGACAGCGAAAGGCTCGACGATGACACTGCAAGCGATACTCGAGCCCGCGCGCTGCAACGCGGAGGCCTCGGCGAGGCAGTGCCAGACACGCCCGACCCACTTCCGCTCTGCAGCATGTCATAGCGTCTCTGCAAGGGTGGCGGAAACGAATTCGGTCGCGCCGACAGCTACGCAGCCTGCGCGAGCTGGAATCACAGATCTTCGCGCCGGAGGATATCTCTTTCGTGATCTGCCGGTTCGAGATGGAGACCGCGCGTCTTGCGCGTCTTCAACGGCGAGGCCGCCAACCGCCCCCACCACACCGCCGAAGCCCACGCCGTCGCCGACATCGATCATAGCCGGGAATTGGGCCCCCGTGATCAGCGCGGCAAGCGGTGAGCCGGCGCGGATTTTGGTCGTCAATGACGACCCAGTGACGAACCGCATGGTCGTCGACTATCTCGAAAACCGGAACATGCGTGCCACCTCGGCTTCGGGGCGGGTAGAAATGGCTCGTATGCTAGCTGTCGGCGAGCCGAGTCTGGTGCTTCTCGACCTGCGCCTCGGCCGGGATAATGGGTTGGACCTGCTGCACGAGATCCGCTCGCGTTCCGACGTCCCGGTGATCATGACCGCAGACCCTGGCAGCGACGAGAGCGACCGGGTCGTCGGGATCGAGCTTGGTGCCGATGATTGTGTCACCAGGCCGTTCGGGCTTCGCGAACTGCTGGCGCGCATCCGAGCTGTGCTGCGACGTCGGGAGGTCACACGCGCCGAGCCGCAGCGGGATCGGGAGGCAAGCCGTTGTCGTTTCGGCGGGTGGGAGCTCAATCGACGCAGCAGGCGTCTGACCGATCCCAACGGCGCTCCCGTCACCCTGACGAAGGGCGAATACAACCTCCTAATAGCCTTTCTCGACGCACCTCAGCGACTTCTCAGCCGCGAGTATCTGCTTCAGGCGACCCGCATTCATGAAGATATCTTCGACCGCAGCATCGACGTGCAGGTCCTGCGGCTGCGGCGCAAGCTGGAAGGCGATCCTAGCGCGCCCCGCATCATCCGGACAGAGCGCGGCGTCGGCTACGTGTTCGCCTCGCCGGTCGAGCTGGTCTGACGGCTGTGTATAGCCAAGGCGCGCCGCTGCCCGCGTGACGCTTCGCTCATCGAGCAGCGCATCGAGCACGATCAGCAAGTTGAGATCGATGCCTCTCATATCGGCCATGGCAATAACAGAACAATAAAATCGCGATTAGATCAATCTCTTAGCTGCGCCTACCTCTCCCGGACAACAACGATAGGAAGATCTGCCATGCAAAGCGCCGCCATTCAGATGACCTCCCAACAGATCGCTCTCGTGCGCGAGAGCTTTGCCAAGATCGTCCCAGCCAGTGAGCAGGCGGCAGCGCTCTTCTATGACCGTCTCTTCGCCGTTGATCCGAGCACGCGCCCGCTATTTCGCGGCGACATGAAGAGTCAGGGGGCCAAGCTGATGGCGGCGATCGGCTCGGTGGTTGAGTCGCTCGACCGCATCGAGACGATGATGGACGATCTGAGGGCCCTGGCACGGCGTCATGGCCGCTACGGCGTGCATGAAGGGCACTATGCCAGCGTCGGTGCGGCTCTGGTGTGGACGCTCGAGCAAGGGCTCGGTTTCGATTTCACGCCCGATGTGCGCGAAGCCTGGGTGACCGCCTATGGCCTCCTCAGCAGCGCTATGATCGCGGCCTCGTCGGAGCCCTTGCGCAGC
>DATMNH010000146.1:0-6620 GCA_035568975.1 Casimicrobiaceae bacterium
GCGCGAGCGCCAGCAGCACCGCAAAACTGCGGTCAATGCGTTTGGACATGGTTCCTCCGGAGCTTGCCGGCGTTTACCGGCTATGGTGCCTGGTCGCGATCATCGACGAGGCGGTGCGGCGTGTCAAACCGCGAGCGCCACCGTCTTGCTCGCCGATGCATGCCGGATGTCTTCCCGCGCCTGCCGGTGCGACCGTGATGCTCGACTTCGTCTGTTACCGTCCCGCTGTCCGCCAACCAAGCTTGTCCAGCCACGCCAGACCCGGCACCGTTCCCGCACGCGGCCGATACTCGCACCCGACCCATCCCTTGTAGCCGAGCTCATCCAGGAGATCGAACAGCGCGTAGCAGTTGAGCTCGCCGCTGTCCGGCTCGTGACGGTCGGGAACGCCGGCGATCTGGATGTGGCCGATGTCGTTAAGCCACCGGCGCAGCTTGGTCGACAGATCGCCCTCGACGATCTGGGCGTGATAGAAGTCCATCTGCACTTTCACGTTCGGCATGCCGACTTCCTCGCGGATCGCGTGCGCGTCCGCCTGTTTCGTCAACAGATAGCCCGGCACGTCGCGCGGATTGATCGGCTCGATGGTCAGTGTGATGCCCTCTGCCTCCGCCTGCCGGGCTGCGAAGCGGAGATTGCCCACGAACGTCGACCGATGCAGCGCGCGCTGCGCGTCGTCTGCGCTTGCCGGAAGCACGCCCGCCATGACATGTATTCGCGGACACGACAAGGCTTGCGCATAGCGCAACGCGGCGACAAGACTCGCGGCGAACTCCTGCTCTCGGCCCGGCAAGCCGGCGAGCCCGCGATCGCCGGCCTTCAAGTCTCCCGGCGGCGTGTTGATCAACACCTGTTCGAGGCCATTCGCGGCCAGGCGCGACGCCAGCTCCCGCGCTGGATGCTCGTATGGGAACCCGAACTCGACGGCATTGAACCCGGCATGCGAGGCAGCCTCGAACCGGTCGAGAAACGGAACTTCGTTGAACAGGTATGAAAGATTGGCGGCGAATCGCGGCATGGTTTCCGGCACGGCTTCCAGCAGGGCTTGGTGCGGCGACCGCGCGCCGGTCGTGCGTGCAGTCCGGCGCGCGCCGCTTGGACAGACATTCAGTGTAACGGGTCGGAATTTCGCTCGATACTCTTATTGAGCATTACGAAAATGCGTGACGCTCGGATCCCAAATATCGTCATTCCCGCTCGTTTTGGTAACTGAGCGGGAATCCATCCCGGTACGCAAAGTCAAAATGGGTCCCCGCTTTCGCCGGGACGACGAGTCTTGTGGAATCCGTCAACCAATTCGGTAATCGTCGGTAAGCCCCAGCCTAGTCCCCCAGGCGATGACGCTGGCATCGAGTTGGTGACCTCCGGCGCTCGCACTTTAGGGCTTTCATAGGGTCATACCCTTGTCATGTTGCTCGCATCGAGTTGTCCACTGCCTCTGTGGACAAGAGCGTGGAAAAACGGTGGATTCTCTGCCAGCAACCAGCAAACTTTCGCGGTAGAACTTTGATTTCGCGGCGGTTTTAAAAGGCCTCCGAGAAACATCAAAAAGCGCTTGCGCAGGTTTGGCCAAGCTACTATGATTAGTGTTGATTCAGCACTTGAACACAAGATGTGGTAGATTTTGATTCCTAAGGGAAATCCGGAAGCCTCTGTGAAGCGCCCGCTAGACGCCTGCCAGCGCCCGCCGGGCCGGCCTCCGGAAACCCGTGCCGGCACCGGAATTGCGCAACGTCGCCGGGCCGCGCGGTTGAGACCAAGAAATATAAGATTTCTACAGGAGAAATCATTATGCAAGTCGCCAGCCCGTCCGCCGCCGCATCCTCTGCAGCGCAGCACAAGTTGATGACCGGCGAGGCGAGTTCGCCGCTTGCGGCCAGCACCGACCCGACGCTCTCCCAATACAAGGTCATCCGCCGCAACGGCGCGGTGGTGGCATTCGAGCCGTCGAAGATCGCCATTGCGGTGACCAAGGCGTTTCTCGCCGTCAACGGCGGACAGAGCGCGGCGTCGGCCCGCGTGCGCGAGCTCACCGCGCATCTCACCGACGTGGTGGTCAACGCGCTAATGAAGCGCAAGCCCGACGGCGGCGCGATCCACATCGAGGAAATTCAGGATCAGGTCGAGCTGGCGCTGATGCGCGGGGGCGAGCACGAAGTGGCGCGCGCCTACGTGCTTTATCGCGAAAAGCGCTCGCAGGAGCGCGCCCACGAGAAGCAGGAAAAGGGCGGCGGCAAAGTCGACGGCGCGCCGATCAACGTGGTCGACAACGGCGTGACCCGGCCGCTCGACTTCGCGCGCTTGACCGAGCTCATCAAGACCTCGTGCGAAGGCCTGCCCGGCGTCGAGCCCGAGCGCATCCTGAAAGCGACGCTCAAGGACCTGTACGAAGGCGTGCCGATGGACGAGGTGCGCAAATGCCTGGTTCTCGCCGCACGCACGCTGATCGAAAAGGATCCCGCGTACAGCTTCGTCACCGCGCGGCTGTTGCTCGACGCGATCCGGTTCGAGGCGCTCGGCGAGGAAGCGACCCACGCCGACATGGCGACGCGCTACGCCGAGAGCTTTCCGCGCTTGATCAAGCACGGCATCAAGATCGGCCTCTTGAACGAGGCGCTCGCGCACTTCGACTTGCAAAAGCTCGGCGCCGCGTTGAAGCCCGAGCGCGATCTGCAGTTCGGCTACCTCGGCCTGCAAACGCTCTACGACCGCTATTTCCTGATCGACCAGTACGCGCAGTTCAGCGGGTCTGGCCGCCGGTTCGAGCTGCCGCAGTCGTTCTTCATGCGCGTGGCGATGGGCCTGGCGCTGAACGAGGTCGACCGCGAGGCGCGCGCGATCGAGTTCTACAACGTGCTGTCGACCTTCGACTTCATGAGCTCGACGCCGACGCTGTTCAATTCCGGCACCCATCGCTCGCAGCTCTCGTCGTGCTACCTGACCACCGTGGCCGACGATCTCGACGGCATTTACGAAGCGATCAAGGAAAACGCACTGCTCTCCAAGTTCGCCGGGGGGCTGGGCAACGACTGGACCAACGTTCGCGCGCTGGGCTCGCACATCAAGGGCACCAACGGCAAGAGCCAGGGTGTGGTGCCGTTCCTGAAGGTGGTCAACGACACCGCGGTGGCGGTGAACCAGGGCGGCAAGCGCAAGGGCGCGGTCTGCTCCTACCTCGAGACCTGGCATCTCGATATTGAGGAGTTCCTGGAGCTCCGCAAGAACACCGGCGACGATCGCCGCCGCACGCACGACATGAACACCGCCAACTGGATACCGGATCTGTTCATGAAGCGGGTCATGGAAGGCGGCGACTGGACGCTCTTCTCTCCCGCCGACGTGCCCGACCTGCACGACAAGTGGGGACGCAAATTCGAGGAAGCGTACACGCGCTACGAAGACAAGGCCGCGCGCGGCGAGCTCAAGCTCTCGAAGAAGATTCCCGCGGTGCAGCTCTGGCGCAAGATGCTGTCGATGCTGTTCGAGACCGGGCATCCGTGGATCACCTTCAAGGATGCATGCAACGTGCGCTCGCCGCAATCGCACGTCGGGACCGTGCACAGCTCGAACCTCTGCACCGAGATCACGCTCAACACCAGCGAAACCGAGATCGCGGTCTGCAACCTGGGCTCGGTGAACCTGCTCGCGCACATGAAGAAAGTCGGCAAGAAAGGCGAGAAGACCGAGAAGTCGACCCAGTCCACGTCCTGGGAGCTCGACCACGACAAGCTCAAGGCGACCATCAAGACCGCCATGCGCATGCTCGACAACGTGATCGACATCAACTACTACGCCGTGGCCAAGGCGCGCAACGCCAACCTCAAGCACCGTCCGGTGGGCCTGGGAATCATGGGCTTCCAGGATTGTCTGCACTTGCTGCAGCACCCGTACGCCTCCGACGGCGCGATGAGCTTTGCCGACCGCTCGATGGAAGCGGTCTGCTACTACGCCTACTGGGCGTCGACCGAGCTCGCCGAGGAGCGCGGCCGCTACGCTTCGTACAAAGGCAGCCTCTGGGATCGCGGCATCATGCCGCAGGATTCGCTCAAGCTGTTGCGCGACGAGCGTGGCGGCTATGTCGAGATCGACGAGTCGGTCGCGATGGACTGGTCGAGCCTGCGTGCGCGCGTCAAGGAGCACGGCATGCGCAACTCCAACTGCGTGGCCATCGCGCCGACCGCGACCATCTCCAACATCATCGGCGTCGCCGCATCGATCGAGCCCGAGTACCAGAACATCTACGTCAAGTCGAACCTCTCCGGCGAGTTCACGGTGGTCAACGAGCACCTGGTCGCCGAGTTGAAGCGGCTCGACCTGTGGGATGACGTGATGGTCTCGGATCTGAAGTATTTCGATGGCTCGCTGGCCAAGATCGATCGTGTGCCCGAGCATCTTCGCCGCCTGTACGCGACCGCATTCGAAGTCGACGCGACGTGGCTGGTCGAAGCGGGCGCGCGACGGCAGAAGTGGATCGATCAGG
The DNA here is from genome assembly GCA_035568975.1 of Casimicrobiaceae bacterium. Classification (GTDB taxonomy): domain Bacteria; phylum Pseudomonadota; class Gammaproteobacteria; order Burkholderiales; family Casimicrobiaceae; genus PALSA-1003. Next base: position 4,481 of record DATMNH010000146.1, read on the forward strand.
CGCAGTCGCTCAATATCTACATGGCCGGCGCGTCGGGGAAAAAGTTGGACGAGACTTACAAGCTCGCCTGGGTGCGCGGACTGAAGACCACCTACTACCTGCGCACGCTGGCGGCGACCAGCGCGGAAAAGTCGACCGGCCAGGGCGGTGAGTTGAACGCCGTGTCCTCGTCCGGCGCGGCAAGCGCTGCCGGCGCGGGCCGCGCGACTGCCGCCAAGAGCGCGACGCCGGCGGCCTCGACTCACGCCACCCACACCGCTCAGGAGCCCGAGACGCCGCAGTTCTGCGGCATCGGTGACCCGACCTGCGAGTCTTGCCAATGATCCGCTCGAGCAAAGGCGAATCGGCGCTGCGCGACCCGATGCAATACATGCGGCTGCCGCCGGAAGGTCAGCAGCAGATGCTGGAGCAGCTGGCGTCGATGTCGACGTTTCTTGCCGAGCGTTTCGGCGCGCTGGCGGAAGACGACGCTACACACCGGGTCGACGATCTGTTTTCGCCGGTCGAGCAGGTCTGGCACCTGGCCGACCTGGAGCGCGAAGGTTTCGGCGTGCGCATCGAGCGGTTGCTGAACGAGGAAGACGCCGAGCTTCCCGACTTCGACGGCGCGGCCGTGGCGCAGCGCCGCAATTACCGCGGCAAATCCTTGCGCGAAGGCATGAGGGCGTTCGCGCGCGCCCGACAGGACAACATCGAGGCGCTGGCGCGCGTGACGCCCTCGGAATGGACGCGGCGTGGCGTGCAGGAAGGCGTCGGGCCGGTATCGCTACGCGACATCCCGGTCATGATGGCCGAGCACGACGCGGCGCATCGCGACGAAATCAATGCCTGGAGCGCACGCGCGCCGCAGGGTAGTGACACGCGCGGTCAAGAAGCGCACGGCAGCGTCGCTGGCTGATCGGTTGAGCAATCGCCAATATCGAATAGGAGAAAAGCGAAACAGCAACAAATAACGGCAGGACGTCAGCGTGCGAGAGCTCCTCAAGATGAGCCCGCCTCCAGCGTCGAACAAGCGCCCGCGCGACCCGGACAGGAACGGTTGCAATGCTCGCGGAGCGACATGCCAGCAAGTGAAGTGTGCAGTGAGGCAGGTGCAGTACGGCAGCGTTGTTCTGGCAACCAACGGAGAGGAGCCAGTCGATGGCCCAGTACGAGCATGTTCCATGTCATGTGGTGGATGCGCGTTATCTAGGAGATTACAAGGTGTGGCTGGAGTTCAACGACGGTCGTAAAGGCGTGGTCGATCTCGCCGACGAGTTGTATGGCGACGAGTTCGAATCGCTGCGCGACCGGGAGCGGTTCGCGGCGTTCGTGCTCGATTACGGACTCGCGACCATTGCCTGGGAAAACGGCGTCGATTTCGCGCCGGCTTACCTCTATGAAAGGCTGAACGCGGTGCATTGATAAAACTCGGGAAGGCGTCGCCATCCATTCCCTTCACGCGCGGAAAGGGAAAAGCGTCGGCGACTTCTTCCGCTTAAAAGGACTTGAAATTTCAGCAAAAGCAGCAACTTAGGTAGACACGGACGACAAGCGAAGAAAATCCCCGCCGGCTCTATCAGTGAGCCGTGCGGAGACGAAGGCCCGTGAGCACACGACCCGGGCCGCTACCAGGACAGGAAGCGAGATGAGTATGCTGACATTCGAAGACGATTTCGTGACACCGGGTGCGCCACGCCCGATGCCGGAATCGGTGGACGCGGTCGGCGCGCAGACCTCGCTGGCCGTGTACGGCGGCATCCTCTCGCGCGAACCGGTGCACGATCTCGACGCCGAGGCGCAGGCGCTCTCCAACGGCTTTCACCGCGTGCGCGCCGAGGACAAGCGCGTCATCAACGCGCAGTCCGACGTCAACCAGCTCGTCCCGTTCAAGTACAAGTGGGCCTGGGACAAGTACCTCTCCGCGTGCGCCAACCACTGGATGCCGCAGGAGATCAACATGCAGCGCGACATCGAGCTGTGGAAGAACCCCAACGGACTGACCGACGACGAGCGCCTCATCGTCAAGCGCAACCTGGGCTTCTTCGTCACCGCCGATTCGCTCGCCGCCAACAACATCGTGCTGGGGACGTATCGCCACATCACCGCGCCGGAGTGCCGGCAGTACCTGCTGCGCCAGGCGTTCGAGGAGGCGATCCAC
>DATMNH010000147.1:0-3315 GCA_035568975.1 Casimicrobiaceae bacterium
GTATCCGCGGGCTTGCGCAGCAGGAATTCGCGCAGCACTTCCCTCAGCCGGGCTGGGTGGAGCACGACGCCAATGAAATCTGGGCGACGCAGTCGGCGGTCATGGGCGAAGCGCTGGCCAAGGCGGAAATCTCCGGCGCGGACGTGTCCGCGATCGGGATCACCAATCAGCGCGAGACGACCGTGCTGTGGGAACGCGCCACTGGAAAGCCGATCGCTCGCGCGATCGTATGGCAGGACCGGCGCACCGCCGACATCTGCGACGCGCTGCGTGCCGCGGGGCACGCGGACTTGTTCACACATAAGACCGGACTCATTCTCGATGCCTACTTTTCGGGCACCAAGCTCAAATGGCTCCTCGACCACGTCGACGGCGCGAGGGAACGTGCGCAACGCGGAGAGCTCGCATTCGGAACGGTCGATTCCTGGCTGATCTGGAATCTGTCACGCGGTGCGACCCACGTCACCGACGCTTCGAACGCCAGCCGCACCTTGCTGTTCAACATTCGCACCGGCGAATGGGACGATGAGTTGCTTGCGTTGCTCGACGTTCCGCGCGCGGTGTTGCCGACCGTCGTCGCCTCATCGGGCGTGTGCGCCGAATGCAGGATCGGTGATGCGACGGTGCCCATCGCCGGCATCGCCGGCGACCAGCAGGCAGCGCTGTTCGGGCAGGCTTGCCTCGCGCCCGGGCTGGCGAAGAATACTTACGGAACCGGATGCTTCCTGTTGCTGAACACCGGCCGCGAGATCGTCGAGTCCAGGAACAAGCTGGTTTCTACCGTAGCATGGCGCCGTGCAAGTGGCACCGACTACGCACTCGAGGGGAGCGTATTCGTCGGAGGCGCCGTCGTGCAGTGGTTGCGTGACGGACTGAAGATCATCCGCGCGGCGGTCGACGTCGAAGCGCTGGCGGCGAGCGTCGCGGACAGCGGCGGTGTATATCTGGTGCCGGCCTTCGCGGGACTCGGCGCGCCGCATTGGGATCCCTACGCTCGTGGCTCCATTTTCGGACTGACCCGCGGCTCGTCGGCGGCGCACGTTGCTCGCGCCGCACTGGAGTCGATCGCGTATCAAAGCGCCGAGATTTTGTACGCGATGGAAGCCGACGCGCACATCAAGCTGGCGGAGCTGCGCGTCGACGGCGGTGCCGCGGCCAATAATTTGCTGATGCAGTTCCAGGCCGATCTGCTCGGCGTGCCGGTCGTTCGTCCCAAGGTGCTGGAGACGACCGCACTGGGCGCGGCGTACTTGGCGGGGCTCGCGGTCGGCTATTGGCGCGATGAAGGCGACATCGGCGCCAATTGGCAGATCGATCGGCGTTTCGAGCCTGCCATGTCGCGCGATCAGGCGTCCAAACTGACCGCGGAGTGGACCAAGGCGGTCGAGCGAGCGAAGCATTGGGTGTGATCTGTACGCTGGCGTCAGGCGCTTTCGCAAGCGGCTGCGCAAAACTCGCGTCATCCCCACGAAAGCGGGGATCCATTTTGAAGAGACAATGGATTCCCGCCTTCGCGGGAATGACGATATAAGCGATGCGGCGTCTCGGACTTTCGCAATGTTCGAACATGGACCGGCGCATTCACTCCACGGAACTCGCCTAACGCGGCAGATCGCTATCGACCATGCTGAGTTGCCCGTTGAGTCGTCGTCGTTTGATAAGATATCCAGTTCCCGCTGAGCCCTTTCCATGACCACCTCTTCCTGGCGTACTCCGAACACTGTTCTCATCTGCGGTGGATTGATTCTCACGCTGGCCATGGGCATTCGCCACGGCTTCGGGTTGTTCCTGCAGCCGATGAGCGCGGATCTGCATTGGGGACGCGAGACCTTCGCCCTGGCGCTCGCAGTGCAGAACCTCGTTTGGGGCGTGACGCAACCGTTCGCGGGCATGATCGCCGACAAATACGGCGCCGGCCGCGTGTTGATTGGCGGCACCGTCCTCTACGGCCTGGGCCTGCTGACAATGGCACATGCCGCAACGCCGCTGATGATGGTGCTCACCGCGGGCGTTCTCATCGGCACCGGCCTCTCCGGCGTCACCTTCTCGGTGGTCTCGGGCGTGCTCGGACGCGCGTTTCCACCGGAGAAGCGCAGCATGGCGCTCGGCATTTCCGCCGCCGCCGGCTCGTTCGGCCAGTTCGCAGTTCTGCCCTTGACGCAATACCTGCTGACGCACATCGGCTGGTACGGTGCGCTGCTGACGCTCGCGTGCGTCAGTCTGCTGATGGTCCCGCTGGCCGCGGCGATGGTGGAGCGAAACCTGGGCGCGCACGCCCACCTGTTCAAGCAGTCGGCCGGCGAAGCGATGCGCGAGGCAATCGGCCACCGCGGCTACGTATTGCTCACCCTTGGGTTCTTCGTCTGCGGCTTTCAGGTCGTCTTTGTCGGCGTTCATCTGCCATCGTATCTGCTCGACAAGGGCTTGCCGGCGAACGTAGGTGTTACCGCGTTGGCGCTGATCGGTCTTTTCAACATTGTCGGGACCTACACCGCCGGCTGGCTTGGCGGCAAGGTCAGCAAGAAATACATCCTGTCGGCGATCTATTTCGGCCGCACCATCGTGATCGCGCTGTTCCTGCTGTTGCCGCTCTCGGCGCTAACGGTTTATGCGTTCTCGGTCGGCCTGGGATTGCTGTGGCTTTCGACCGTGCCGCCCACCAACGGCATCGTCGCCCAGATTTTCGGCGTGCGTTATCTCGCCATGCTCTCCGGCTTTACTTTCCTCAGCCATCAGATCGGCAGCTTCCTCGGCGCGTGGCTCGGGGGATTGATGTTCGACCGCACCGGCAGCTACAACGTCGTTTGGTATCTGGCGATCGCTCTGGGCATCGTCGCGGGATTGTTGAACCTCCCCATCGACGAACGCGAGCTGAAGCGGGGCGCTGCCGCCCGCGTGACGGCGTGAGCCGGGAAGGGATGAGTCATGCGCAACATCGCGTCGGGCCCGCTCATTTTGGTAACTGAGCAGGGACCCCGTGACGTACCGTCAAAAGACCCTGGATTCCCGCTTTCGCGGGAATGACGATATTTAGAAGCGGGCGTCAGGCACTTTTGTAACGCTCGATAGAACCCGCAATGGGCCGTCGGCAGCGCGTTTACCCGGGTCGAACGACGTCGACTGCGTCGGTGATGATGCCGTCTACGTTCCACGCCGCGAGCCGGTTCACGATGGCAGGGTCGTTGGCCGTGTAGGTCAGGACCTTGTAGCCGGCTTCGTGAGCGGCGGCAACGATGGCGGCATCGAGCTCGCGGTAATCCGTGTCGAGCGCGATGCACTCGAGGCGCGAAAGCCGGTCCTTCCAATCCGCGGGAA
>DATMNH010000148.1:0-2409 GCA_035568975.1 Casimicrobiaceae bacterium
CCACCCGTAGTGATACGCGATCGGCGCCACGAAAAGAGAGGGATCCGCGACGCGCCCCGTGACGATGATATCGGCGCCCGAAGCGAGCGCCGGCTGGATTGCTTCGGCGCCGAGGTACGCATTGGCAGAAATCAGCGGACCCAGCTCAGACAAAGGTCGGCCGGTCTCGATCGCGATGCGCTCGGGGCCGATGCGATCCAGCACGTCGTCCCCGGTGATGATGGCAACCTTCACCGAGAGTTGCAGCTTGCGGGCAATGACCAGGATGGCCTCGCCCGCGGCAATGGGGTTGGCGGCGCCGAAGTTGCTGATCAGCCGAATTCCGTTTCGCTTGAGGACGGGCAGCAGCATTTCGACGCGACGCTTCAGCAGCGGATCGTAGCCCTCCGTTGGATCGCGTCGCTTGCGCAGTTGCGCCAGCGCAATCGTTCGCTCGGCAAGACACTCCAAGGCCAGGTAGTCGAGCTCTCCCTTTTCGACAAGCAGGACCGCAGGCTCGAGCCTGTCTCCGGAAAACCCCGCTCCGCACCCGATCCGCAACGGCTTCGTCGCGCCGCGCATGTCAGTCACCCGGAAGGCCGCGGACTTCCGGGAAAAACAGATCGGACCACGAAGCGGGCTTGGTCTTGATCGACCCAATCTTGTACATGAATTCTGCGGTCTTGCCGACCTTCTGCGGCGTAAGAGTGTACCGGTAGTCGGGTGCGTTGATCATGGAATAGATATCGTCGACGCTATTTTTCGAATCCTTGGCCTGCTCGAGATAGATCTTTGCGGCGGCGCGTTTGTCATTGTTTATCGTCCTGATCGCCTCGTCCAGCGCGTCGTAAAAGGCCTTGTATGCTTTTGGGTTCGCTTCCCTGAACTTCGTCGAGGCAGCTATGACGACCGCGGTCGCCGGGCCGCCCAAAATCTGGTAATTCGTGGTCAAAGTGCGCACGCCCGGAATTTTGATTTCTTGCTCGTGGAAGGGCGACGACGTGAAATGCGCGTCCACGCCCCCGCTGTTATTGGTAAGCGCCAGCAGCGCATCGGGATGCGACAGCCCTACCGTGTACGGATCGAGCTTGGCATAATTTTCCTCGCCGAATGTTTTTGCCGCTTCCATCTGCAGCATGATTGCCTGGGTCGACACCTTTATCGAAGGCACGGCGATCTTGTCCTTGTCGCTGAAATCCTTGATCGACTTGATGTTGGGATTGCGCACATTGAGGTACAGCGGGTAGGTCGTCATCGCCGACACGCCTTTGACCTGCACGTTGCTTTTCGTCTTGTCCCAGAGCGTAATTAGCGATGGGGCGCCGACGGCAATGAACTGAATGGCGCCGCTGATCACGCCATCGTTCATGACGCTCGGACCCGCCACGCTTACCCAGTCGACCTTGACATCGCCCAGACCCTCCGCCTTGGCATGCTTCTCGACAAGCCTGTCCCGTTCCATGACCATCAATGGAAGGAAACTGACTCCGTACTGTTGGGCGACCTTGATCTCGCTTACTTCTGCCTTGGCGCTGAAAACGACCAGCCCGAGTACCAACGCGCACAGCAAACGACCTAAGCCTGGCATGGGTCCCCCTCGGATGCGTAAAATCGGTGAGTCGCTAGTGCAGTGGGAGCAGTCCACTCGCCGTCATCTGCTGCAATGCCTGGTTGGTGATTCGCACCGCGTCATCCAGGAGCAGGAAGCGCTGCGCGACAAGTTGCTTTGCGATCATGCTGGCGGCGAAGTAGTAGTTACCGACCGTCGAGTAGCGCTCCTGGATCGAAGGCCGCGGATCCCCCGAAGCGAGCCGTTCCGCGAGTGTGCGGGCGAACGGGACGTAGCCACCGGTAAAGGCGCAAATCTGGTTCCTGAAAAATCCGGACGCCGTTACGTTCCAGCCGAGATACGTTCCAAGCGGCAATTGATGCAACAACGACCGCACGCCGGCGGTTTCGTTACCGTCGCTATTGGTCTTCACCACATAGGTGGGGATCACTTGCTTGACAACCGGCGGCTCGACGCCGATGACGCCCGACATATCGTTGTAGATGAACGTGCTTCCAAGAATGTAGTCGTTGATCGAATTAACGATACCGTTCGGTGCGTCGTTGGGAATACCCGGAATGCCATTCGGAAAGCCCATCGCCGCTTTGTTCGCAGGCACCAGCGTGCCATCGGAGAGCTTGGGATAGGTGCTTGCTGGCATGTCGATGCCCTTGGTCACCCAGTCGGTAAGATCGACGAAGAGCGCCCGCTGCGATTCCGTTTCCGGATTCGGGTTGGCTGCGAGTACACATCCGCTCGCGCCGCTGGCGAGGTTGAAGCCGCCGCCACCGCCACCATGCGTAGTACCGGGATAAAAGTAGCGCCGCACCTCCGGAGCCAACGGAATATCGACATTTGCCATGGTCCCGATCAATCCCGGC
>DATMNH010000149.1:0-2830 GCA_035568975.1 Casimicrobiaceae bacterium
CGGCACCGCCGTATCAGTACAGCGAGTTGAAGGCGCCCGGCGTTCACCTGGTTCTGGATTCAAGCGACGTGTTTGGCGGGCCGGCGAGCAATGCGGTGGTCTTTGGCACACGCAAGTTCTACGATGCCAACCCGAAAACGATTGCCGCGTTCATGGCCGCGCTCGAAGAGGCCGATCGGCTCATCGCGCACGACCCGGCGGGCGCCGCCAAGATCTACCTCGACGCGACCAAGGAGAAATACTCGGTCGACGAGATCGTCAGCATGATCAAGGCACCGAACGTTGTGTACTCGACAACTCCCAATGCGACCATGGTGTTTGCCAATTTCATGTTCAAGACCGGGCTGATCAAGACCAAGCCGGCAACCTGGAAGGAGTTCTTTTTCCCTGTGGCGCATGGCTTCCCGGGAACTTGAAGCGCGGTCGGACCCTCGAATCGCCGACCACCCGTAGCGGCTCATCCGACGGCGTGTTCGGCCGCCGCTGGCTTGTTTAGGCGGCACTTCAATAACCATGCTGCGAGCAATTGAAAGCAAAGACCTTTTCACCAGCGGTCGGGAGGCGTAAACTCGCGGCACTTAGCGGGAGTTCCGACACGCGCAAGAGCCAGGCTTCGATAGGCCAGATCGGCGAATGAACGCGAGACGCCGGGTCGCCCCCGTAATGGAGGAAAAGGTTTGAAGCCGACGGATATCGCGACACCGGATTACTTTCACAAGGTCGTCGATTGCCAGTGGGCGTGTCCGGCCCACACTCCTGTTCCCGAATACATTCGGTTGATCGCCGCCGGGCGTTACAGCGACGCCTACATGATCAACTGGCAGTCCAATGTGTTTCCCGGAATCCTTGGCCGCACCTGCGACCGTCCTTGCGAGCCCGCGTGTCGCCGCGGTCGCGTGGAGGAAGGCGAAGACGGCGTCAGGCCCGAGCCGGTGGCGATCTGCCGGCTGAAGCGCGTCGCGGCCGATAAAAAGAACGACATCCGCCACCGCCTGCCGAAGCGGGCCACGCGAAAGAACGGCAAGCGCATCGCATTCGTCGGTGCGGGGCCTGCCTCGCTCACTGCCGCGCGCGATCTCGCGCCGCTCGGATACCAATGCACGATTTTCGATGGCGACGCGCAGGCGGGCGGGATGATCCGCAGCCAGATCCCCAAGTTTCGCCTGCCGGAAACGGTGATCGACGAGGAGGTGGGCTATATCCTCGACATGGGCATCGAGTTCCGCGGCGGCACGCGGGTCGACAGTCTTGCCGGATTGTTGGGCGAGGGCTACGACGCGGTGATGGTGGGCAGCGGCGCGCCGCGCGGGCGCGATCTCGACCTGCCCGGCCGCAAGGAAGCGGCAAAGAATATTCATATCGGCATCGACTGGCTGTCGAGCGTGTCCTTCGGTCACGTCGACAAGATCGGGAAGCGGGTGATCGTTCTTGGCGGCGGCAATACCGCCATGGACTGCTGCCGCAGCTCGCGCCGTCTGGGCGGAGACGAGGTCAAGGTGATCGTGCGCTCGGGCTTCGACGAGATGAAAGCCTCGCCGTGGGAAAAAGAGGATGCCATGCACGAAGGCATTCCGATCATCAACTACCACGTGCCCAAGTCGTTCACGCACGAGCACGGTCGTCTTACCGGCATCATGTTCGAGAAAGTTGCCGCGACCGCGGATGAGCAAGGCCGGCGCCGGCTGGTACCGACCGGGGAGCCTGAAATTCATTTCGCTTGCGACGACGTGCTTATCGCGGTGGGACAGGAGAATGCCTTTCCGTGGATCGAGCGCGATGCAGGCGTCGAGTTCGACAAGTCCGGGCTTCCCATCGTCGACAAGATCACGCTGCAGTCGACGCAGCCGAAGGTGTTTTTCGGCGGCGACGCCGCGTTCGGGCCCAAGAACATCATCTGGGCGGTCGCGCACGGCCACGATGCCGCCATTTCCATCGACAATTTCTGCCAGGGCCAGGACCTGTTCAAGAGGCCTCCGCCGCTGGTGAACCTGATGTCGCAAAAGATGGGCATCCACGAATGGAGCTACGACAACGACGTCTCCAACGATCAGCGCTACAAGGTGCCGCTCAAGGATGTCTCGATCGCGCTCAAGAACATCAAGGTCGAGGTCGAGCTCGGCTTCGACGCGGCGCAGGCGTTCGCGGAAGCGCAGCGCTGCCTCAATTGCGACGTGCAGACGGTGTTCACATCGAAGCTCTGCATCGAATGCGACGCCTGCGTAGATATCTGTCCGATGGATTGCATCACGTTCACCGCGGACGGCGACGAGACCGAGCTCAGGGCGCGATTGAACGCGCCATCGCGCAATCTGACGCAGGATCTGTACATCGCGAACGGGCTCAAGACCGGCCGCATCATGGCCAAGGACGAGGATGTGTGCCTGCACTGCGGTCTTTGCGCCGAGCGTTGCCCGACGGGAGCATGGGACATGCAGAAGTTCTACCTCGACTTAAGGCATGCCGACCATCGATGCCACGCGGGTCCGGTCGCGCGCCCGAGACGCGCCATTCCGCTCGGAGACGCGGCCGAATGAAGCCCGCTTTCACACCGATCCAGCGCGTCAACGACTTTGTCGTCAAGTTTGCGAACGTCAATGGCTCGGGCTCGGCGTCGGCGAACCTGCTCTTCGCCAAAGCCATTCTGCGCATGGGCGTTCCCGTGGCGCCGCGAAACATCTTTCCGTCGAATATCCAGGGGCTGCCCACGTGGTTCGAGGTGCGGATCAGCGAAGCGGGCTGGCGCGGCCGCCGCGGCGGCGTCGACCTCATGGTGGCGATGAACCCTCAGACCTGGGATCAGGACCTGAAGGAGATCGAGCCCGGCGGATAT
>DATMNH010000150.1:0-12415 GCA_035568975.1 Casimicrobiaceae bacterium
CCGGGTTCGGCCGCGATCGATCGAGGGATCGTGATCCCGAACGTCACGGACGGGTACACCGGAACCGCGCCTGACCTTGGTGCCTACGAATTCGGGCTGCCTGTGCCGCACTACGGCCCACGGATCTAACGCCGCGGGATGATATCTTGGAGCCCTCGCGCTGGTGCGCGAGGGCTTTAGCATTCCCCGACGCGCAGCGCGCTTACGCGCGCGCGGGACCGATCGTCGTCAGGCTGGGTGGCGCCTTGATCGGAGGTGCTGCGGGGATCACATTGGAGCGCGAGAGCCTCAGGTCCTGCGGTCCCGGAGCTTGCGTCGCAAATTGACGGCGAGTTTTGTTTCATCCGATTTCATCGGCGAAAGATACTTGATGGCAAATCCGGATTTCCATGCTGCTCGCGCGTTGACGCAATTCGACCACAATTCGAGGGCCTCGCACCCGAGATCCTTGGTCGGCGCTGCGCGCCGACTTCATCGCGCGGCCGCGAAGCGGCAAGGACGGCAAGCGATCGTCGCCATCATCGTTACGACCCAGCTGGGTACCGCATGGTCCGCCCAGATTACCTATAAGATCGATCCAGAGCACACGTTTCCGAGCTTCGAAGCCACCCATCAAGGTCTTTCGATCTGGCGCGGTCGATTCGATCGAACCAGAGGCACGATCAAGCTAGATCAGACTGCAGCCGCTGGCACGGTTGACGTGACGGTCGATACGCGCAGCGTCGATTTCGGGCTTGACACGATGAACGAGGTCGCGAAGAGCGGCGATTGGCTCGATGTGGGGCGATATCCGGAAGCGTTCTATCGTGGGCAACTCGCCACCTTTGTGAACGGCGCACCGACCGAGGTCACGGGGAACTTCACGCTGCGTGGGGTGACCAAGCCGCTCAATCTGAAGATCAATTCTTTCAAGTGTCTGATCGACGACCAACTGAAGCGGAAGATCTGTGGCGCGGACGCCTCGGGTCAAATCAGCCGCGTAGACTTCGGCGTCAATCCTGACAAACGTGCCGATTCCGACATGAACGTTACTCTTCGCATCCAAATCGAAGCGATAGAAGCTGACTAGTTGTGGCTTTGGTGGGCATCAGCAGCAAGGCAGGTTGAACAATCGGGCGGAAAACTCTCATCAACCTACTTGAGAAAGAGAGCGTCGGATGCGCGGCTTTAAGTCGCCCGGACACGCCCAGCCTCGTTAGTAAGCTCTGGAGATTCATACGTCGAGCGCTACATCGAGAGTATCGGGGTCGCGACCGGGAGCTAGTGCGCTTCGCCGATATCCAAACGTTGGATCCTGCCGGCTAGCGAAAGCTGAAACCTGAAGTAGGTCCGAAAGTCGCCCCATTCCTCGGAATGAAATTGCCCGGTGATGTACAGTCCGTTGTTCTCGACGAGGTCGATCGATGTAAAGCGTTCGCGACCGATGGCGTCCTGATTGAACCTCTCGAGACTGCGCGGACTGCCGTCATCATAGAGCTTGGCGTTGGATTCGAAGAGCGCTGCCCACGCCGACCGGTCACCCCGCTGCAGTGCATTGATGGCAGCTCGCACGGTGGGATTCGTTAGCTTCTCCCATCCTTTGGGACACGAGTCATGCCGGGCTTTGGATCTCACGGACACTGCGCGCCGGTCGCAATCCACGCGCCGATGAGCTGGCCGAAATCGGATTGGGTTCCCGGTGCCGGCTCACGGTCCCCTCCCGGGTGCCACGCCCAGCCGACGAGCGGGTCGGTGGCGATGTGCCGATAGATATCGGCGAGGCTGCGCCGTCCATTCCGGTTCGGATCCTTGATCTGCTCGCAGATCCCGCCCAGTGATTTGCCTTGCCACGCCATCGAGACTGGTGCGAGCCCCCAGCGCGGATTGCCGGGGATGCTCTTTATCGACGACACGAGCGTCGCCTGGTTCGCCGGACCGTGACATGACTTGCACGGCAGCCCTTGGACCCCATGGTCGCCGGAGCCCGCGAGCATCGGCGGTATGTGCGCGTGCAGATCATCGCCCTGAGTAGGCTGACCCGTCACAGGATGGCAGTTCATGCAACGCGGATGCTGAATCACCTTGGCGGCTTCGGTGAACAGAGCAATGGAACGCGTACGCTCGTCGCCGATGCCCGAGAAGGCCGAGACGGCCTTGAGCGGAACATCGGTAGACGCATCCGCAACCGCAGCCAGAGCGACAAGCGCAGCTACCGCACCGCGCCCGACAGACGACCAGCTGTGCGGGTTCATGAGGACGTTCGCAGTTGCTGTGGATCGATCGGCAGCGTCCGGATGCGCTTGCCCGTGACGGCGAAGATCGCGTTGGTAACCGCCGGGGTGACCACGGAGGTCCCCGCCTCACCGAGACCACCGGGAGGTTCGGCGCTTTTCACCAGATACGTCTCGATCACCGGCGCTTCGTTGATCCGCAGCGGACGATAGTCGTGGAAGTTCGACTGTTCCACCCGGCCGTTTTTCAACGTGATCGCGCCGTACAATGCTGCGGTCAGCCCGAAGAGGGCGCCACCTTCGATTTGGGCAGCGACCGTGTCCGGATTGATGACGATTCCGCAGTCGACGGCGCATACAATGCGGTGGACTTTGACCGAGCCGTCGCTCGCAACTTCCACTTCCGCCACCTGCGACAGGTAGCTGCCGAACGCGAACTGCACCGACACCCCGCGTCCGCGGCGATCCGGTAGAGGCTGACCCCAGCCCGCCTTTTCCGTTGCAAGATTGAGCACGCCAAGCGCGCGTGGATTGTGCCCGAGCAGCAGCTTGCGATAGGCGACCGGATCCTGCTTTGCCGCGGCCGCCAGCTCGTCGATGAAGCTCTCGACGACGAAGACATTGTGGGTCGGGCCGACACCGCGCCAAAAGGCGGTCGGGATCCCTGGGGGCTCGACGCGCACGCAGTCGACATGGATGTTCGGGAAGGCGTAGGGAGGTTCCGCCGCTCCCTCCACCGCATCGGCGTCGAGACCATTCTTGAAGAGCTGTGGGACATAACGTGCAAAGATCGATGAGCCCGCGATGCGGTGGGTCCAGGCCACCGGCTTCCCGGTCGCGTCGAGCCCTGCGGACAGTCGGTCGTAGTAGTAGGGGCGGTACATGTCGTGCTGGATGTCTTCCTCGCGGCTCCATACGACCTTCACCGGTCCGTCAACGTGTTGCGCGATCTTGACTGCGAGGATGCTGCCGTCGGGCTCGAGCCGACGTCCGAAGCCGCCGCCGAGGAGATGGTTGTGAATTTTGATTGAATCCTTCGGCAGGCCGGTGATCTGTGCGATCACCTCCTGTGTCAGTGTCGGCGCCTGCGTGCCGACCCAGAGCTCGCAGCCGTCCTTGCGTGCATGGACCGTGCAGTTCATCGGCTCCATCGCCGCATGTGCGAGGAACGGGACCTGGTAGATCGCATCGATTCGCTGCGCTGCGCTGGCGAGCGCCTTCTCGGCGTCGCCGTCATTACGTGCGGCCGCGCCAGAGTGCTTCGATCCTTCCTCGAGCTGGCGGATGATATCGGCGTTGCTGTCCATCGCGTTCGGACCGTCATCCCATTCGATGGCGGCTGCCTGGAGTCCCTTCTTTGCGGCCCACATGTGGTCGGCAACGATGGCGACGGCTTCGTCGATGCGCACCACCTGTTGCACGCCCTTGACAGCGCGCGCAGCCGTCTCGTTCAGCGCTTTGGGCTTGCCACCAAACACGGGCGAAATTGCGATCGCCGCGATTTTCATCCCCGGCAACTTCGCGTCGATGCCGAATTGCGCACGGCCGTTGACCTTGTCCGGCGCATCCAGCCGCTTGGCCGGCGTGCCGATCAACGTGAAGTTCTTGGGATCCTTCAACACGATGCTGTCAGGCGCCGGTACTGGCAACACGGCCACAGCATCAACGAGCTCTCCGTAGCCGACGTGCCGCGTTCTGGTCGAATCCGAGACCACGCCGTGGCGCGCGGCGCAGGTGCTCGGGTCGACACCCCAGCGCTTTGCAGCGGCCGCAATCAGCAGCGTTCGCCCGACAGCACCGGCCTGCCGCAACGGCGTCCAGAAAGCGCGGACGGAGGCTGAGAGGCCGGTCGTCTGGATGTGCAGCAGCGAATTGGCATACAGCGCGTCATTAGGCGGGGCGTGCTCCAGGCGGACCTGATCGAGACCAACCTCCAACTCCTCCGCCAGCAGCATCGGCAACGCGGTGTACGTGCCTTGGCCCATCTCAACCATCGGCATCACCAGCGTCACGTGACCCCGGCGGTCGATTCGGATAAACGCGTTCGGCGCGAACGCTGGCGATGCGGCGGCGGCCCACGCGGGGCGCAACGCGAGAGGCAACGCGAGCTCGAGGATCAGGCCGCCGCCCAAGGCGGCGCCGACCTTGAGGAATCCGCGACGGTCGAACAGACGTAGTAGCGATTGGTCGGGCATGGCAATCCTCTCTAGCCCGCGGCGCGGTGGATGGCCGCGCGGATGCGCGGATAAGTCCCGCACCGGCAAACGTTGCCGGCCATCGCAGCATCGATGTCGGCATCGCTCGGCTTCGGATTGGCCATCAGCAAAGCGGTGGCCGACATGATCTGGCCGGATTGGCAATAGCCGCATTGCACGACTTCGAGATCGAGCCAGGCCTTCTGCACTGCCTTGCCCTGCGGCGTCTTGCCGACCGCCTCGATCGTCGTGACGGCTTTGTTCCCGATGCTGCCGATCGGGGTGACGCACGACCGTGCCGGTTCGCCGTCGATATGCACCGTGCAGGCGCCGCACAGCGCCACGCCGCAGCCGAACTTGGTTCCGGTCACGCCGAGCAGGTCGCGCAGGACCCAGAGCAGCGGTGTATCGCCATCGACATCGACACGATGGTTTGCTCCATTGACATTGAGGGTGAAGCTCATGGAATTACTCCGGGTAGGGGGCCAAAGAGCCGCGTAGCAATTCGCCGACGTCGCCGCGCACTGCGCCGGTCCAAAAGCGGCAGCTCTTATCCGAATGGCTCACGTTGCCTTTTTTCGCCGTACCAGCTTCCAAAAGGTGAACGTAAAAGTACTGGCTAGCGATCCATGTGTCCAATGCATTATCATGATAGCTAGCATGCGATTCGAGCATCTAAGCAGAACCGACCTCAACCTGCTGCAGACGCTGTTGGTCCTGCTTGAGGAAAAGCATGTCACCCGAGCTGCGGAGCGCTGCTTTCTCAGCCAACCAGCGATGAGCCGGGCGCTGGAGCGGCTTCGCGAAGCGTTCGGCGATCAGCTTCTCATCCGCCACGGCCGCGCCTATCAACGCACTGCGCGCGGGGAACGCCTGCTCCAGGAGCTCGAGAGCGTCCTGCCGAGACTCGAATCGTTGCTGACCGGGGAAGCATTCAAGCCCGCTCTCAGCAACGCGCGCTTCCAGGTCGCCATGACGGATCACGCCTGTTTTGTGGTACTTCCTGCGCTCGTCCGACGTCTGAAAACTGCAGCACCTGGATTGCGCCTGGAAGTGATCGCGTCGCACGACAGGCGCTTCGAGGACCTTGCGTCGGGCAAGCTCGATCTGGTCCTCGACGCCGCCGGGGCGCCGTCTGACCTGCAGTCCGAAACGCTCTTCTCGGACGAGTTTGTCTGCGTCGTCGCTGCCAAGCACCCGCTTCGCGCGCGGCGACTGACACTGGATCAGTATCTCAAGCATTCGCACGTGGTCGTGAACGTCTTGTCGGGTCAACAGATTCCGGTTGACCGTCCTTTGGCTGCGCTGGCGTTGAGGCGGCAAGTCGGAATCGTCATGCCGTTCTTTGCGCCGGCTGTGGCCGCGGTTGCCGAGAGCAACATGATCCTGACGGCTCCAAAACGATTGGCTGTCAGGTTGGCGAAGAGCATTGGCGTCCGGATGATCCCAGCGCCCGTCGAGCTTAAGGGATTCATATACGAGATGAGTTGGCATCCGCGGTTGACCACGGATCCGACTCATCAATGGTTTCGCGACCAGGTACGAGTGGTTGCAAGGGCGCTGTAAGCGCGATCCATGTGACCAAGGTGACCATCGCGTGCCGGCCCTTGATCATATGAGTCACAGGTGTCCATGACGAGTCCATTTGGGTTTCGATTACGTGTGCTCGCCGACGAGCGTCCGGATGACTTCCGCGAGACTCACCTTGCCCTTGACCAGGCTCGCGGCGCCACTCTCAAACGTGATCCAACCTTCGTTGAATCCGTCGAGCATCTGGATGCGCGGAATCGGATCACGCATGCCCTGAGCTCGAAAGATTGCGCCCCAGTTCTCGCGCGGAACTGCCTGTGCGCGAACCGAACGATGCAGCACCTTCGCGAGTTCCGCTGCGATCCCGTGCTGGCTCACCCTCTCCGGGCCCTCTAGTTCGACGACTCGTTTTCCACTCCAGTCTTGCAGCAGCAGTTCGGCTGCGACGCGGCCCACATCCTCGGTGGCGACCATCGGCACGGCCTTATCGAGCGGCTGCAGGAAGGAGGAGAGGACGCCTTGGTCGCGGGCCTGGGCAACGTCCCAGCTCAAGTTTTCCATGAACCAAGCAGGGCGGAGGAAGGTCACTGGAATTGGCAGCGTCGACAGGGCCTCTTCCATCAGCGTACGTTGGGTCAGCAGGTTTGACTGTGCGGCTTGCGCGCCGATGGTCGAGAGACAGACGACCCTGGCGGGACGGGTCGCAGCGAGCGCTTGACGCACCGCGGAGATGACGGCCTTGGCCTCCGGGAACCCCGGTTCCGGATCGAAATTCGGAGGCGGCAGGATAAAAACGCCGGTGACGCTCGTGAACGCATGGGTCAGCGCCTCGGCATCCTCCATTTCGGCAATCGCGACTTCGCAGCCGCGATCTGACCAGAACCTGCCCTTGTCCGCATCGCGGACGACCGCGCGGACTCGTTGCCCCGCGGACAGCAGGGTGCGCGCGGCGATCCCGCCGACCTTGCCCGTGATACCGGTGATTGCATACATCAGATCTTTCCTTCAGGTGCTCGCGAGGCCGGCGTACAAGCCGCGCTCGAAGGCGCCGTATAGATCGACGACGCGCGCGTCGTAGAAGGGCAGCAGTTGCGTGAACATCGCGCCCGTGGCTTTCTTGACGGGGTCGATCCAGTAGTAGCAGTTGAGAAGTCCGGCCCATGAGCAGCTACCGGCGCTGCGGCCGTTGGGCCCGGGTTTCGTATTGATGTCGAAGGACAGACCCCACTTTTGTTGCATGCCAGGGAACAGGTTGGCGTCGTTGGACCACACCGGTGCGGACGACTTCAACGGATTCACGTCGAGGTTGCCGATCTGGTTCGTGCACATCGCAGCGACGGTTTCCGGCTTCAGGATCTGTGCACCGTTGAAGGTCCCGTCTCCAAGCAGCATCTGCAGGAACGCCATGTAGTCCCGCGGCGTGGCGAAGAGGCCTCCGCCTCCCGAGAAGAATTCGGGGCGTTGCGGCATCTCGAAAGGCAAGGCCTTGAGCGAGCCATCGGCCTGCCGCGCATATGTCGTGGCTGTACGCTGCTTCTGTGCGCTGCTTATCAGGAAGCCAGTGTTGGCCATGCCGAGGGGCTCGAACATGTGCTCCCGGAAATAGATCTCGAGGGACTGGTCGCTGATGGCCTCGATAATCTTGCCCACCACATCGATTCCGATTCCGTACTGCCAGCGCTCGCCAGGGTCGAATTCCAGCGGCGACGCGAGGGCGCCGTTCCTGCATTCGGCAATGTCCGGCATGCCGGTGACTTTTTCGTATTGCGGGATGCGATCGCTCCAGTTTGCGTAGGTGAACCCCGAGGTGTGCGTCAGCAGATGGCGCAGCGTGATCGCGCGCTTCGCGGGCCGCAGCTTCGGCTTGCCGGATGCGTCGAATCCCTCCAGCACCATGGGTGCGGCAAGCTCCGGTAACACTTGGCTCATCGGCTGGTCGAGGCTCAGCTTGCCTTGCTCCACGAGCTGCATGCAGGCCGTCGCAGTGATGGCCTTCGTCATCGACAGCAGCCAGAACACGGTGTCCTGCGTCATGCCGGTGGTGCCGTTCAGATCCTGCCTGCCGTAGGCACCCTCGTAAATCACTCGTTGCGAATCGGCAGCGAGTGCGACGACGCCGGCAAGCGTTCCGTTCGAGACGCCTAACGCGAGCGCTTCGTCGATCGCATTGAATCGCCCTCGCGCGCCAGGGTGCGCCTGCACACGACCGTCCCGGGATGGAGTCGCGTTCGCTGCCAGGGCGGGCAGTGTCGCGACTGCAGCTGCGCCCAACAAGGAGCTCGCCCCCAGTCGCAGGAAGTCGCGACGGGTCTTCTGCTGAATGATCAACATGACATTCCTTCCGTGATGACCGTCACCGCGGTTGCTCGATCACGGTTCGCACGATTCGTCGGCATGGAGTGCATGATAGGGATGGGGCATCCTTGAGTGAAGCGACCTGGTGGCATATCATTCATGACACCCAATCACGAATCTCGCCATGACTCTCGACGGACGCCTTCTCTCCAACGTGAGCGTGCTGGCTGCTGTTGTCGAAGGAGGAAACTTCGCAAAGGCCGCCGATGCTCTTGGCCTCACGCCTTCGGGAGTTAGTCGCGCGATCGCGCGGCTCGAAGCGCGCATCGGTGTGCGGCTCCTCGACCGAACGACCCGCTCCGTGAATCTCACGGACGAGGGCCGGCTTCTCTACGCCAACATCAACCCGCTGGTCCTTGGAATCGAAGACGCAGTGACACGCACGAGCGGTTCATCCGCCTCGGTGCGGGGCCGCTTGCGCGTCAACACGGACGCTTTTACGTCCCGTCTGTTGTTGTCTCCGCACATACGTCGCTTCCTCGAGCTTTACCCGGAGCTGTCGCTCGAGTTGATCGCGCGCGATCAACTCGGCGATCTGGTCGCCGAAGGGTTCGACATCGCGGTTCGCTTCGGCGAGCCACCGTCGTCATCACTGGTCGCGCGCAAGCTGCTCGACACGCGCTTTGTCGCAGTGGCGACACCCGAATATCTGGAGCGGCATGGGCGGCCTGCGAAACCGGCCGACCTCGCCAATCATGTATGCATCCAGGTGCGCAGCCCGGTGACGGGGCAGCCGATCCCGTGGGAATTCCAACGCGGTCGAAAATCGATCACGGTGCCCACGTCGGGACGACTGCTCTTGACCGAAGTCGGCACGATCCTCGGCACATGTCTTTCCGGTGTCGGCGTCGCGCAGATCAAGGCCCTCGGGATCCAAGAGCTGCTCGACGACGGTCAGCTCATCGACCTGTTCCCCGACTGGCCCAACAGGCGCTTTCCGCTCTATGCGCTGTATCCGTCGCGTCACCTGCCCGCGGCGAAAGTGCGTGCCTTCATCGATTTCGTGATGGCAGCCATCGGGCCAAAGGTGGGGCGACCGCTTTGACGAAGGAGCGATCAGCTCCGACCCGGCAGAAGCGCTTCACCACGGCAAAGTGAGCGGCAACCCCGTTCTGCTCGTCTAGTCATCGGTTCGAGCAACGACAGGCAGCAGCGTCGCATCGCGTGGTTCGCAGATTCCTTCAGGTTAATTGCGGAATGAATTTTGCGCTAAGCCTCTAAATGAGCGGCGGTCCGCGACAGACTGTCAATCCGCAGGTCCCAGGTCACTGGTGAGACGGGCCCTCTTTAGCCCTCAACGCGTTTGCCAGTCGTAAGCTGCCGTCGCAACAGACCGCGCTGATGGAGACGGGGCAGCGCCCGTTTTCTGGCGCGCTGCTGGCATGTCGCAAATGACTACGGAGGTCCGTGCTTACAAGACAGCTTTGCGCCGGTGGTCGACGACATTAGTCGCGACCTCAAGCACATCTGCGGTCGTACCGCCCTCTACTTCAATCACGATCCGCGCGACTTGGAATCCAGGCGACTGAAATGCGCTATTCTGGTGGGCGCGTCTCAATCGCCGGTGACAATTAGGCGGACCGACGCTGACTGTCAAGGATGACCGAGCAATAACCAGCCAGATATTTTCGCCTACGACGTGGAATTGTCACCAAACACGCAGAATCGTCACCAATGTTGGTGAGTGCTATCGTGGGGAAGACCGGTGCCGAAATCTTATCTCATTGTAGACTCTGTGTAGGTACGCACTTTGGAACAGCGGATTTGCACTTTGGGCCACTTTTCGCGGGCTGGTATGCGTGGGACGCTTGCACAGCCAGGCAGTTTGGGTACCCGGCTTATACAAGACGTCGTGCATCAAGGCCCGCGCGGCGACTCCGAGACGAAATGAGGCGAAGGGGGATGGTCGCTAACGTTTTTCGTCGCCGCTCGTGCTAGCGTGTGTCGCAACGAGCTCGGCTGCGGACTGGGAATTGTTCTTGAGGCTCTGTACCGCGTCCCACCTCAGACGCGTCCGGTAAACTGAGATGAGTCACAACCTCCGGAGTTATTCATCATAGTGAAATCTCGACGCCCTATCCTTCGAATCGGTCCTCGACACCCGTGGCTCGCGGCAGCAGGATTTCGCGGCGCGCTTCCGATCCTGGAACGCTTTTACGCATCCAAGCAGATCTTTCGTCCGACCAGCCGCTTCGCATTGGAGCAACTCCAGGCTGTCCGCGCGAGGATCGAACGTGGGGAAACGGTCTACCTCGCAGGGATCGGCGCCACCGGTTTCCATAACTCCGGCGTCGCACTCATCGAAGTCTCGCGCGACCGCGGACCTCGTATCATTTGCAACAATGAAGAAGAACGTTTTTCCGGCAAGAAGCATAGCGCCGATTTTCCGCGCAACGCGCTGCGTGCTCTGCGGACCACGATGGAGCGCATCGGGATCGGCCCCGAGCGCATCGCGGCGTGGCTCGGCACATGGGATTACGCTGCTCTCGCTGCCACAGTCTGCCGAACGGCCCTGGAAGAATTTCCAGCAAGCCTGAGCCTCTTTCGCGCGCGGGAGACCCCAGTGCTGAACGTCGCAAACATCGATCCGGCGACTCGCGGCCCACGTCATCTCGGCCATGCACTCGGGTTTCCCGGTCCCGCTCCGATCATCGGGATGCCGCATCACGACAATCACGCATGGTTCTCGTACTGCGCGTCACCTTTCGCCCGCAGCGAGGCTCCGGTGATGATCTCAGTGCTCGACGGGACGGGCGATCTCGGCTCGATCTCACTCTACATCGCCGAAGCGGGATCGATGCGCTTGCTTCGGTGCAATCACAGCGTCTTCGATTCGCTCGGTACTTATTACGGCGTCATCAGTTCGACTCAAGGCGGCTGGAGCTGGCTCAGCAGCGAAGGCCGATACATGGGCGCGGCGGCATACGGCAACTCCGACCGGCAAACGAACCACGTCTACGCGAAGCTGCGGGATATATTGAGCTTGCAACCGGAAGGGCAAATTTATCTCAACCGCGCGCTCGCGAATTGGCAACGCAATCTTTTCGACAATCCCTACACACCCGAGCTGACCAGCATTCTTGGCACGCCCGTCTCTGCAAAGGACATGTGGAATCCGGACGCGGTTCTACGCGTGGAGGACATCCACCACAAAGAGGATACCCAGGAGCGGCTCGACAAGGCAGCGGCGGTACAGATGGTATTTGAGGACGCCCTCATTCATGTCGTCGAATTCCTGATCCGCCAAACCGGCAGCGATCGACTGGTGCTGACCGGCGGTACGGCGCTGAACGCGATTGTTAACATGCGCCTCCTTGAGCATTTCGATGAGGCCTATTACGAGCGCGTGCTGGGGAAACGCACACGTCTTCACATCTGGGTGCCTCCGGTGCCCAACGACGCGGGCGTCACGATAGGCGCCGCGTACATGTTCGCGCACCTTGCTGGTGCCGGCGTCGGCCAGCCGCTGGATCACGCCTTCTATTGCGGACAACCGCCGACCGAGGCTGAAATCCGCTCGGCGCTCGACGGCGCGCCCGATATCGCGTGGATGCCGCTTGGCGACGTCTCCACGCCCGAGCGACGCGACATGATCGCCGACCTGATGGCGTTCATTACAGCGCGGGACGGTGTAATCGCCATCTTCCAGGGATCTGCGGAGACCGGACCGCGCGCGCTCGGGCACCGTTCCATCGTTGCCAATCCCTGCAATCCCCACACGCGCGACGTGCTCAACGAATGCGTCAAATACCGCGAGGCCATCCGGCCGCTGGCACCGATGATGACGCTGGAGGCCGCCAAACGCTGGTTCGTTCTCTCGGACGGGGCTTCGGATGACAACTACAACGCCTACAATTACATGGTGCTCACGGCGCGTGCAAAGCCCCATGCGCGGGAGCGCATTCCCGCAGTGATCCATGCGGATGGGACTGGAAGATTGCAGATCGTCCGCGAACATACGGACCCTCTCACCTACGCCTATCTCAAGGCGCTTGGCCGCAGGATAGGCGTCGAAGTTGCCGTGAACACGTCGTTCAACGTCGCCGGGCCGATCGCACAGACGGCCTCGCAGGCGATCGAGACGCTACGGCGGTCGAAAGGAATGGACGCCGTCATGATGTTCGC
>DATMNH010000151.1:0-34372 GCA_035568975.1 Casimicrobiaceae bacterium
CTCGCGGACCTCCATCTCGACTAAGTCCACCAGGTCCTTGTCCGCCACGTCCACCTTGTTCAGGAACACCACGATGTACGGCACGCCCACCTGCCGCGCCAGCAAGATGTGCTCCCGCGTCTGCGGCATCGGCCCGTCCGCCGCACTGACCACCAGCACCGCCCCATCCATCTGCGCCGCCCCAGTGATCATGTTCTTGATGTAGTCCGCATGCCCCGGACAGTCGACGTGGGCGTAGTGCCGCTTCGCCGTCACGTATTCCACGTGCGCCGTGTTGATCGTGATCCCCCGCGCCTTCTCCTCCGGCGCATTGTCAATCTGGTCGTAGGCCTTTACCTCCCCACCAAACTTCTTCGACAGCACCAGCGTCAGCGCCGCCGTCAACGTCGTCTTGCCGTGATCCACGTGCCCGATCGTCCCCACGTTCACGTGCGGCTTCGTCCGCTCAAATTTGCCCTTGGCCATTTCGTTGCTCCTTACGCTGTTCCTTGCTGCGCCGTGCAGTTCGTGGTGCCCAAGGCGCGGATTGAACGCGCGACCTCTCCCTTACCAAGGGAGTGCTCTACCACTGAGCTACTTGGGCGCGTTCCGTGGTCGTCCGAGCCGTTTACCCTTGCAAGCTGCTGCGTTCATTGGAGCGGGTGAAGGGAATCGAACCCTCGTCGTAAGCTTGGAAGGCTTCTGCTCTACCATTGAGCTACACCCGCGCATCAGGAGTCAGAAATCAGAACAGAAATCAGTAAACTCCCGATCCGCGACTCGCGTTGCGCTTCCTCTGTCTTCTGACCCCTGATTTCCGACATGTGGAGGGGGAAGGATTCGAACCTTCGAAGGCAGAGCCGGCAGATTTACAGTCTGCTCCCGTTGACCGCTTGGGTACCCCTCCGACGAAACCGCACATTCTAGCAATTTCCGTTCCTAAGTGTCAAATAGCGCCCTGTTTCTGAACAGTTAGCTATGATTCACGCGTGACGAGTCCGAGCTCGCGCGAGCTGCATCGCGGCCGTCGCGTCGAGGGAGTTTGGCGCGGCCATGCAGCGAAGCCATCGAAGCCAAACCGCAATCAAATTTTCGGCCTCCAAGAGAGAAATATGGCTTTCCGCGAAATTCAGGACCCAAACCTGCGCCGGGTGATCATTTCCAGCCTGCTCGGCGCCACCATCGAATGGTATGACTTTTTCCTTTACGGAGTCGTCGCGGGAATCGTCTTCAACAAGCTGTATTTCCCTGCGGCGGATCCGCTTGTCTCGACCCTTCTGGCGTATACGACGTTCGCCGTCGGATTCGTGGCTCGCCCATTCGGCGGGGTGCTCTTCGGTCACTTCGGCGACCGGATCGGGCGCAAGAGCGTGCTGGTGCTCACGCTCATGATCATGGGCGTTGCCACCTGCCTGATAGGGCTTCTTCCGACCTACGCGCAAATCGGCGTCTGGGCTCCGATTCTGCTACTGCTCATGCGGGTGCTGCAGGGCATCGGCCTCGGCGGGGAATGGGGTGGCGCAGTCCTGATGGCGTTCGAATATGCGCCGCCCGACAAACGCGGCTTCTTTGCCAGCATTCCGCAGATCGGACTCGCGATCGGGCTCTGCCTTGCCTCCGGATTCGTGGCGCTCCTGTCGTCGCTGCCTGAAGCCGATTTCATGGCGTGGGGATGGCGTGTTGCGTTCCTGATCAGCATCCTTTTGGTGGCGGTCGGTCTCTACATCCGCTTGCGCATCCTCGAGACCCCGGAATTCGTGAAAGTAAAAGAGAGCGGACGGCAGGCAAAAATTCCATTCGTCGACATGATCCGTCAGTACCCCAGAAACGTGGCCCTCGGCATGGGCGCGCGGTACATCGACGGGGTATTTTTCAATGTTCTCGGTGTATTCGTCATCGGGTATCTCGCCAATACGCTCAAGATTCCGCGTCAAACCGCGCTGCTGGGCGTGACGTTCGCGGCGCTGGTGATGATCTTCGCGATTCCGTTCTTCGGCAAGGTTTCCGATCGGATCGGCCGCCGCAAAACCTACGCTATCGGATCGCTGGTCACCGCGCTTTCGTCTTTCGCGGCGTTTTATTTCATGACACCGGGGGTCGACAAGCTCACGTTGTGGCTGGCGATCATGGTTCCGTTCGGCGTCTTGTACGCTTCGGTCTATGGACCCGAAGCCGCCTTATTTTGCGAGCTGTTCGACCCTCGCGTGCGCTACACCGGGATTTCGTTCGTGTACCAGTTTTCAGGCATCTTCGCGAGCGGAATCACGCCCATTATCGCGACCGCGCTGCTGGCGCAGGGGGGAGGTCAGCCGTGGCTTATCTGCGCTTACGTTCTGTTTGCGGGTGTGGTGAGCGCAATCTGCAGCTTGCTTATCCGACCGGTCCAACCTCAGAAACTCAGCGTCTGAGATGGGAACTCGAAGGCCACGCGACCGCTTGCCGCGCCTCCGATGAGGACTGCCTCATTCGACTACGTCATCGTCGGTGCGGGCTCGGCCGGTTGCGTATTGGCAAACCGGCTATCCGCCGATGGGCGCCACACGGTGCTGCTGCTGGAAGCCGGACCGCCTGACAGCTACCCATGGATCCACATTCCGATCGGCTATGCAAAAACGATGTTCAACCCCAAGGTCAATTGGTGCTTCTACACCGAGCCGGACCCCGGGATGAACGGCCGGAGCATCTATTGGCCGAGGGGAAAGACGCTCGGCGGCTCGAGCTCGATCAACGGCCTCATTTCCATTCGCGGCCAGCGCCAGGATTACGATCGATGGGCAGCCGCGGGCAACGCCGGGTGGAGCTACGCCGAGGTGTTGCCGTATTTCAGGCGTCTCGAGCACACTCCCTTCGGCGATCCCGCTTTTCACGGCATGAACGGCCCGCTCTGGTGTTCGCCGATCGGCCGCAGGCATGAGCTTATCGAGGCGACCATCGCCGGGGCTGGCGAGCTCGGCATTCCGCGCAATGACGACTTCAATGGCGCGGAGCAAGAAGGCGCCGGCTATTACCATTTGTCGACGCGAAGAGGCTGGCGTTGCAGTACCGCGACCGCCTACTTGAAGCCGGCGCTCCGCCGAGTCAACCTTTGGGTCGAGACCCGTGCGCGCGCCACCAGGCTGGTGTTCGACGGCAAGCGCGCCGACGGGGTCATCTACCGCCACCGCGGCGAGGAGCTCACGGCACGCGCGCGCCGCGAGATCCTGCTTTGTGCCGGGGCGCTGCAGAGCCCGCAGTTACTGCAATTATCCGGCGTCGGCGCGCCATCGCTGTTGCACCGGTTCGGCATCCCGGCCGTGCACGAGCTCCCCGGCGTCGGCGAGAATCTCCAGGATCATCTGCAGGCGAGGATCATTTTCGAATGCACTCGCCCGATCACCACCAATGACGACCTCAAGAGCTGGTGGCGGATGATAAAGATGGGCATGGAGTACGGCCTGACCCGCGGTGGACCGATGGCGATCGGCATCAATCAAGGAGGAATTTTCGCCCGCGCGGTTGCTGACGCCATCACGCCCGACGTCCAATTTCACGTCGCGACGCTCTCGTCCGACATGGCTGGCTCACCGACTCACCTGTTTTCGGGTTTTACGATGTCCGTTTGCCAGCTGCGGCCCGAGTCACGTGGCAGCGTGCGCATCCGGTCGATCGACCCGCTCGAGCCGCCGGCGATGCAGGCGAATTATCTGTCGACGGCGAACGATCGCGCCACGCTGGTTGCCGGGATCAGGCTTGCGCGCAAGCTCGCCGCGACGCGGGCGCTCGCGCCTTACGTGAAGACCGAATATCGACCTGGACCGGCTGCACAAAGCGACGACGATCTGCTCGAGTTCGCGAAAAACACCGGCGGAACGATTTTCCACCCTAGCGGAACCTGCAAGATGGGGAACATCGGACGCGATTCCCTGGCCGTGGTCGACAGCGAGCTTAGGGTCCACGGCGTGTCGGCGCTGCGCGTGGTCGACTGCAGCGTCATGCCCGTACTGGTCTCAGGCAACACCAACATCCCCGTGGTCATGATCGCTGAAAAAGCGGCCGATCACATTCTTGCGGCGGCTCGACGAAACTGAGCGAAACTGAGCGAAACTGAGCGACACTGAGCGCCGCGCTACTGGAGATTCCGTTCGAGGACCCGTCATGCCTTGCTGCCACGCCGATTTTGCGTTCACCGATTCCAGCGACCGAGCGTTCACCATCGGCATGCCGACGTTCACGTTCGGCGCAGGGTGTCTCTCCGAGGCCGGAGAGCAGGCGCTGGAACATGGCCTGAAGCGTGTCGCGCTGTTCACCGACAAAAGCCTGCGCAGCTCCGTCCACGTCGCCGCGGTAAGCGCATCGCTACGTACCGCCGGCGTCGAGTCGGTGATCTACGATGAAATATCGGTCGAGCCCACGACCGCGTCGTTTCAGGCCGCGGCGCGGTTTGCCTCCGAAGGAAGGTTCGACGGTTACGTCTCGGTCGGCGGCGGATCGGTAATGGACACCTGCAAGGCCGCGAATCTTTACGCGACGCATCCGGCGGATTTCATGTCCTACGTCAATGCGCCGATCGGTGGCGGACAGAAGGTGCCGGGCCCCCTCAAACCGCACATCGCCTGCCCGACGACTGCGGGGACCGGCTCCGAAACTACGGGCATCGCGATCTTCAGCCTGACCGAGATCAACGCCAAGACCGGCATTATTTCCCGGCGGCTGATCCCGACCGTGGCTTTGATCGATCCGACCGTGACACTGACGCTGCCTAACGAGGTTATGGCCGCGAGCGGATTCGATTGCATGAGTCACGCGCTCGAGTCGCTTACGGCGCGACCCTGGCCGCGTCGCCTCAACCCGGCGCGCGGCATTAACAGGCCGGTGTCGCAAGGCGCCAATCCGTTTTCCGACGCGCTCGCCGGTGAAGCGCTGAAAGCCGTTGGAAAATTCCTGGTGCGCGCGGTCAACGATGCGAGCGACATCGAAGCGCGAACCGAGATGATGTTTGCCGCGACTCAGGCCGGCATCGCGTTCAACGCCGCCGGCTGTCACCTGCCGCACGGGCTGTCTTATCCCGTATCCGGGCTGACGCGGGAATTTCACCCCGAAGGCTATCCGGCGGGCAAGACCCTGGTGCCGCACGGCATGGCGGTGGTCCTCAACAACCCCTCGGTATGGCGCTATACCGCGCCGTGTTCACCAGAACGCCACCTCCACGGCGCGGCGTGCCTGGGAGCCGAAACGCGCGACGCCCTGGCTCAAGACGCGGGCGAGGCGCTGGCCGGGCGTGTTGTCGAGATGATGCGGGCCACGGGCATGCCGAACGGGCTTTCGGATCTGGGCTTCACGCTGGCCGATGTCGATGCTCTGGCAACCGGATCGGAGCCGCAATACCGCGTGATCCGAAACGCCCCCAGGGAGGTTTCGCGAGAGGACCTGAAGAATCTGTTCCGTGCGGCGATGAGGTATTGGTAACCGAGGGTGGCTCTGGGCAGCTACGACGTCGTCGACCTCGGTTTGGACGCGTTGGTATCGGCGTGCGCGCCATCGGGCGCCGCGGTGTCGGCGTTGGCACCTTCGGCAGCGAACCTGACCCGATCGAGCGGTAGCCGGACGGTGAAACTGCTACCTTTGCCTGCCTCGCTGTCGATGATCAATTCACCCTGATGCCGGATCAACACGTGCTTGACGATCGCGAGCCCCAGCCCCGTGCCGCCGGTGGCCCGGGAGCGGCTTCGATCGACGCGGTAGAAACGCTCGGTCAGCCGCGGCACGTGTTCCGATGCGATGCCGATGCCGCTATCCGCGACCGTGAATTCGCCGCCGCCCTCGCCGATCCGCCACTCGAGCGCAATGCGCCCGCCCTCGGGGGTGTAGCGCACGGCGTTGCTGACCAGATTGCCGAACGCGCTTGCCAGCTCTTCGCGGCTTCCGAGCAGCGTCGCCGCATCGCGGATGGTCAGCGTGACTTCGTGCCGGCCCGCGGAAAGCGCCTTGGCGTCCGAGGATACCGCGAGCAGCAATGGCACGACCGCGAACTCGGTCTCGTTCACCGGGCTTTGCTCGCTCTCGAGCGCCGACAGCGTCAGCAGATCCTCGACCAGCCGCTGCATGCTGTTCGACTGCTCGCGCATCAGCGCCAGGCAGCGCTGGCGCTGCCGTTCGTCCATCTCGACGTCGGTCAAGGTTTCGATGAATCCCGCGAGCACCGTCAGTGGAGTCTTGAGCTCGTGCGAAACGTTGGCAATGAAATCACGGCGGACGCGGGCAACAGCCTCGAGCCGGGTGATGTCGCGGCTCATCAGCAGCTTTTCTTCGACGCCGAAAGGCACGATCTGCATCGACAGCGTCAACGCGCTTTCGCGCGTCGACTGGATGATCACCGGCTCGCTGAAATCGCCCGCAGCCAGGTATTGCACGAACGCCGGGTGGCGGACGAGATTGACGATCGGCGCGCCGCTGTCGTGTTTGAGGTCGAGGCCCAGATGCGCTTGGGCGCGGGGATTCGCCCACTGGATGCGGTCGTTGGCATCGAGCACGACCACGCCTTCCGGCAGCGCCCTCGCGCCGCTCACGAAGCGATCGAGCGCGAGTCGCAGGTCGCGCTGCCGCGCCGAGCGCAGCCGCACGCGGTGATAGAGCGCGGCGTAGGCAAGCGCCCAGGTACCGCGGCCTTCGGGCACCGGAGCTTCGATCGGGCCCGACGCCCATCGTGCCAGCGCGTCGAGTTGCAACAGGTGCCAGACGATGATCGCCAGCGCGCCGACCGCCGCCACCGCCAGCGCGGCGATCACGCCCTCGGTCAGGCCCGCGGCAAGCGCAAGCCCGATGACCAGCACGGGGGCCGCCAAACCGCGCAGCCAGATCGGATTCACGTGAGCACCGTAGGTTGACGGCTGGACCGGGAAGCCGCGCCGCTATTTCGGCGCCGCAAGCCTATAGCCGCTGCCGCGCACGGTCTCGAGCATGCGCGATTTTCCGTACGGCTCGAGCGCACGCCGCAATCGCCGTATGTGAACGTCGATCGTCCGCTCCTCGATGTAGACGTGATCGCCCCAAACCTGGTCGAGCAGATGCGTGCGGCTGTGCACGCGTTCGGGCCGCGCCATGAAGAACTTGAGCAGGCGGAACTCGGTCGGCCCGAGCTCGACGGCCGCGCCGTCGGCGGTGACCCGATGCGTGGTCGGGTCCAGCGTCAAGGCACCGATGGTCAATATTTCCTGTGCCGACTCCGGCGCGCGCCGGCGCAAGACGGTCTTGATCCGCGCCTTGAGCTCGCGTGGCGAGAACGGCTTGGTCACATAGTCGTCGACCCATGCTTCCAGACCCGATACCCGGTCGGCCTCGTCAGCGCGCGCGCTCACCATGATGATCGGCAGCTCGCGCGTCCTCGCATCGCCGCGGAGCGTCCGCGCAAACGCGAGACCCGATTGTCCGGGCAGCATCCAGTCGAGAAGAATCAGGTCCGGCAGCGCGCTCCTGATCTGCGCTTGCGCGCTCTCCGCGTCGGCGACGGTGTGTACCGTAAAGCCCGCGTCCTCGAGATTCAGGCGCAACAATTCCTGGATCGCCGGCTCGTCCTCGATGACCAGGATCGACGTGCTCATCGCCGGCGTCCAGGTCTCATGCGTGATTGCCTCTTCCATTGACCAAACTAAGCTCGCTCACTCAGCGACCTCGGCGCGGATCTGCTCCGCGGTGGCGTGACGGACGTCTATTCCCTTGACGACCTGAACGACGTTCTCGGCGATGTTCTTGGCGTGGTCGCCGATGCGCTCGATCGACTTGGCGATGAACACGATCTCCAGCGCGGACGTGATGGTGCGCGGATCTTCCATCATGTAGCTGATCAACTGGCGCAATATCGCCAGAAATGCGGCGTCGATCGCCTCGTCGTCGCTGATGACCTGGGCGGCGGCCTGGACATCGAGGCGCGCAAAGGCGTCGAGCGCGAGCTGAAGGTTGTCCTCGGCGAGCTCGGCGGCGCGGGTGATCTCGTGGAAGCGCACATTGGACAAGCGCTCGGGACGCTGCATCTGTTGCGCCTTGTAGGCGATTTTCTTGATCTCGTCGCCGATACGCTCCAGCTCGTTGACGACCTTGACCACGGTCAGCACCATTCTCAGGTCGATCGCCGTGGGTTGCCGCCTGGCGATGATCTGACTGCACTGCTGATCGAGATCGACCTGCATCTGATTGATCGCCATCTCGTCGGCCGCAACTACATCGATCAGATCGATCTCGGACGATTTGAGCACCGCGATAGCGCGCGCAATCTGCGTCTCGACCAGCCCGCCCATCGACAGCACGCCCGAGCGTATGGCTTCCATCTCGACATCGAATTGCTTAGAAGTGTGTTCGCTCACGCTTGGCTCCTTCTTGATTCCCGGGGTGCCGGTCAGCCGAAGCGGCCGGTGATGTAGTCCTCGGTTTCCTTCCGTTTGGGCTTGAGGAAGATTTCGTCGGTGGCGCTGAACTCGATCAGCTCGCCCAAGTACATGTAGGCCGTAAAGTCCGAGACGCGAGCCGCCTGCTGCATGTTGTGAGTGACTATCGCAATTGTATAGTCGGCCTTGAGCTCGCTGATCAGCTCCTCGATCTTCGCGGTCGAGATCGGATCAAGCGCCGACGTGGGCTCGTCGAGCAGCAATACCTCGGGCTTTACCGCGACCGCGCGCGCGATGCAAAGACGCTGCTGCTGCCCGCCGGAGAGCGCCATGCCGCTCTGCTTGAGTTTGTCCTTGGCTTCCTGCCACATCGCTGCTTTGATCAGCGCCCATTCGACGCGTTCGTCCATTTGTCGCTGGCTTAGGGATTCATACAGCCTAACGCCAAACGCGATGTTGTCATAGATCGACATCGGGAACGGCGTCGGCTTCTGAAATACCATGCCCACCCGTGCCCGCAGCATGTTGAGATCGGTTCCCGGGTCGAGGATGTTGGCACCGTTGAACACGATCTCGCCGATCGCGCGCTGGCCGGGATAAAGCGAATACATCCGGTTCAGCGTTCGCAGCAGCGTCGACTTGCCGCATCCCGACGGGCCGATGAACGCGGTCACGTGTCGTTCGGCGATATCCAGGTTAATGTCTTTGAGCCCCTGGAATTTGCCGTAGAAGAAATTGAGCTCCCTGATGGACATCTTGGGCGATGTCTGCGGCAGCAGCGCGTCCTGCTTCTCCGGCCGTGTCGCAACCGCTTCGAAATTCATTGTGCTCTCCAACCAAATCCTATGACTATCTCACGGCCGACTGCCGGAAAAACGTACGCGCCAGAATGTTGATCGCCAGCACCGCAAGCGTGATCAGCAGCGCGCCGGCCCAGGCCAGCGTCTTCCAGTCCTCGAACGGACTCATCGCGAACTGGAAGATCACCACCGGCAGGTTGGCCATGGGCTGATCCATATTCGCGCTCCAGAACTGGTTATTGAGCGCGGTGAACAATAACGGGGCGGTCTCGCCTGACATCCGGGCCACCGCCAGCAACACGCCGGTGATCACGCCGCCGCGCACTGCCTTCAAGGTGACCATCAGGATCACTTTCCACATCGGCGCTCCAAGCGCGATCGCCGCCTCACGCAGACTGCTGGGAACCAGATGCAGCATGTTCTCGGTCGTTCGCACCACCACCGGAATCGCGATCAGCGCCAGGGCCGCCGAGCCGGCCCAGCCGGAAAAGTGCCCGACCCGAGCAACGTAAACCGTATAGACGAACAGTCCTATCACGATCGAAGGCGCCGACAGCAGGATGTCGTTGATGAATCGCGTCACGCGGGCGAGCCAGCCGTCCTTGCCGAATTCAGCCAGGTAGATTCCCGCCAGGATGCCGATCGGCGTGCTGATGAACGTTGCGACGCCGACGATGACGACGCTTCCGAAGATGGCGTTGAGCAAGCCTCCCGCAGCGCCCGGCGGCGGCGTCATCTCGGTAAAGAGCGTCGGCGCAAGGGCCGCGAATCCATTGCCAAACAACACCGTCAATATCCACAGCAGGAACGCCATGCCGAAGGCCATGGTCGCGAGCGACATGGAGAGATTGAAGCGGTTGACGAACAGGCGCTTGCGGTAGCGTCCGGAGCTCGCCTGGTCAAAGCTCGCGGTGGTCATGTCCGCCGACCCTCACGCTTGGCCAACTGTGCGATGAGCAGGCGCGACATGGAAAGCACGATCAAGGTCAGCACGAACAGAACCAGTCCGAGCGTGATCAGCGAGGCGCGATGGACCGGATCCGCCGCCTCGTTGAATTCGTTGGCGAGCGCCGACGCAATGGAGTTGCCGGGTTCGTACAGCGAGCTGCTGATGCGATACGCGTTGCCAATAATGAAAGTGACCGCCATGGTCTCACCGAGCGCGCGGCCCAAGCCGAGCATGATTCCTCCGATGACGCCAACCTTGGTGTAGGGGAGCACGACGTTTCGCACCACTTCCCAGGTCGTACAGCCGATGCCATACGCGGATTCCTTGAGCACCGGCGGGACGATCTCGAACACGTCGCGCATCACCGACGAAATGAAGGGAATCACCATCACAGAAAGAATGATGCCGGCGGAGAGCATGCCGATGCCGTTCGGAGCGCCTTTGAACAGCGCGCCCAATATCCAGACGTTGCCGAAGAGCTTCTGCAGCAGCGGCTGCACGTAGTCGCCGAACAGCGGCGCGAACACGAACAGGCCCCACATGCCGTAAATGATCGACGGGATGGCCGCGAGAAGCTCTACCGCGGTGCCCAGCGGGCGCTTGAGAATGGGAGGACACATTTCGGTGAGGAAGAGCGCGATGCCGAAGCTCACCGGGACGCCGATCAGCAGCGCGATGGCTGATGTCACCAGCGTTCCGTAGATCGGGGCGAGCGCCCCGAATTCGCTCTTGACCGGGTTCCAGACATTGGTGAAAAAGAACCCGAGCCCGAACTTGTCCAGCGCCGGCAGCGCCGCGTACGTCAGCGCCGCGATGATGGCGAGCAGCATCGCCAGCACCAGCACCGCGAACAGCATGGTCAGGCGTTCGAATGCCCAGTCCTGCCAGGGCGCCGCCGCGCGTTGCCGGGTGGGCGGATTCGGCTCGCGCTGTGCGCGCGATTCGACGGGTAGATCCATCGGGCCAGACAGTGCCATCGAAGCGGAGGTGCCTGTCATGATACTGCCCTTGAGCTCAAATGAGCCGGCCACTGGCCCGCGGCCGGGATACGACGAATTGTTTGCGTGACTTCTCGCGTTGCGAGACCGATTGCAGTCCCCCTAGTTCCACACGGGCTTGCCTGACCCGTCCTTGAGCTGGGCGCGCCAGGCGTCGGCAATGACCCTGGTCAAGCTGTCGGGCAGCGGCACGTAGTCGAGCTCGGCTGCCATCTTCTGACCGCTTTTGAGCGCCCAGTCGAAGAATTTGAGCACTTCGGTGGCGTTCTGCGGCTTGTCCTGCTTCTGGTGCATCAGGATGAAGCTCGCGCCGGTGATCGGCCAGCTTGTCTTCCCCGGCTGGTCGGTGAGAATCTGATAGAAGCCCGGCGCGTTCTTCCAGTCCGCGTAGGAGGCTGCCGCCTGGAAGCTCGCGTCGTCGGGCTGGACGAATTCGCCTTCCTTGTTTTTCACCGCGGCATAGCTCATCTTGTTCTTCTTGGCATACGCGTATTCGACGTAACCGATCGAGCCCTTGATCCGCTGCACGTACGCCGCGACGCCCTCATTGCCCTTTCCGCCCACCCCTTCCGGCCAGGCGACCGCGGTGCTCGCGCCCACCTTTTCTTTCCATTCCGGATTGACCTTGGAAAGGTAATCGGTCCAGATGAAGGTCGTGCCGGAGCCATCGGAACGGCGCACCACGGTAATCGGATCGGGCGGCAGCTTGACGGTTGGATTCAGGTCGGTGATGGCCTTGTCGTTCCAGCTCTTGATCTTGCCGAGATAGATGTCGCCCAGGACCGCGCCGGTGAATTTGAGCTGGCCGGGGGTGATGCCTTCGATATTGACCACGGGAACGACGCCGCCGATGATCGCCGGGAACTGCATCAGACCTGATTGCTGCAAATCGTCGGGCTTGAGCGGCATGTCGGATGCCCCGAAGTCCACCGTCCTGGCCTTGATCTGGGCAATGCCGCCGCCCGAGCCGATCGATTGGTAATTGAGGCCGACGCCGGTCTTCTGCTTGTAGGCGTCGGCCCATTTAGCGTAGATCGGATATGGAAAGGTCGCGCCGGCGCCGGTGATGTCGATCGCTTGTGCTTCGAGGCCGAAGGCGACGACGGCCGCTCCCAGAAACGCTGTCGCATAACGTTTGATAACCATTGCCGGTCCCTAGGTGTTGGGTATCCGACATTGTCGCGGGCAACTATGACAGTGCCGTGACAGGCCGGCGTCGCGCGACGCCGACCGGCGTTCGCATCGAGGCGCTTCAACTTGCGATAAGCGATGCTCCCGGCCGGACGCGGGTGAACCGTACCGGAACCGACTCGACGTCGAGACCGTCGCCTTGTCTCTTGACACGGATGAACGTCGACGCGGCAAGCTCTCCGGGCTCGGGGAAATCCGCCCTGAAATGCGCTCCCCGCGAATTCTCGCGGGCGAGCCCGGCGCGGACGATCGCCCGGCTGACCGCAACCAGGTTGGTCAGGTTGAGCCAATCGTGCCAGGTCAGGTTGAACGCTCGGGTCCGCCCCGCGCTCGGCAGCGCGTAGCCGTGAAGCCGCCGCGCAAGCGCGTCGAGGACGGCCGCCGCGCGCGCCAGGCTCGCCGCGTCGCGTACGATGCCTGCGTTGTCCCACATGGTCGCGTGCAGCTCCTCCCGGATCGGCTCGAGATCGCCGGCTACTCCCGAATGGAAAGGGCGTTCGGCGCGTTGGATCGCCGCCTCGACCGCGCGGGCGTCGGGATCGCGAAACGAACCTTCGCGGCTGACCCAAGCCGCCATCGCGTCACCGGCGATGCCGCCGAAGACGGTGGAGTTCGCCACTCCATTTCCGCCCAGCCGGTTTGCGCCGTGCACCCCGCCGGAGTCCTCTCCGGCCACGAACAATCCTGTCAGCGCCGTCGTGCAATCGGCGGCGAACTCGACGCCGCCCATCATGTAATGCGCGGTGGGAACAACTTCGACCCGTCCTCCGGCGAGATCGAAGCCGCAATCGGCGCAACGTTCGACCATGCCCTTGAACTGACTTCGCACATTGTCGGGGCCAAGATGCGCCATCGACAGCCAGACTCCGCCGTTGGGCGTGGTGCGGCCGGCGCGCATTTCGGCATAGATCGCACGCGAGACGATGTCGCGCGTCGCACGCTCGCCGCGCGGATCGTACTTGTGCATGAAGCGCTCGCCGTCGCCGTCGAGGAGATATCCTCCGGCGCCGCGCAATCCCTCTTCCAGGACCGTCCCGGTCATCCGCGTATGCGAGCCGGCGAGCAGTCCCGTGGGATGAAACTGAACCATTTCCATGTCCCGCAGCGGAAGGCCGGCGGACAAGGCCATCGCCATCCCATCGCAGCTCTTGTCTCCGGAAGGCGTGTGAAAGCGGTACATGGTCGGCCCGCCACCGGTCGCGAGCAGAACGGCCTGCGCCTCGACCAGAACGTACTCGCCGTCGCGCATGTCGACCAGCAGCACGCCGGCGAGCGCGCTGCCGTCCGCGGTCAGGATGAATTCCAGTGCCCGATGTTCTTCCAGTCGCGCGATGCCGCGCGCCCACACCTGCTCCGCCAGGCGATTGATGATCTCGATGCCGGTCAGGTCACCCTTGTGCACGGTGCGATCGAAGGTCTGACCGGCGAACGCTTTTTGGTGAATCGTGCCGTCGGGATTGCGATCGAAAAAACAGCCGATCTCGTTCTCGAGCTCGTGAATGCGCTCGATCGCGCCGGTGACCAGCGTCCAGGCGAGGTCCTGATCGGGAAGCCATTTGCCGCCCTCGATCGTGTCCATGAAATGGCGCTCGACCGAGTCGCCGGGGGCGAGCGCGACGTTATAGCCTCCCTGAACCATGCGCGTGCAGCCGCATTTGCCGAGCAGACCCTTGACCGCGATGGTGATCGAAAGCGACGGGTTCGCCGCCTGTGCGTGCAGCGCGGCGAACAGCCCCGCTCCGCCCGAGCCCAGTATGAGTATGTCGGTGCGAAGACGACGCATGCCAGGGGCCCAGGTCAGCGGGATTTCACACCCAGCGTCGCAAGCACCGCCGCGCGCTTGTCGCGCGCTTTGACGTCGACCGCGTCGTACAAGCTCCTGCCATCGCTGTCCATGGCCACCCGCAGCGGCCCAAAATCGCGAATGCGAAAGCGCCACAGGCTCTCCGGATTGAGGTCGTCGAGATCGACGTCCTCGATCGCCTCGATCCAAGTCGTCTCGAGCGCCGCAGTGCCGCCGATGATGGCCAGATACGCTCCGCCCAACTCGCCGAATGCGGCGAGCGACGCGGCGCCCAGGCCGCCCTTCCCGATAATGAGACGCACTCCGTGGTCCTGCATGAGCGGCCGCGTGAAGCGCTCCATGCGAGCCGACGTAGTGGTGCCGACGCAAACCGGCGCGTAGCCGGTGGGATGCTGCGGCGACGGCGCGACTTTTTTCACGTTGGGGGCGGTATGGATGACCGCGTGCCCGGCGAGATCGAATCGCGTGGTACGGCCGCGGTCGAACATCGCGATCTGCGTCGCATCGCGAATGCCATAGAGCGTGCGCTGCAGCGTCACGGTGTCGTCGACGCGCAGCGCGCGCGCTTGCGCCTCGGTGATCGGCGTCGTCAAATCGTGATGCGCCATGGCTCTAGAATCCGTACGTCACGCCGGCATCGGTGATGGTCGCGCTGGCCCGGCGCGCGGAGTGACATTGCATGTTGACCGCGACCGGATTCATGGTGATGTGCGTCGCCGCGAGCTCGACATGCACCGCGAACGCGGTCGAGTCGCCGCCCAGGCCCTGCGGCCCGACGCCGAGCATGTTCACCGCTTCGGAGAGCTCGGTTTCGAGCTTGGCGCCTTCGGCATCCGCGCATTGCGTTCCGAGCGCACGTGTCGCCGCAATCTTGGCAAGGTGAACGCACAAGTCCGCGGTGCCGCCGATACCGACGCCGATGATTGTCGGCGGGCATGTCTTGCCGCCGGCGTCGAGCACGCAATCCACGACGAAAGTCTTGATCGCATCCACGCCCTCGGCGGGAAGCGCCATCTTGAGCCAGGAGTTGTTCTCGGACCCGCTGCCCTTGGGAATCATCTCAACCTTGACACCCTCGGCCGCGTCGCCATGGTCGATGTGGATGACCGGAACGCCGATGCCGCACGAGGTGTGCTCGTTCTTGCGCGTCAGCGGATGCACGATCGACGAGCGCAGCGGATGCTCGCGGGTCGCGCGCTCGCAACCCTTGCGTATCGCCAGCTTGAGCGCGGTGCCGTCGCCGTCTCCGAACTGCACGCCGCGGCCGATGGTAACGTTGTAGATCGGAATTCCCGTATCCTGGCAAAGCAGATTGTCGGTCGCCTCCGCAATCGAGATATTCTTGATCATCGTGCCCAGAACGTTCTGTGCCGTCGGCGCGGTCTCCTTTGCCGCGAGCGCGTCGAAGCCGCGCTTGACGTCGGGCGGCAGAATCTTGAGCGCCCGGATGTAGAGCTCCTTGGCGACGTTCTCGATCGTTTTCGGGTCGATGCGCATGGCGTTCCAGTTTCTTGAGACGGGCTTAGAACAAGTTGAGCGCGAATGCCAGCGCGCAACACGCGGCGGCGCCGCCCGCGGCGGCGAGCAGCATGCCTTGCGATTCGCGCCGCCAGCCGACGAATTCGATGAGCAGCAACCTCAAGCCTCCGGTCAGATGCGCCGCAAGCAGCGCCACCAGTGCGACCTCGGATGCCTTGACCCATGGACGATCGGTCCAGACGAGGAATCCCTCCAGCGATGCGTCGCCTGACAGCGCCGTTCCCAGCGCGAGGAAGTGCAATGGCAGAAAGAGCGCCAGCAAAATACCCGTGACGCGATGCACGATCGACGCCCAGTACGCCGGATGATCGCGATTGCGCCAGGTGTGCAAGCTCATAGCGTTACCGCGGCGACGGCGCGAGCGCCCAGCGCCAGCAGCAGCACGCCGATCGCAACGCAGCAAGCATCGGCGGCGCGCCCGCGCCACTGCAGCCATTCCCCGGCCACCGTGCGCAAGCCGATCGGTGCGTGAATCGCCACCGCAAGCACGAACAAGCCGTAAAACGCGGCCCAGCCGACGTTGCCACGCGTACGCCCGAGAATCTCGGCCGCGGTCAGGCCACCCTGGACCGCGACGGTCATGGTAATGAGATGCACCACGACGCAAAACGCAAGCAACGCGGCGGTCGCGCGCTGCGCGATCCACAACATCGTTTCCGAGCGCGCGCTCACAGCGCTCCCTCGAGCGCGGCACGCGCGGTGGCGCGCTTCAAGCCAGCGATGGACGCGGTGGGCGACAAGAGCTTCGGACAACGTTCGGTACAGGTTGACTGCGTGTGGCACGCGTGACAGCCGGCATCGCCGGCCACCGCGGCGAGCCGCACGGAATGATCGCCATCGCGGCTGTCGTTGACCAGTGTCCATGCACGGTTGAGCGCAGCCGGACCCAGGTAGGCCGGATTCCACGCCACGACATCGCACGACGCATAGCAGATGCCGCAGCCGATGCATTCGATGGCTGCGTCGATTTCTCTCCGGGCGGACGAAGCGGGAGCGACCCGTGCGAAATCGTCGCGGCGTGTCGCCGTCGGCGAAAACTGGCCTTTGGCGCGCGCCCACTTGTCGAAGAATTCGCGCATATCGGTGACCAGGTCGCGCACGATCGGCAGATTGGCCAGCGGCGCGATCGTGAGGCGGTTATCCTTCGCCACCTTGGCAACGTGAGTGCGGCAGCTCCAGCGCGCCTTGCCATTGACGGTCATCGCGCACGAGCCGCACATGCCGACGCGGCATGCGAAGCGATATGCGAGCGTCGGGTCCAGCCGACGCTGAATCCATGTAACCACGTCGAGCACCGTTTGCGAATCCTGGCGCGGGACCTGATAGCGCCGATACGCTCCTTGCGTACCGCCGCGCCAGACGTCTACGTCGAGGTCAGAACTCACTGGCACGCTGGTGGACCGTAACAGCCGAAGCGGGAGTGAGCGTAGCGTTCTGGCGCCGCGATCCGCGTCGAGCGCAAGGCGCCGAAGTGAAGCAAGGGTAGGTCCCCTTGCGAGCTTCGGCAACGCCGCGATCGGCGTGGAGCCTCAGTTGACAACTGAGCCAGACACTACCGATTTGGTTGTTACGGTCCACTAGGTCCTCGGAGCGCCGTGATACAGCCTTACCGTATGTTGCGCTTCGGCGAAGAAAAGCCATCGCTCCGCCAGCAGTCCGGCCAGGCAAACGATGGCCGCAAGCCACGCCACTGCTGCGTTTGCCGCGCCGGACACGATCCAGGCCGCAGGCACTCCAAAGCCGGCGGTCAGCGCGGCAATGCGCAGCGCGACCGCATGGCGGCGCGCCAACACGAAGCCGAACTCGTCGGTGAGAAAAGTCCCGTGCGAGTGTCCGACGTCGAAGAGCCGCGCCCTGGCCACCGTCATCCCCGGCGGCCGCACACCCTCCCGTACGCCGATCGCGCGCTCGAGCGTTGGCGCATCGCGCGCGCCGGCGGTGATTGCGCGCCACTGCCCTATTTTCGCGATCAGCGCCGCAACGCCGAGCCCGCCCGCGAGCCAGCCCAAAGACCGCTCGTGCGCCGCGTGGACCCGCGCCAGTCCCAGCAGCAACACCGCGCCGGACCAATGGCCGAGGAGCAGATAATTGACCGGCGTCCACGCGCTGTGCCACTGCCGGATAGGTTTGAGGCTCGCATAGATCATTGCGGTCGAAACGAGCACCGCCCACGCGAGCAGCGCAACGCCAAGTGCCGCCAGTGCACGCGCCGGGCCATTCCCGGCCGTCCAGGCCAGTACGCCGTAGGCGAACGCCACGGGAAAAAGACACGCGGCAAGCATCGCCTCGCGCGACAGCCACGAAGTGCGAAATCGCGAGAACGCGCGCCAGGCATTCGCGGGTTTGGCGAGGTGCAGCACCGACGAGGTGAGGCCTGCCGCGACGAGCACCAGCGCCACGGCAATGCCTTGTATCAGCGCATCCGATGGCAGCGCGCGGTCCAGCAAATCGCCGAGCGCAAGCAGTGCGAGCAGCCCGAGGCCCGCGCCCGAGCTGACGGTAAAGAAAATGATGCTGAACGATGGCTTCATGGCGATCTCGAGCCAGCCGCGCTTCAGCGGCGAATCACGGGGCTCGCCAGGCTCGCAAGCCCGCGTTCGAGGAGCGCCTTCACGTCC
Organism: Casimicrobiaceae bacterium; assembly: GCA_035568975.1. Classification (GTDB taxonomy): domain Bacteria; phylum Pseudomonadota; class Gammaproteobacteria; order Burkholderiales; family Casimicrobiaceae; genus PALSA-1003. The sequence continues at coordinate 18,236 of DATMNH010000151.1, forward strand.
TTCGCTCCGATCACCGGCTTCAACTCGCGCGGCGGCAAGTACTGATTGACCGGTGCATATCCCAGCTCGGGCATCAGGCCGAAGCCTCCGCGCTCGGCAGTCAGGCGCGAGACTTCCGATTCGGGATCGTCGAAATCGCCGAAGAACCGCGCATGCGTCGGACAGGCGAGCACGCACGCCGGCTGGCGCTCCTCGGGTGGCAACAGCTCGTCGTTGATGCGATCGACGCAAAGCGTGCACTTCTTCATCGTGCCCGACGCGGTGTCGAGCTCGCGCGCACCGTAGGGGCACGCCCATGCACAAAGGTTGCATCCCATGCACTTGTCCTGATCGACGAGCACGATGCCGTCGGCGCGCTTGTACGACGCACCGGTGGGGCAGACCGTCACGCAGTCCGCGTCGGCGCAGTGCATGCAGGACATCGGAAAATTGATGGTCTTGCTGGCCGGATACTCGCCAACCTCATAGTGGCGCACGCGATTGAACCATACACCGGACGGTTCGGCGCCGAAGGGCTCGTAATCGGACAGCGGCCCGCTCACCGGCGACGACGCGTTCCATTCCTTGCACGCGGTCGCGCACGCGTGGCAGCCCACACAGGTGTCGAGGTCGATGACGAGGCCGAGTCTCACGCTGCGGGCTCGGTGTGATAGCGCCAGGTGGACGGCCGCCGGCCGCTGTCGCCAGGCAGGCGCTTGGACATGGGAAATTTCGGCCAGATGCCGGTCTCGCCGACAGCGCACTTGCTGACCTTCACGCGCAGGTCGAACCACGCGGCCTGACCCGTGACCGGGTCCGAGTTGGTGAGCCGGCGATCGTCGGCACGCCCTTTGGGCAACAGCTCCGAGATCAGATGATTGAGCAGGAATCCCGCGGTCGCTTCCGATGCGTCTTCGTCCAGCCCCGCCGTTCCGGCCTGCCTGCCGATGGCGTTCCAGGTCCAGACGGTGTTCGCCTCGACCCCTTCCATGGTCTTCAGCTGGCAGCGCAGGCGGCCATGGTGCGACTCGACCCACACCCAGTCGAAATCGCCGAGTCCGAGCCGCGCGGCGGTGCCGCGGTTCATGTAAAGGTAATTCTCGGAGATGATTTGTCGCAGCCACGCATTTTGCGAGTCCCACGAGTGGTACATCATCATCGGACGCTGGGTGATTGCGTGCAACGGGTACTCGTCGCGCGACAGTCGCGCGCTTTCCAGCGGCTCGTACCAGAATGGCAAGGGGTCGAAATATTTAGCCAAACGCTCCTGGTCCGTCGGCGATGAAGGCTGCGGCCCGTCGTACAGACCCTGCCCGGCGAGACGAAACTTCTGCAGCGGCTCGGAATACATCTGCATGATCACCGCCACGGGCGGCGTGCCGAACAGCGCGTGCTTTTCCGCGAATTCGAGGTAGTCCTTGTTCGCGAACCGGTAGTAGCGCATGTTGTCCGGCCACGGGTAGGAGAAGAACGACTGGTTCTCGATGTATTTTTCCCACTGCTTCGGATTCGGCGCGCCGCGTAAGTGCGAGTCGCCGTCGACACCCCGCCAGCCGGCGAGAAACCCGATACCGGGAAACTTTTCGTAGTTGACAATGAAATCCTTGTAGTCGCGGAATTTGCGCGAGCCGTCAGCGGTAGTAAAAGCAGGAAACTTGAGCCGCGATGCGAGCTCGATGAGCACCTCCTGCCACGGCCGCACGTCGCGGTCGAGCGCGATGACCGGATGCCGGATAGCATCGGCTGCCGCATCCGGCTCGGAAATCGGACGATCGAGAAGCGAGATCGCGTCGTAGCGCTCGAGGTAAGTCGTGTCGGGTAGCACGAGGTCGGCGAAATTGACCGTCTCGGAGTGAAACGCGTCCACCACCACCAGGAACGGAATCGCGTATTCGCCGCGCTCATCCTTACGCACCAGCATTTCGCGCACTTCGCCGGTGTTCATGGTCGAGTTCCAGGCCATGTTGGCCATGAACAGCAGCAAGGTGTCGATCGGGTACGGATCCCGATTCGCCGCATTCGTGATGACCATGTGCATCAGGCCGTGCGGCGACAAGGGCGTCTCCCAGGAGTAGGCCTTGTCGATGCGCAACGGCTTGCCGTCCTTGTCGATCACCAGATCTTCGGGCCGAGTTGGGTTGCCGTTGGGCATGCGTTTGAGCGGCGTGTCGGGAGCGAAAATAATCGCCGGATCATTTTCAGGCAGCGTGCGCATGGGGATGCGCCGCGGATACGGCGCCCGCGCGCGGAAGTTGCCCGGGCCGTCGAGCGCGCCAAGCAGCATCTGGATCAGGTGCAGCGCGCGGCAGGTGTGAAAACCGTTGGAGTGCGCGGAAATCCCGCGCATGGCGTGCATCGCCACCGGGCGGCCGACGACTTTGCCGTGAATCCGTCCGTACATGTCGGTCCAGGTAATCGGCAGTTCGACCGCCTCGTTGAACGCGACATGCGCCATCTCGTACGCGATGCGGGTGATGGTCTCCGCCGGAATGCCGCACGCCGCGGCCGCCCGCTCCGGCGAATAGCGCTCGTCGAGATAGCGTTCGGTGGCAAGAGAAAAGACGCTCTTGGCAACGCGGCCGTCATCGAGCTTGACCGTCGCGAACAGCGCCGGCGCGATCTCCGGTTCCAGGCCGTTGACCAGCCGCTGTGCCTGCTGGTCCCACACCAGTGGATGATCTTCCGCGTCGCGCGCAAACAATCCGTCGCCGGCGATGCCCGGCGTCTGCACGACAAGCCATGGCGCATTGGTGTAACGGATCAGGAATTCCCAGTCGATCAAGCCGCGCTTGAGCAATACGTGCACGATGGCCAGCGCCAGCAGCCCGTCGGTCCCCGGGCGAATCGGCAGCCATTCGTCGGCGATGGCCGAATAGCCGGTGCGGATCGGGTTGATCGACACGAACTTGGCGCCGCGCCGCTTGAGTTTCTCGAGGCCGATCTTGATCGGGTTCGACGAGTGATCCTCGGCCACGCCCCAAAGCAGAAAGTATTTGGCGTGCTCCCAGTCGGGCGCGCCGAATTCCCAGAAGGAATAGCCTATCGTGTACAGGCCGGCCACCGCCATGTTCACCGAACAGAACCCGCCGTGCGCCGCCCAGTTGGGCGTGCCGAATTGCTGCGCCCACAAGCCCGACAGCGCCTGCATCTGATCGCGGCCGGTGAAAAACGCGAGCTCTGTCGGGTTGGTCGAACGAATCTTCGACAAACGCGCGGTAAGGATTTCCAGCGCCTCGTCCCATTCGATCTCGACGAAGTCCGCCGCGCCGCGCTCGCTTCCGGACTTGCGCTTCAGCGGCTTCCTGAGCTTTGCGGCGGAATATTGCTTCATGATCCCGGCGGAGCCCTTGGCGCACAACACGCCCTTGTTCACCGGGTGGTTCAGATTGCCCTGAATGAAGCGTACCTTGTTGCTCTCGATGGTGACCTTGATGCCGCAGCGGCAGGCGCACATGTAGCACGTCGTGAAGTGCGTCTGTTGTCGTGAACGCTGATCGAACGCGATGGTGCGGGTCATGAGCGCATCCTGCCGTGGCCGGCGGATCGCGGCGAGACGGTGAGACGTACGGATAGTATAAAGGATCGCGATGCCGGCAATCGACGAAAGGCGAACGCGCGAATGGGAACGCTCGCGTGTTCAGCCCTTGTTTTACCGGCATCCGCGCGCGCAGCGCCACGCGTTATGCAAGGCTCGCCCATAGCGCCCGGATCATGCCCATGGCGGCGACCGCGGCGAGCACTCCCAGCATGGCGCGGCGAAACTGTGCCTCGCTGGCACGCGCGAAACCATGGCGACCGATCGCGCTGCCTATCAGCATCGGAGCAACCAGCCACGCCGCCCACAGCAGCGTGCCTCGGTTGACGAGGCCGCGCTGTCCCGCCCATAGCAACGCATAGGAGGCGCTCAGCACAAAGAGCGTGATCAGCGTCGCCCGCAGCCGGGCCGCCGGGAGCGACGTCGTGAACAGCATCATGGCGGCGATCATTCCTCCGACCGACGACAAGCCAGCCATGAACCCGGCGATGAGCCCGGTCCCAAGCCGAACACCGATGCCATCGCCCCAGCGGGGTCGAAAGCCGGCGAGAAGCGTCGTCGCGACGCAGAGAATGATGGTCGATACCGCCAGACGCAGGGGCAGCTCGGGCAGGATCGACAGGCACCAGACGCCGAGCGGCACCGACACGGCGTAGCCGGCGATCAGCGGCCGGATCCAGCGCCACGAGACATGCGGCCACGCCGAACGCAGCAACGATACGCTGGCTACAATCTCCAGCATCATCGCCGCCGGAACGATGCTCTGCGGCGAAAGCCAGAGCGACATGCCGGCAACGATGAACGCCGACAGGCCGAAGCCGGCGAAGCCGCGGACGAATCCGGCGAAGAGTGCGACCAGCATCCCGTAGAGAACGACGGGCATCGGCCCTGGCAGCAGCGCTGCAATCATCACTCATTACTCCTGGTGGCTGCCCATGGCATCGCACATCGGCTCCTACCCTCGTTCGGCGTTCCCCCGCACTCCCCCGTGTTACAACTTGTCCAACGCCGTGGCGATGGTCCAGTCACTCGTCGCAGCACTTTGCAACGATTCGATGCGTTTCACGAACGCGGCCGCTATGCCGTCGGCCGGATAGGCGCTTAGCAGTTGTCGCCAAAGCGCAAGGCTCTGGTCCAGGGAACGCTCGTTGAAGGCGTCGAGGGCTGCGCGCGACAATTCGGCGAGTGTTTCGTCGGCGCAAGGCGTAAAGATCATCACCGCGTCGGAGCGTCCCTTGACCATGACCGAGTCGACCGGTCTGAGTGGCACCCGACCCTTGAGATGCCGCACCGTCGCCTCGCTCAACAGGATCGACGTGCCGTATGCCTTGTTGGCGCCCTCGAGCCGGGATGCAAGGTTGACTGCGTCTCCGATCGCCGTGTAGGCAAAACGCGCGCGGGAGCCGACATTGCCCACGATGACATTGCCCGTGTGAATTCCGATCCGCATCGACATGTCCGGCGCGCCCTTTCGCCCGAGCCGCCGCGCCAGCTTGACGAATTGATCCTGCATGTCGATGGCTGCCTGTAAGGCACGTTCGGCGTGCCGGTCGTCCGGCAATGGCGCGCCCCAAAACGCCATGATGCCGTCGCCTATGTACTTGTCCACCGTCCCGGAGTGGCGGTAGATCACCGTGCTCATCGCGTCGAAGTACTTGCCCAGCACCGCGACAACCGCGCGTGGCGCCAGTTTTTCGGACATGGTCGTGAAGTTCGCGAGGTCGGCGAACAGCAAGGTGAGCTCGCGTTCCTCGCCACCCAGCTCGAGCAATTCCGGCTGCTCGATCAGGCGATTGACGACCTCCGCCGGTACGTATTGGGCGAAGGCGCGTTTGGTCTCCTGCGCGCGCCGGCGCTCGGTCAGGAAGCCGACGGCGGTCTGCACGATGAACATGTCCGCCGCTGCGGCGATCGGCAACAGCGGTGACAGCCAGAAATCGTCATAGACGAACAGCGCATAGCTGACGACCAGCATCGCAACGCTGAAGGCCGCCAGCGTCACGAAAGTGACCGCAGGGCTGCGTCGAATGCCCACCAGGCCCACGCCGAGGACGAGCACGCCCGCAGCAATGGTGTTGAGCGCCTGCGAGGCAGGGACCAGCGCTCGGCCCTGGAGAAGATTCGAGATGATGTTCGCGTGAATCTCGACCCCGGGCATTGCGCCGCCCTCCGAGTCGAGAAACGGCGAGTTGTACAGGTCGGCCAGCGCACGCGTAATCTCGGGTGAAGCATGCACATCCAGCCCGATCAGGACGATCTTGTCCTTGAAGAAACCTGCCGGAAGCATGCCGGGCGACAACGTCTGGTAATAGTGAACGGTGGGAAAGCTTCCGTGCGGCCCTTCGTAACGGATGAGCAAGGGCGCGGCATTCGACCCTGGCGAGGGGTCGCTCCCGTTTGCGAGGCGCACGATCTCCCGATCGAAACTGTCGGGCGACGCCGGCATCATGCGTACGACGAAATCCGCGTCGGGATCGACGCCTACTTCGCCTGTACGGGCGCCGGCCGCGACGAGCTCCGGCATCGGTTCGACCAGCGTCCATTCGAGGCTTACCGACGTCTGCGACATTTGACGGGTCTTGGCCAGTACGACGTTGCCCGAATTTCGAATCGCCGCCGCCAGCCGCTCGTTGTCCGCCGCGTTCGCCGACTCGGCAAAAATCAGGTCGAACGCGATGACACGGGCTCCGTCGCTCGCGGCGCGCCCGATCAGCTCGGCGTGCATGCGCCACGGGAACGGCCAGTGAAGACCGAGCTCGCGGAACGAGGGCTCATCGATCGCGACGATGACCACTGGCGTGTCGCCCGGACCGCGCGCCGCGAGTGCGGTGTACGCATCGAAGGTCTTGAACTCGAGCTGCCGCCATTGGGGCGTGAAGCTCAGCAGCCAGAGCGCCCCCAGCGCAATGACCGCGACGGCCGCCTCGACGATGCGTTGGCGGCCTCCTGATTGCAGCAGGCGGCTAGAAGCGGAAGCGGACATCGGCAATGTAGCGCTCCTTGGCGCCCTTGCTGCCGAGGTTCAGCGCCGCGGCGCCGAAGATCCAGCGCTTGTCGGGCGTTTCCCAGAACGCGAGCACCTGGCCATTCCAGTCCGCTCTGAGCGCGCTGGCTTCGGTATTGTCGCGGTCGACGAAGCGTCGCGACCGGTACACGGCCTGCGCGCTGAAGTAGACGTGCTGCGGGGAAACCCAGGTCATGCCGGTGGAGAAGAAATCGCGCGGCGTGAACGGGATCTTCGCGATCCCGGTCGCCACGGTGAGGTTGCCCGCGTCGTCCTTGGAGTAGATGTCGGCATCGTTTCGCGTTCGCACGTATTTCGCGGCGACCGAAAGCGTCGGGTTCAGGATGCGGTTGATCGTGATGCCAGCGGACGTGGCCCGCCCCGCGTCGAAATCGGCGGTGCCCTCGGAGAGATCGATGGCCGTCACGTTCGACGTCTGCGCGTTGCGCAGCAGGTCGACGAACTCGATCTGCGGCGTCGGGATGCGAAATCCGGATTCGCCGAGGTTTCGTATCTTCTGGTAATCGATGAAGCCGGCCACTGCGGTCTGGTCATCCGGCTCGAAATGCACCTGCACCACGCCACGCTTCGCGTTGCCACCGGCGGAAACCAGGCGATCATCGATCTCGATCCCGGCGGTCGCGACCGGCGCGAGCGTGCTGACGGAAGCCGGCTGTGTCCATTGCTGCCACGCTGCGCGCACGACTAGATTTCCCGGCTTGAATACCACCCCCACACGCGGGTTCCAACGGGTATCGGTCACGTTGGCGAACGTTTCCTGGGTGAGCGGAATGCGGGTGTCGCCGATGATGACCAGGGATGCCTGGAAGTCGTCGATATTCTGCGTGAATTGCTGGCGGAACATGTCAGCCTGCACCGAGAGATTCGGCAAGATGTCCTTGATGTACGAGACGTAGCCCTGCCGCGACTTCAGCTTCACCTCGCGGTCATCGAGAAAGCCGATGCTGACATTGCCGTTCGGGCCACCCGTGGATACGGTGCCCGCGAAGAAATTGCTCTTCCGCAGATCCCGCGCAGCTTCCGCGCCGAACGCAAGATGATCGGTCGGCGTCAGATCCATGGTGTGCCGCGCCTGGTATTCCTCCGGACGCCCGCTGAAGGCCGATGACGCGCCGTTGGCGGACGTGACGTCCTCGCTGGGGACGAAATAGCGGTCGAAGGTGCGATTCTCGTTGGTGCGCCCGAACTTGATCCACGTTATCGAAGTCGGCGAAAAGCGGAAGCTCGCTCCGACATCGGCGCGATCCTTCTTCAGGTCGCCTTCGGTGCTGGTGAAATTGCGGAGGGTTACCCTGTCACGAATCTTGGTGGCGTAGGCGAAAAGGCCCAATTGCTCGGTGACGAGACTGCCCGCACCGAGCGCGTATAGCTCGATGCGTTCGTCGCCCTTGACCGAAACCTGCCTTCCGTTGGGATCGACATCGCTGATGATCGCCGTCCCTGAGCCGCTCTCGGCGTCTGCGAAATACGCGCCCCGCGTGAGCCAGTCGACGACCCCGTTCAAGCGCACGTAAGGATTCCACAACCGCTCTACGTTGCTTCGCGAGTAGGTGTTGCCCAAGGTCGCGTAGTTGCCCGCGGCCGGCACCAGCGTGGAGAAGCGGTTGCTGCCGCCGAAGGCGATCGGGTCGGTCAGAAATCCCTGGAACAATTCCGAGTTCTTGTTGAAGTCACCCCGGTAGCGGTCGGCAAGGAACAGATGGCTCGCGCCGGAATAGGGATAGTACGATTGTTGCGCGATCTCGAGCGCCCATTCCTCGAGGCCGAAAAAAGCCAGTGCGAAGCCCAGGTTGGCCTTGCCCTGCTGATCGTTGGCGACCTGATTGAGCGATTTGAGGTTGGGAAGACGGCGCAGCGCCTCGCGCGAAGCCTGCACGGCGTCGCCGGCGCGGAAGAGATCGGTATAGATCTGGGACAACAATAGATAGGGTAGCGGGTCCTTGTCATCCAGCAGGGCGGCTTGCCGCAACGTCGCGATAGCCTCGGAATGGCGCCCTGTCTGGTAGTACGCGATCGCGGTGTACACCTTGGCGCGCGCGTAGTTCGGCTCCATCACGCCGGCACGGAGGAGCGCGTCCAGCGCAGCTTGCGGACGTCCCTGCTTGAGCCGCAGCAGGCCCATGCCGGTGAGCGCGACGTAATCGCCCGGGTTGGCTTGCAAGGCCCGCTCGAACGCTTGCTCTGCCGCGCCGAAGTGATTGACGAACGTTTCGAGCGTTCCCAGCTCGCCTTCGTAGCCCGCACCGGTGGCGTTGAGCTTGAGCGCCTGCAGCAGGTTGCGGCGTGCCGGGATCGTGCGCTCGAGCTCGTTCTGTGCTGCGCCCAGCGAATACCAGGCGCGATCGTTGCTGGCGTCGACGACCGTCGCGCGAGCGAAGTTGGTGAGCGCATCCGGCGCTCGGCCCTGCCGTCTCGCGGTTTCGCCGGCGGCGACGAGGATGTCGCCGGTATCCGCGTCGCGCGGCATCGCCAGGGTCTCTTCTGCCTCGGCGACGCGATCGGAGAGGAGCTGCGCGCGCACCACCTGCGACAGCAATTCGGGATCGCGTGGAGCGACGATCAGCCCTTCCCTGAAGACGGCGATAGCGCGGTCGAAGTTGCCCGAGACAAGCTCCATTTCACCCAGCGCCGAATAGACCGCGATGTCACGGCTGCGGCGCTTACGCTCTGAATCGAGCAGCGATTTCGCGGCGGCTACATCGTTGCGCTCGACTGCGGCCAGCGCGGCGCTCAGCGCCGGGGACTGCGGTGCCCAAGGCGCAAAGTGGCGGGCGTCGAACTTGAGCGCGTTCACCCATTGCACGCGGTCGTGCGGATTGCTGAGCGCGATTCGCACCGGCGCCTGGCCCACGACCGCCACTGCCGCTTCGTTGGCGGCTATGGTGACACTTCCGAGCGCATTGAAGAAGTCGACCGAACCAGTCAGCACGGCCAAGGTCGTTGTGCCGGCGACGTCGACTTCGAGCTCCCATGAGGTGCCGCGGATCGCAGCCGTGGCGGACGGCGACTCGAGCTGAAGCCCGTCCGGAACGCGCTTCGCCTGCGACCATGCACGTCCGAGCTCCAGGCGCAGCGTCGTCTTTGTGCCCGCGCCGCCGGCGACGCTTTTTACCTGCAGCAGCGAGTTCTGGTTGAGGCGGACCTGGGTCTCGTCGGCAAAGACCAGCGCCATCTTGCTCGCGGGACCTGTACGCACGAAAGCCCCCGCGGATAGATCGTCCCGTGCGCGCGCCGGCACCCAGGAGGCATCCGGTGCGGGCCTTCGCTCGCCGCTGCCCTGAAGGTCCACGACCTCCGCGGCAATGCCCGGCGGCAAGGCGAAGGCACCCTGCCCGTTTGCGAGCACAAGCAGCACAACGCAGCGGATCGCTCCCCGTAGACCGTACGGCATTGGCCCCCCTGCCGGATCTGACAGCGACAACTCTTTCATCGCCGCGATCGGCATTCTAGCGAGTCGTGCAGCGGCGTGGCGCGCAAAGCCGCGTAAACGGCAACTGCGCCCCTCACGAACCCATCCAGATCACGTGACGTCCAGCAGCTTCAGACGCTGCACCTTTCCCGACGCGCCTTTGGGCAGATCGTCGACGAAGCGCAGGATCTTGGGCGTCTTGTAAGGGCCGAGCTCGCGGATACAGTGCGCGCGCAACGCTTCCTCGGAACATTGCATGCCCGCTTTGAGGACCACGCAGGCCAGGATCTCCTGTCCGTAGTGCGCATCCGGTATACCCACCGCCGCGGCTTCCAGCACCGCGGGATGCTTAAGCAAGGCCTCGTCGATTTCGCGCGGCGCGATGTTCTCGCCGCCTTTGATGATCAGCTCCTTGAGCCTGCCGGTGATGAAATAGAAGCCATCGTCGTCGCAGTAACCGAGATCGCCGGTGGCGAGCCAGCCCTCCGCGCTCAGCGTTGCCGCGGTGAGCTCGGGTTCCTTGTAGTAGCCCAGCATGACGTTGGCGCCGCGCAACTGGATCTCGCCCGAAGCGCCGCGCTCGAGCTCGGATCCGTCCGGCCCGACCACGCGCGCCTCGAGACCCAGCGGCAGCCCCGGCGTGCCGTATTTGCGGCGAGCAGGATCGAGAGGGTTGGCAAACGCGACCGACGCGCATTCGGTCAGCCCCATCGCCTCGATCACCGAAACGCCGAAGCGCCGCTCGAAAACCTTGTGCTGCTCCGGCGGCAACGGCGACGACGCCGAGCGCCCGAAGCGAATGCCGCGGCAGGCCTCGACCTGCGCGGGGCTGAGATCCGGTCCGTTGAGCAAGTACGAAATGATGGTCGGCACCATATTGAGCCACGTGGGGCGATAGCGCTCGACCAGCGGCCACCACTGCGACACGCTGAAACGGCGCGGCAGCACGATGCTGCCTCCGGCGAAAACGGGACTGATGGTCGCGATGCATTGCCCGTTGACGTGATACAAGGGGAGCGACGACAGCACCCTGTCCACCTCAGTCAGCGCGTGGGCGCCGACCACGGCTTCTGCCGCGTGCACCAGATTGCCGTGCGACAAGAGCGCACCCTTGGGCAAGCCGGTGGTGCCCGAGGTGTACATCAGCAATGCGGGCGTGCGCGAATCGACGGCTATCGGCGTACGGGCGAGCCCGCCGTCGAGTTGCAGCGTGTCGGGATCGGTCGCGCGCACCGTGACCTTGCGCGCAGTCGTGTTAAGCAGCCGCCTTATCCGGTCGACGAATTCGGGCGCGGCAAACACAAAGCGCGTTTCGGAATGCACGAGGGTGTATGCGAGGTGCGCGTCCTGAGCGAGGAGATTCAAGGGAGACACGACATGCCCCGCAACCATGACGCCAAGCAGCAGCGTCGCGGCGGCGGCGCCGTTGGGCAGCATGAAAGACACCACTTCGCCGGGAGCAACCCCGGCAGCGGCGAGGAATCCCGCGAGCGCGTGGCTCGACTCGCGGAGCTCGCGATAGGTAATGAGGCCGCCGGGCTCGGGGGCGAACAGAAACGGACCGTCAGGCCGCGCCTCGGCGTGATGGTCGATCACGTCGCGCAAGGTGCGCATGACGGACATCACTGAGCTGTATCGAGCGTTACGAAGGCGTGACGCTCGGACCCTTAATATCGTCATTCCCGCGCAAGCGGGAATCCAGTGTCTTTTGACGAACGCCGCTGGGTCCCCGCTGAAGCGTGCCCTCGAGTGCTTGAATCGGGGGCGGGGACGACGCGAGTCTTACGGAAGCTGTCGCGCATTTCGGTAATCCTCACTAAGCGCCGAACTTCCGCCGATAGGCTCCGAAGAGCAGAGCCTCGGTCGGCTCCTGCCGGGGAGTGCCCAGGGGGCGCACTACGCGAGTGATGTTGAGAAAGTGGCGGTAGTTCAAGTTGTCGGAAATGCTGTTGCCGCCCCAGCTTCCGCATCCCATCGACAGCGAGAAGGGAAGACCGTTGTCGAAGCTGCCGCCAGTGGCGAAGCAATGCGCCTGGTTGACGATGACGCGGCATACCGGCAACTCGAGGCCGAGCGCGATCGCTCGCGCGTCGTTCTTGCTATGCAGCCCGACCGAGTGACCCGCTCCCTGGTAGCGAAGGATGCTCTCAGCAAGCGCCGCCGCGTGCGCGAAATCCCGTGCCCGATAGACGGCGAGCACGGGCGAAAGCTTCTCGCCCGAGAAAGGATGAGCGGCGCCGACACCGGTTTCCTCGACCATCAGAAAAGCAGCGCTCTTAAGCGCCGAACGCGCGAGCCCCGCACGGTCGGCAATCACCGCTGCCGATTGCGCCGTGAATCGGTGAGCGAGCCTGCCATGCTCGAACATCGCCACTGAGAGCTTTCCCGACTCGGCAGCGTCGAGCATGACACCCCCTTCCGCGACAAGCGCGGCGATCGTCGGCGCGTAAACGTCCTCGACCACCACCACGCTGTTCTCCGACGAGCAGCTCGTCGCGTGGTCGAATGTCTTCGAGGCGGCGATCTTCTTCGCCGCATCGCGCAGGTCCGCGGTCTCGTCGACGATCACGACCACGTTGCCCGCGCCGACGCCGATCGCCGGCGTCCCGCTGGAATACGCCGCACGGACGTTGGTCTGCGAGCCCGTCGCGACGACGAGGTCCGCCTGGCGCATGAGCTCGACGGTCGCTTCTCGCGTGACCGGCGCCGGCAGTTGCTGAATCAAGTCCCGCGGCGCGCCGATGCGATCGAGCTCGGCGTGCATGTACTCGAGCAGCAGGGCGCCGGTGGAATGGCCTTTGGGGGATGGGGCAAGGATGATCGCGTTTCGACCCTTGAGCGCATTGATGATGTTGTTGGCCGGTGTGGCTCCGGGGTTGGTCGATGGGGTGACGGCGGCGACTACTCCCACCGGTCGCGCGATTTCGGTCAAGCCCAGCTCCGGCAACTCGGCGATCACGCCGACCGACCTGGCGCCGCGCAAATCGTCGAGCAGACCGATGGTCTTGCGCCTGTTCTTGGCCATCTTGTCGGCGACGTTGCCGAGGCCCGTGTCGCGCACTGCGATCTCGGCAAGCATGCGATTGTGCTCCGGATGGATGATCGCCCATCCTGCCGCGGTGACGACTTCGTCGACCTGTTCCTGGTTCCAGTCGTCGATCACACGCTGCGCAATGCGGGCGCGCAGGATGAGTGCGCCCACGAGGCGCACGGTCTCGCGGTCCAATTCGAGTCGGTCCTTGCCGCCCATGCTAAGCGCTCATCCGGCTCATTCGGGTTTTATCCTGGCTTCGCGAATGACGAACTCCCACTGCTTGAGCTCGTCGCGGATCAGCCGGTCGAACTCGGCCGAGGTCGAGAACGCCGCTTCCGCACCCTGTGCAAAAAGCCGCTCCTTGACCTCGGGCATTTGCAGCACCCTGGCGAAGCTCGCCTGCAATTTATAAACTACCGCCGGCGATGTTCTGGCTGGCACCAACGCGCCGTACCACGAGTTGACGACGCAATCCGGAACGCCGGACTCGGCGATCGTCGGGATATCCGGCGCCGCGGCGCTGCGCTTGTCGCTGGTCACGGCAATCGCCTTCAACCTGCCCGCCTTGACATATTGCAAGGCCGCCGGCATCGAGACGAACAGGAGCTGCACCTGGCCGCCGAGCGTGTCGGTCACCGCCGGGCCGCCTCCCTTGTAGGGGACGTGGACCATGTCGATGCCGGTCTTGAGCTTGAAGAGCTCTCCCGCGATGTGGCCCGGCGAACCGGTGCCGACGGATGCGTAGTTGAGCTTTCCCGGCTGCGACTTGGCGAGCGCGATCAGCTCCTTGATGTTATTCGCGGGTACCGACGGATGCGCCACCAGGATCTGCGGAATGTACGCCGCCAGCGAGATCGGGATGAAGTCTTTTTCGACGTCGAACGGCAGCTTGTCATAGAGGTAAGACCGCCATGGCACTGGTGCAGGGTAAGACGGTACGCTTGCATGTGCAGGGCGCACGATTCGTCGTCCATCGGATATGTGGGACCGAGTCTAGCGCGCCTGCTCTGACCGATCAAACAAAGGAGCGATGAATGGACAAGACGGCCGCACCCGTGAGCGCTACACCACCCCTTCACCCCACGTACGATGTTACGGCCACCGATTTGCTCAAGGAGGTCAGCATCGAGCTTGGCGGTATCGGATATCACCTCGACAAAATCATCGAGAAGATCTACGACGCGCATCAACTGTCGCTGCCTCGGCTTAAGCGCGAGCGGGGGGACTGACCATGACCGAGACGAGATTGAAAGTGAGCCGGCTTAAGCGCACGGACCCCAACGATCCGCCGCAACAATCCCGGCCCGGCGATGACGATTACGAGGAGCCGACCGAGTACGAGAAGTCCTTCGAGGCCATAGCGGCGCTGCACAACGCGAAGGAAAAGCTGAACGATGTTCGTGTTCGGTTCCGGATTCCCGACACACCTTCCCAGACGCTCACGCGGCTCGATATGCATAAGCTTGCCGGCGCTGTGGCCGCAGTAAACCGAATGTGGGATGCGGTGAAGAAAGCGTACGTCGAGTCCTTCGACGACGAAGTTTCCGACTAAATCCCGACCCCTAAGACGGCCCGGCCGCTGCTCGGTTCACGAGGAAGCGGTCCGGGTACTTCTTTTGCCGCACCGAGGGTGTCGGAGGACAGCGCGATTGAAACATAACGCGCGAGGGCAAATCAATCCCGCGTTTGAGTGAGCGATCCGGACGGCCATCCGGACGGACATGGTCGACATGCTGGACGGACCGCCCGGTCAAACAGAATACTTTAGCTAGATCGCGAACAACGCGGCGTGAGAACCGAAGAAAAATGATCCCCCGCTTTGGACGGGGGATCGAACCGATGATGTTCACTAGACCCTTTCGAGAAAGGAAGAGCGAACATGAATAGTAAAACAGCAACGCCCACCGAACGTCAAGTCCCGAAAGTACGGCCGCGATTACCGGCACCGCGGCAGCAGCCAGTCGAATCGCCGGCGGAGGAAGATCCCGACAAAGCCGCGTTCAAGAAGGAGCGCCTCGAGACGAAGGCGCGCTTCAAGGGGGCCAAGAAGCGCGAGTCAGCCAACCCTGATCTCGATCTCGCGTACCACGATGCCGGCGCCGAGAAGATCATGCGCTATCTCGAACTGCCGATGGACCACTACGATTGGAACCAGCCAGAGGATGTGGAAATCAGCACAGTGATGCAATCAAAGTCGTTCCCCTGCATCTTGCATCCGGGTCGCAAAGCAATCGTCAAGCGGGGCAACGATGGGACGTGGGTGTACGGGACGTTCAAGCCGGACTCCAACGACCCCAAGCCGATCTTTATCAGCCTCGTTGAAGTCTATTGCCGATTGCATCATGGCTACGGTGAGAACGATCCGAAGCTGATCCGCGGGCACAAGAGCATCTTCGCTTTGTACAAAGCACGCCTTGCGGTCGCCGCGGGTGTAGTTCAGATCGAACGCAGGCCGTTGCCAATCCATCTCCCTGTTGCACTCCTGAAACGTTTGCATTCGCCAATGGAAGCTGACTTCGCAATTACCACGACGATCACTTTCGGCTTGCGCCTCGATCTTGCGCACAAATACACGCCGGGTCCGCTAGCGAAGGATGGCTGTGTTTTGTTCACGTCCGATTTCCGCGACCATTGGGCGCGCAAGAAAGGTCAGGCCCGACCAAACGAGAAACGACGCGAGGCTATCTTCAAGATGCTCGTGTCGTATGGAGTGCTCAAGCTGATCCGGCTGCCGTACAAAACCGGCTACGCGTTCGGCCCATGCGAGTTTCAGGAACGGCACAGCAGAAAGGAATTCAGGGCGAAAACAATGGAACTCTTTTTGGCTGAGTTCGACAAGACGCGCAAGGTCATCGGCGATATTGAAGAGGAGTTGGATTCGTGAAAGCCTCGCGCGCGTTCTATAGAAAGACCCTCTATAGAAAGAAGACCTTATAGAGGAGTGTCCTTATATAAGGACGCGCTAGCTACGCTGCAAAGTTCTTATTGAAGGACTGGCGGGTCTTCGACCCGCGGACATCCATGCAGCCAGCGACCTTGCCTACGGTCGACCCGCGCGCCCTGGCCTGAAAACGTAGTAGCCCGGGCCGGCCGTTTCTCGTCAGAGCGGTTGCGTTTGGGCCGCTAATTCGTTGTCTCGACTCGGAAGGTTTCGG